>JAUYFI010000159.1 GCA_030691075.1 Sulfurisoma sp. | reverse complement strand
CCTTGGCCCGGGCCTGCTCGCCGACGAGGGAGCGGACGTTGTCCAGTATGGCGGAGAGGTGAAAGTCGGTGCTTTCCAGTTGCAGTCGGCCGGCTTCGATCTTGGAGAGGTCGAGAATGTCGTTGATGATGGACAGCAGGTGGTGGCCGGCGCCGTCGATTTTGCCGAGGCGCTCGATCTGTTCGGGCGTCGCCCCGGCGCGCTTCATCAGGTGGGTGAGACCGATGATGGCGTTCATCGGGGTCCTGATCTCGTGGCTCATGTTGGCGAGGAAGGCGCTCTTGGCCTCGTTCGCGGCTTCGGCGCGTTGACGGGCTTCGGCCAGTTGGGCCGTGCGTTGCTCCACCAGTTCTTCGAGGTGTTCGCGGTGGCGGTCGAGTTCGGCGCGAATGCGCAGGGTGACGATGCCGTAGGCGAGGTCGCCCGCCAGTTCTTCCGCAAGCTCGACCTCGGCGGCGCCGAAGGCGTCGGCGACGGACGCAAAGGTGATGAGAACGCCGTGAATCTCGCCGTTGTGCAGCAGCGGCAGGGCCAGGATCGCCGCCACCCCTGCCTCGCGCAAGAGGCCGAAGGCGCATTCCGGCATCTCATGGAGGTTGTTGCATACCCGGGTTTCGCGCGTGCGCAGCGCGATGGCGGCCAGACAGTGGTCGGCATGCTCCGGCGTCGTCGCCATCTCGGCGTGACAGCGCCAGGCGGCCGCGTCGCCGAACCAGGCGCCGACACGTGGCGAATCTCCCTCCGCCGCGCCCGGATATTCCACCCAGGCCAGCAGATAACCCCCAATCTCGACGATCTGGCGGCACACCGTCTGAAACAGTTCCTCTTCGCTCCGGGCATGGACCAGCGCCACGTTGCAGGCGAAGAGAATGCGCAGGGCGCGGTTGGTTTGCTCCAGTTCGGCGGTGCGTCCGCGCACCTGATCCTCCAGGCTTTCGTTGAGCAGGTTGAGCTGGGTCTGGGTGGCCGCCAGATACCGGTTCTGGTTGAGCATGTTTTCGTACAGCGAGAGCAGCAGGTTGAGTATCTGCTCGCCGCCGCCGGCGACGGCGTGGCGCTGGCCGCCGTAGCTCACCATGTTCTCGCGCCGCTCTTCCGTCCGTTTCCTGCGGATCGGCGAGGTCAGCAGGGAACGGATGCGCTCCAGCAGGTTGGCCTCGACGTAGGGCTTGACGATGTAGGCGTCGGCGCCGCAATTGATCGCCCCGATGATGTCTTCCGGTTCCGACAGCGCCGTGAGCAGGATCAGCGGGACATTCCACAGTTCTTCGTCATATTTGATGGCGCGGCACAACTGGTAGCCGTCCATCAGCGGCATGTTGATGTCGCTCATCACCAGGGCGGGCCGGCGCGCCCGCGCGGCTTGCAGCCCTTCCTCGCCGTTCTTCGCCACGCTAACCGCGTAGCCCGCCCGGATGAGGGCGCGGCGCAGCAGCTCCGCCTCGACCGGGCTGTCCTCGACCACCAGGATTTCGGGCGCTTCGGTTCGTTCCGTCATATCGACTCCTTCCGTTGAGGCGTCGCGCCCGCGCCGTTGCGGCTGTTGGCCAGCGCCGCCAGCGCCGGAGCGATCTGTTCGAGCGGCAGCACATGCCGCGCCGCCCCCAGTTCCACGGCTGCCCTGGGCATGCCGTACACTACGCTGCTGGCCTCGTCCTGAGCGAGGGTGACGCCGCCGGCCGCGGCGATGTCCGCCATGCCTTCTGCGCCGTCGCGGCCCATGCCGGTGAGCAGCACACCCACCGCGCCGGCGCCGAAGCACCGCGCCGCCGCGCGCAGGGTGACGGTCGCCGAGGGCCGGTAGCCGTCGCAGGGTGGCGCCTGGGTGAGCGCGAAGCGTCCGTCGTCGTCGAATTCCAGGTGGACATCACCGGGGGTGAAATAGACCACCCCGGCTTGCGGCGTCTCGCCCTGGGCCGCCTTCTTCACCGGCAGCGGGCTGACCTCGGCCAGCCAGGCCACCATCTCGGACAGGAAGCCTTCGCCGATATGCTGCACGCACACCACCGGCGCCTGGAATCCGGCCGGCAGGCGGGAGAGTATCTCGCGCAGGGCCAGCGGACCGCCGGTGGAGGCGCCGATCGCGACGATGCGCACGGGAGCGTGGGACGGCAGCGAGAGGGACGGCTGGGGCGGAAGCGGAGGTGCGGGCGCGGGCATCGCCGCCTCCTTGCGGCGGAACACAAGCACGCCGGCGACGATGCGGATCTTGCTGGCGAGTTCCCGCGCCAGCTTTTCCTGATCCGCCTCGAGGATGGCGCGCGGCTTGGGATAGACCTCCACCGCTCCCGCCTCCAGCAGCCGGAAGACGTTGACTGATCCCGGCTCGACCGAGACGCTGACCACCAGGATCGGGCGCGGCTGGCTCGCCATGACCGCGCGGGTGAGTTCCAGCCCGTCCATCACCGGCATGTGCAGGTCGGTGCAGATGACATCGGGGTTCAGCGCCGGCAGCAGGTCGAGCGCCTCCCGCCCGTCGGCGGCGGTGCCCACCACCTGGATGTCGGGCGAGCGGGACAGCAGGCGTTGCAGGATGTGCAGCGCGATGGGGGAGTCGTCGACGAGCAGGACGCGGATCATGTGACGATCAGGCCAATCGGATATTCAGGCGGGTAGCCAGGACTCGGAAAGAACTTCGTTCTGGACCGCCCAAGGACAGCCATCCGGGAAGCAATCCAGGCCAGTTTCGCTGACCGCTTGTGCAACTGCCCTGGCCCAAACCATATCCAGCCAACGGGGCTCCTGAAGCTTCGGTACAAGACTTGGAGACTCTTCAAGTGCGTAGCTGATTTCTTTGCGCCGCGCCTTGATGGTTTTATCCCAACTTGGGCACCGACGCTCGGGCTGGTGTTGCCATTTGAGCAAGTGGGCCAGCAGTATCACCAGACGGCTTGCCAATTCACGTTGTTCGCTTTTGCCCACGTCTTCAATTTCCCCTGCAACATGCTCGACATCCAGCAGGTCAAATCGCCCGGCACGCAACAGTTGTGCTTGCTCATTGGCCCAGGCATTGACGTCTTTTTCATAGGCTTGCATACCCAGTCTCCTTCGTACTGACTCATCCCCGGCATTCATGGTAGCACCCGCGTTTCTGGCAACTTGACATCAAACCAGCCTCTTCAACGTCTCCAGTAGCACGCGCTGGTCGAACGAGGGTTTGGGGAGGTAGGCGTTGGCGCCGGCCTCCAGGCCGCGCCGCTTGTCCTCGTCGGAGGCGAGCGTCGTCACCAGGATCACCGGCAGGTCCTTGTGGCGCGGATCGGCGCGGATGCGCGCGGTGAGGGCGAGGCCGTCCATATTGGGCATGAGGATGTCCGACACCACGGCGGCAAAGGGGCGGCTGCCCCGCGTTTCGAGCGCATCGAGCGCGTCCATGCCGTCCACTGTTGCGACCACTTCGTAGCCGCCGTCTTCGAGGATGCGTTTCTCCATGGCGCGGATCAGGGCCGAATCCTCGACCAGCAGGATGGCGGGCCGGGCCGCTTCCTTCCGCGCGCCCAACTCCGCGCTTCGCACTTCCGCGCCCGTCTTGTGCGCCGAGCGCAGCAGGTCGGCGGGGTTGAGCACCGCGCAGATTTCGCCGCTGCCGAGCGTGGCCAGGGCGGAGACGTTGCGCACGCGCCTGAGCGGCGCGCCGAGCGGCCTCCCCACCACTTCCTCCTCGGCCACCAGATCGTCCGCCAGCAGGCCCAGGCGATCGTCGCCGATCTGGAGCACGATGCACGCCATGCCCCCCTCTCCCCAACCCCGCGAAGGGGCTATGGCGGCCTCCTTCGCGGCCGGCAGTTCCAGCAGGTCTTTGATGCGGGCGGCGATCACCGGCTGGCCGTCGAGCAGGACGGCGGGGCGGCCTTCCAGCGTGAAGACATCCGCCTCGCGCACGCGCAGGGAGGCGTGGACGGACTCGATCGGCAGGCCGTAGAGCCGCCCGCCGACGCTCGCCAGCAGGAGCCGCGTGGTGGCGAGTGAGAGGGGCAGGCGCAACTGCACCGTCAGCCCGTGGCCGGCGGCGGATTCCAGGCGGATGTCGCCCTTCATGCGCTCGACATTGACGCGCACCACGTCCAGCCCCACGCCGCGCCCGGAAAGCTCGGTGACGAAGGTACTGGTGGAAAAACCGGGCAGGAGGATCAGTTGCTGTAACTGCGCCGGGGTCATGGCGGCAAGCGTCGCCTCGTCGAGGAGGCCGCGCTTCTTCGCCATCTGCCGGATCGCCTCCAGGTCCAGCCCGCGTCCGTCGTCCCGCACTTCCAGCAGCACGCTGTTGTTTTTCCGCACGGCGGAGAGCCGCACCCGGCCCGCGCGCGGCTTGCCCAGCCGCTCTCGCTCCGCGGGCGGCTCGATGCCGTGGTCGATGGCGTTGCGGACGAGGTGCATCAGCGGGTCTTTCATCTCTTCGAGGATGCGCTTGTCCACGGTGATGTCGCCGCCTTCGAGGACCAGTTCCGCCTCCTTGTCCCGCGCCCCGGCGAGGTCGCGCACCATGCGCGGGAACAGCGCGAACAGGATGGACAGCGGCAGCAGGCGCAGCGCGAGCACCAGGTCTTTCAGCCGGTTGACGGTGAACTCCATGCGCGCGCCATCCTCGCGCTCCGGCCCCGCCCATTGCGCCGGCAGATCCTCCATCAACGCCCGCCGGTGCCGCATGCGCCCCTGGATCACGGCGAGCTCGCCCACCTGGGTCAGCAGATCGTCCAGCTTGCGGGTTTCGACGCGCACGGTTTCGATGCGGAAGGGTTCGCCGGCCGCCGTGCCGCCAGCGCCGACTTTCCCGGCGAGTGTCGCAACCGTCGCCGCCGCGCCAATGGCGGCCGGCGCGGGGGGCGTCGGCAAATCGGTGAGCGCCTCCCGCACGCGCCGGCGCAGTTCGACCAGCGCGGCGTTCATGCGCGCGATCGCCTCCGGCGTCAGCGGCGCCTCGCCCTTCCTCGCCGCGTTGAGGAGACTTTCCAGTCCGTGGGCGGCGGCCTCGATCCCGGCCAGCCCCAGCATGCGCGCCGCGCCCTTCAGGCTGTGGGACTCGCGGAACACATCTTCCAGCAGCGGCGGGTCGGCGGGCGTCTTTTCCAGACGCAGCAGTCCGTCGTCGAGGCGGGCGAGATGCTCCGCGCTTTCCGCCTCGAACAGCCGCCGCAGTTCCGGGTCTTCGATCATGGCGTGGGAGACTCCCCTCTCCCCGGCCAATCTTGGGGAAGGAGAGGCGGCGGCCTGATTGCTCGATCCGCGCTCATTCGCTCTGCCCATCGAAGGGATCGCGATCCTGTGTTCCCTGGTTGCGCTCATTCTTGTCCAGGAAATCGGCCGGCACGTTCGCCCCCTCGATCGAGGCGAAAAAGCCATCCCACGTCGCTGGCGACAAAGCAGGACCCTCCCCTCCCCCCTCGCGGGGGAGGGGCTGGGGGAGAGGGGGCGCATCCTGCACAGCGGCCATCACCACCTCCAGAACAGCCTCGGTGTTCCGCAATATCTCGTCATTCCAGAAGCGCATCACCCGGAAACCTTGCGACTTCAACCACGCATCCCGTCTTGCATCCGTTGGGCTGGCATTGTGCTGCCCACCATCCGCCTCGACGACGAGACGTGCGCCAAAGTGGACGAAGTCCACGATATACGGGCCAACAGGCTGTTGTCGTCTGAACTTCGCACCATTCAGGCGATGCGCCCGCAGATGTCGCCAAAGCAGGTGTTCCGCTTCGGTCATCTGCTGTCGCAGGGCTTTGACGAATTGGCGTTGAACCATCGCTTCCCACTCTCCCCTCTCCCCCGGCCCCTCCCCCGCGAGGGGGGAGGGGAGGTCTCATTCACGCGATCGCCTTGAGGTTCTCCGCCGCTTCGTTGAGCTTCTGCACGCCGACCTTGGTCTGGCCGATGCCGGCGGCGGTCTCCTTGGCGCCGGCGGCGATGCTGTTGGTCGCCTCCACCACCTGGCCGAAGGCGGCGGACTGCTGCCGGGCATTGAGCATCACCTGCTGGGCGTTTTCGTTGACGCTGCCGGCCATGCCGGACAGGCTGTCGAACAGGTCGCTCACCTTGCCGGCCAGTTGCGTCACCTCACTCACGGTGCGAGTGCCGTCCTCCGTCATCATGACGGAGGAATTGGCCGCCTTCTGGATGTCGGCCACGAGCAGCGAGGCCTGTTCCGCCGACTTCTTGCTCTCGTCGGCGAGTTTGCGCACCTCGCTCGCCACCACCGCGAAGCCCTTGCCGTGCTCGCCGGCGCGGGCGGCCTCCACCGCGGCGTTCAGCGCCAGCATGTTGATCTGCGCCGACAGGTCCTTGACCAGCACGGCGATGTGGCCGATCTGGCCGGTCTGTTCGGAGAGGTGCACGATCTGCCCGGCCAGGGCGCCGATCCTGTCCTTGAGGCCGCCCATGGCCGCCACCGCTTGGTGGGTGACCTCGCCGCCCTGCACCGTGGCGGCGCCGGCCTTTTCCGCCAGCGCCGCCGTGTCCGCCGCCTGCTCGGACGACCGGCGCGAGGAGGCGGACAGTTCCGCGATGGTGGCCGAAGTCTGGTTGGCCGCGGCGGCCTGCTGGCTGGCGGTGCGCTCGTGCTGGGTGACGGTGGCGGCGATCTGGGTGGCGGAGGTGGAGATGGCGGACACCGATTCGGCCAGCCGGCCCGTGATGCCGCGGATGATCCAGTAGCCCAGCCCCAAGGCCAGCAGGATGCCGCCGACGATGCTGGCGATGGCGATACTCCGGATGGAGACATAGCGGGCCTGCGCCTGCCCCTTTTCCATCCCGGCGACGTCGATCTGGAGCTGTACCAGCGCATGGAAGCCCTGCGTCGCCTGGTCGAAAGAGGGCATGACCTTGTTCACGATCAGGAGGCTCGCCGCGTCGAACTTCCTCGCCTTCAGCAGCGCGATTGCCGGTTTGAATCCCTCGTTGAAAACCTTGGCCCGTTGGGCGGCGAAGGTGTCGGCCAGTTGCTTCTCCTCCGGGGTCAGGTAGGTCGCCATGTACTGCTCCCAGAGCTTCAACATCTCCTTCATGTTCGCCTCGACCTGGTCCGTGTGCCGCGCAACGGGGTGATCCGCCTCGTGGACCTTGCTTGCCGCGATTCTTGGGTGGTGCTGCAGGGCCAGCAGCAGTTCCTGGGCGTTTTCCATGCGCATTTTCTCGTACTTCACCAACTGCGCGGTCGGCACGAGCCGGTCGTCATAGACGGTCGCCAGGCTGGCATTGGACCTCTCGATCCCTCTCAGGCCCAGCATCCCGATGGCGATCAGGAGGATCGACAGGAACCCCAGCAACAAGTACAGCTTCATGCCGATCTTCATGTTGTTGAACATGACACTCCTCCCATCAGTTGTCACACGGTTTCATTGACGATCCATGCTTCCCGCGCCAGCAGCGCGGGCAGGTCCAGTACGGTCATCATCCGGTCGGCATACGGCGCGGTGCCGGTGATTTCCGCGCCGTGCCGTTCGCGCAGCGCCGGCGGCGGCGCCTGCAATTCCTCGCGTCGCAGATAGACGACGTCATGCACCTCATCCACGGCGATGCCCACGGCCTGTTCGCCGAGGGAGCCGATCACGGCCTTGCCCCCCGCCTTGCCGGCCGTCGGCAGGTCGAGCGCGGCGCGCGGGTCGATCAGGGTGAGCAAATCGCCGCGCAGGCTCATGGCGCCCAGGATGTGCGGCGGGCAGCAGGGGATCGGGCTCAATTGCCTGACGTTGCAGAATTCCCGCACGGCGGCCAACTCGACGCCGAAATATTCGCCGTCGATTTCCACCACCGCCAGCCCGAGACGCTCGTCTTCCTCTTCAAGGACGGCTTCGCGCAGCGCCACGGCCCGTGCATGGAACAGCGCGCGTTCCTCCGCCGTGGCTTCCGGGCAGAAGTGGCCCGCGGGGACTCCCTCCCCCCTCGCGGGGGAAGGTCGCGCAAGCGACGTTTGCGATTGGGCGGGCCGGGGAGAGGGGGCCGACGGCAGGTGCGTCAGCCGCCCAACATCGAGCACGGCCACCAGGCCGTCGCCAACGAGGGCCTCGCCCGTCACCAGATGGGCCGGGCCGGGGGCGGCGGCATCGAACCGGGGCGGTGGCTGGATGGATTCGAGGGGAAGCTCGATCACGTCGATCACGTCGCTGACAATCAGCCCCAGCGGCACGGAGCCCGACTCCAGCACCACCACCCGGTCGTCGGGGCGGTAAGCCCGCGCCGGATGGCCGAAGCGCAGATTGAGGTCGGCGACGGGCACGATCCGGCCGCGCAGGCTGAATACGCCGGCAATCCAGGGCGGCGCTTCCTCGACGGGCGTCAGCTCGGGCAGCCAGACGGATTCACGCACCCGCGTCGCGTCCACGCCGAAGCGCTCGCCGTCGAGATCGAAAACCAGCAGGAACAGAGAATCCACGCCGCTCCCCCCTCATATGCCGAGCCCCATCATACGCGCGGGGGGCAATGTCATTTAACGTGAAAGAGCAAAATCCGGAGTCGCTTGACCCCACGCGCGAAGCGCGCAAATCAGTGCCTCCCCGCGAGGGGAGGACAGGAGGGGCGGGCGATTATTGCTTTTCGCGTGTTTCATCATCAGTGGGTGGCGTTACGGCCATGCGCGTTAGGCGCGCCATGCGGCCCCGAGGGCGCCACGAATGCTGTCCGCCGCGCAATTCGGCGGCATGCAGTCATGCTTGCATGAGATTCAAGAAGGGAATAGCATGACCAAATTAGTGGTCACATATTGGGGAGCAGCATGCGCACCGTGAGTTTGGCCGAGGCCAAGGCGCATCTCAGCGAGTTGCTTAACGCCGTGGCAACCGGCGAGGAAATCATCATCACCCGACACGGCCGCGCCGTTGCGCGGGTGTCGCCCCCGGAAAAGCAGAAGCAGCCCCTCCCGCTCAAGCGCCTGGCCGCCTTGCGCAATACGGTGCCGGCCTGGACCGAGCCGAGTGCGAATCTCGTGCGTCAACTGCGCGACGCTGAATGATCTATCTCGACACCAGCTTCTTGACCCCGCTGTTCCGCGCGGAGCCGGTTTCGGAGCGGATCGGGAATTTCCTGGCTGCCCAGCCACCCGGTACGCTTGCCATCAGTCAATGGACACGCGTTGAATTCGCCAGCGTCATGGCGCGCGACGTTCGCATGAAGATCCTCGACGCATCGACGGCCCGCAAGCTCGTCAAGGAATTCGACGCCCTTGCCGATGATTCGCTCCATGTATTGATTCCTGCCGCCGCGGATTTTGATCTGGCTCGGGACTTCGTGGTCGAGTTTGCCACCCGGTTGCGCGGCCCCGATGCCCTGCACCTGGCGATTGCACGCAATAACGGCGTCGAGGAAATCCTGACGCTCGACGACGGTCTGCTGTTCGCCGCCAAAAAACTCAAGCTCAAGGCAAGGCGTGGCGTGAAAGGTCTTTGAGATTTTCCCACGGCGAACACGGTCGCTCATTGCGCGAGCCACTGACACATTTCCGCCGCGAGCGGGCGGTGTCATTCACGAGGGGCGCCTCCCGGCTCGCCGAGAAGCGCGCGCGCGGCCTTGATGCCGCTCCTGACCGCGCCCTCGATGGTGGCGGGATAGTCGCCGGCGACGTAATCGCCGGCCAGCAGCAGGCCCGGCAGCGGCGTGAGAGTCGGCGGTCGCGCCACGCCGGGCGTGCAGGCGAAGGTGGCGCGCTTCTCGGTGATGACGCGGCTCCAGCGCGGGGCTTCGATGCCGGGCAGGATGCGGGTGACCTCGGCGTGGATCGCGGCGACGAGCGCGTCATGATCCATCGCCTCGTGACGGCCGTGGGCGGAGATCACGGCGGAAATCAGTCCGGGCTGGCCGTAAATCTGTCCCCGGTCGAACAGCCATTGCGCGGTGCCGTTGGCGACGCCGACCATGGCGAAGGGCAGTCGCACGTCTTCCGGGTAGGCGAGGTAGACGCCGACGATGGGCTCCCACTCGAATCCGTTCACCTGCGCGACGATGGCGGCCAGCTCGGGCAGGCCGGCGACGAGTTTGGGCAGGTGCCGCGGGGCGACGGCGAGAATGACTTTGTCGTAGGGGCCGCATTTCGTCCCCTTTGCGTCGAGGCGGAAGCCGTCGATGGTGCGAGTGATCGCGTCGATGCGTGTCTCGCGGCACACTTCGCCGCCGTGCGCTATCACGAAGGCGGCGGCGGGCTCGGGAAAAAGCCGCGAGAAATCCACCGTCGGCAGCAGGAAGTCGGACGCCGCGCGTCCGGCGGCGAGGCTGTCCTTCAGGACGTTGGCGAAGACCTGCATGGAAGCCCGCTCGATCGGCGTGTTGAGCGCGGCGACGCAGAGTGGCTCCCACAGATAGCGCACGAGGCGTTCGGGCTGCCGCTGCCGGTGGAAATATTCGGCGGCGGCAATGTCACGGGGCAAGCGGAAGTTCGCTCGCTTCAGGCCCTGCATGAAGCGGATGGCGGCGAATTTTTCAGACCACGACAGGCCGCTGGCGGCGAGCAGCGCCCAGGCCAGGTGCAGCGGAGCGGGTAACCGGGGAGCGGCGATGCAGAGCTCGCCCGGGTATTCGAGGTGCAGGGCACGGCGGCGCAGCAGGCGCTCCGGGTCCGCGCCGACCCGCGCCATCAGCCGCAGCGTCTCGCGGTAGGCGCCGACGAAAATGTGGGCGCCGTTGTCGACGGTCAGGCCTTCGAGCTCGATCGCGCGGGCTCGACCGCCCAGGGTACGCGAGGCCTCGAAGACGGTGACGCGATGGCCGGCGGCGGCGAGTTCGGCGGCGGCGGCCATGCCGGCGTAACCCGCGCCAACGATGGCTACGCGGTCAGCCACGTCTTGAGCGCGAGCCACACCTTGCGCGCCGGCGGCAGCGACACATGCGAGCGCAGCACCGGGTAGCCGTCGCGGGCGATTTCCTCCAGCAGCGTGCGGTAGATGGCGGCCATGATGAGGCCGGCGCGCTGGTTCTTGCGGTCGACGGCGGGCAGCTGCTCCATGGCGCGGCCGTAGTAGCCGCGGGCGCGCTCGGTCTGGAAGGCCATCAGCGCGCGGAAGGCGTCGGTCTCGCGGCTGTTGAGGATGTCGGCTTCCGTCACGCCGAAGCGCGCCAGCTCGTCCTGCGGCAGGTAGATGCGGCCGCGCCGCGCGTCCTCGCCGACGTCGCGGATGATGTTGGTAAGCTGGAAGGCGAGGCCAAGGTCGTGGGCGTACTTGAGGGTGCGGCGGTCCGTGGTGCCGAAGATCTCGGCGGCGAGCAGGCCGACGACGCTGGCGACGCGGTAGCAGTAGAGGTGCAGCGCCTTGAAGTCGGCGTAGCGCGGGAGCGAAAGGTCCATTTCCATGCCGTCGATGATCTCGGCGAGTTGCTCGGTTGGCAGGGCGTAGCGGGCGCGGGCGGCGACCAGCGCCTGCATGACCGGATGGCTGGGGCTGCCGCCGTCGAGCGCGGCGACCTCGTTGCGCCACCAGGCCAGCTTGGCGCGGGCGACCAGCGGGTCGGAGCATTCGTCGACGGCGTCGTCGACCTCGCGGCAGAAGGCGTAGAGCGCCGTGATGGCCTGGCGCTTTTCCGCCGGCAGGAAGCGGAAGCTGTAGTAGAAGCTGGAGCCGCTGGCGGCGGCGCGGTCTTCGCAGTATTGATCGGGGGTCATAGCGCTCTTAGCAGCACGCGTGGCCAGTCGAGGGCACCGAGCACCGGGCGGCGCGAAAACACGTCGTAGCCGACGGCCTCGATCTTATCGAGGATGCGCAAGCCGCCGGCGACGATGGCACGGATTTCGAGGCCGATGCGGCCGGGAAGTCGGCGGCCCAGGGGCGCGCCTTCGAGCATCAGGGCGCGTGCGCGGTCGACCTGGAATCGCATGAGGTTGAAAAAGTCGGCGCTGGCGACACGGCGGCAAACCGCGTCGTCGGTCACGCCGACGCGCGCCATGTCGTCTTGCGGCAGGTAGATGCGCGGCACCGGCTTGGTGGCGTCGATGCCCACGTCCTGCCAGTGATTGATGAGCTGCAGCGCCGAGCAGACGGCGTCGGACTGGCGCAGGTTTTCCGGCGTGGCCGCGCCGAACAGATGCAGCAGCAGGCGGCCGACCGGGTTGGCCGAGCGGCGACAGTAGTCCAGCAGCTCGGTGTAGTCGGCGTAGCGCGTCTTCACCACGTCCTGGGCAAAGGCGTCGAGCAGGTCGCGGAAGAGTTGCAGCGGCAGGGCGTGGCCGGCGATGACCGGGCGCAGCCGCAGGAAAACCGGATGCCCGGTCGGCGCGCCGGCGGCGATGGCGTCGAGTTCGCGGCGGTAGGCGTCGAGCTGGGCGAGGCGTTCCTCCGGGGGCAGATCGCCCTCGTCGGCGAAGTCGTCGGCGCCGCGGGCGAAGGCGTAGATGGCCGCGACGGGTTCGCGCAGCCGGGCCGGCAGCAGGACGGATGCGACGGGGAAGTTCTCGTAATGGTCGGCGGCCATGAGCGACGGCAGTATATCGGGTAAAATCGGCGGCTCGCGAAGGTGGCGGAATTGGTAGACGCACTGGATTTAGGTTCCAGCGCCGCGAGGCGTAAGGGTTCGAGTCCCTTCCTTCGCACCACGCCACAACTCATCAAATTCAGCAAGCCAATCAGGGATTCTTCATGGAAACGACCCAAGCTGTCGCGCAGGCGGCAAGTTCTCCCAGTTCGTTGGAGCGCCGCATCGACATGGCGGTGCCGCTGGCCGACATCGACAAGGAAGTCGAGCAGCGCCTCAAGCACATCGCCAAGACCGTCAAGATGGCGGGCTTCCGCCCGGGCAAGGTGCCGATGAAGATGGTGGCCCAGAACTACGGCCAGCAGGCGCGCTCCGAGGCCGTCGGCGCGGCGGTCGAGCGCGTCTTCGGCGAAAAGGTGCGCGAGCAGAAGCTGCACGTGGCGGGCTATCCGCGCATCGAACCGAAGGGAACCGCGGGTGCCGGGGCCGCCGCCAACGAGCAGCAGGTCGAGTTTACGGCGATCTTCGAAGTCTATCCCGAGGTGAAGCTGGGCGACATTTCCGGCAAGGACATCGAGAAGGCCACGCTGGTCGTGACCGATGCCGAGGTGGACAAGACCATCGAGGTGCTGCGCGCCCAGCGTACCGCCCATGAGCCGGTCGAGCGCGTTTCGGCCAGGGGCGACCGCATGGTGATCGACTTCGTCGGCCGCAAGAACGGCGAGGAGTTCCAGGGCGGCCGCGCCGAGAACTTCACCGTCGAAGTCGGCGGCGGCCGCATGCTGCCGGACTTCGAAGCGGCGATCGAGGGCATGGCCCCGGCGGCGCGGAAGACTTTCGACGTCAACTTCCCCGCCGACTACCCGGCGGCGGATCTGGCCGGCCACACCGTGCAGTTCGACGTCACCGTGCGTACCGTGCTGGGCCCGCGCCTGCCCGAGCTTGACGCCGAATTCGCCAAGGCGCTGGGCATCGCCGACGGCGACCTGATCAAGATGCGCGAGGAGGTCAAGGCCAATCTCGGGCGCGAGGTCAAGAAGCGTTTGCAGGCCCGCGTCAAGAACCAGGTGATGGACGCGCTGCTGGAAGTGAACCCCATCGAGGTGCCCCAGGCGCTGGTGGAAATGGAGTCGCAGCAGATGGCCGAGGCCGCGAAGAAGGACCTCGAGTCGCGCGGCGCCGCGGTCAAGAACCTGCCGATCGAGCCGAGCTGGTTCACCGACCAGGCGACGCGCCGGGTGAAGCTGGGCCTGGTGCTGGCCGAGCTGGTGAAGGCCAAGAATCTGCATGCCAAGCCGGAGCAGGTCAAGGCCATCGTCGCGGACTTTTCCGAAACCTTCGAGGATCCGAAGGAGGTCGTGCGCTGGTATTACTCGCAGCCGCAGCGCCTGGCCGAGGCCGAGGCCCTGGCCATGGAAAACAATGTGGTCGAGTGGGCCCTGGCCAGCGCCAAGGTGACCGAGAAGGCGGCGGGCTTTGACGAGTTGATGGGGAATCAGGCATGATCCGCGGCATGAATCCGACCGACATGCATAACCCGACGGACCCGCAAATGCTGGGCATGATCCCGATGGTCATCGAGACCAGCGGGCGCGGCGAGCGGGCCTACGATATTTACTCGCGCCTGCTGAAGGAGCGAGTGATTTTCCTCGTCGGGCCGGTCAATGACATGACGGCCAACCTGGTGGTGGCGCAACTGCTGTTCCTCGAGTCGGAAAATCCGGACAAGGATGTCTACCTCTACATCAATTCGCCCGGCGGTTCGGTGACGGCGGGGATGGCCATCTACGACACCATGCAGTTCATCAAGCCCGACGTCTCCACGCTGTGCATCGGCCAGGCTGCTTCGATGGGCGCCTTCCTGCTGGCGGCGGGCGAGAAGGGCAAGCGCTACAGCCTGCCGAATTCACGCGTGATGATCCACCAGCCGATGGGCGGCTTTCAGGGCCAGGCCTCGGACATCGAGATCCACGCCAAGGAAATCCTCTTCCTCAAGCAGAAGCTCAACGACATGCTGGCCCGGCACACCGGCCAGCCGATCGAGCGCATCGAGAAAGACACCGACCGCGACAACTTCCTCTCGGCCGAGGCCGCGGCGGAATATGGCCTGGTCGACAAGGTCCTGAGCAGCCGCGCCGAAGCCGCCACGACCAGCTGAGCGGCGCGCGCCAATACCGGACCCCACGGAGAACAGAACGATGGCAGAGAAAAAAGCGGGCAGCGGCGGCAGCGAGAAGCTGCTGTACTGTTCCTTCTGCGGCAAGAGCCAGCACGAGGTCAAGAAGCTGATTGCCGGCCCGTCGGTGTTCATCTGCGACGAGTGCATCGACCTCTGCAACGACATCATCCGCGACGAAGTCACGGCCGAGCCCTCTGGCCGTGCCACCGGCGACCTGGCGACGCCGCCCGAGATTCGCGGCATGCTCGATTCGTATGTCATCGGCCAGGAACAGGCGAAGAAAATCCTCGCCGTCGCCGTCTATAACCACTACAAGCGCCTGCGCCACCAGGAGAAGAAAAAGGCCGGCGGCGACGAGGTCGAACTGGCCAAGAGCAACATCCTGCTGATCGGCCCCACCGGCTCGGGCAAGACGCTGCTGGCGCAGACGCTGGCGCGCATGCTCAACGTCCCCTTCGTCATGGCCGACGCCACGACGCTGACCGAGGCCGGCTACGTCGGCGAGGACGTCGAGAACATCATCCAGAAGCTGCTGCAGAAATGCGACTACGAGGTCGAGAAGGCGCAGCAGGGCATCGTCTACATCGACGAGATCGACAAGATCTCGCGCAAGTCCGACAACCCCTCGATCACCCGCGATGTTTCGGGCGAGGGCGTGCAGCAGGCGCTGCTCAAGCTGATCGAGGGCACGGTGGCCTCGGTGCCGCCGCAGGGTGGACGCAAGCATCCGAACCAGGACTTCGTCCAGCTCGACACCACCAACATCCTGTTCATCTGCGGCGGCGCCTTCGACGGTCTGGAAAAGGTGATCCGCAACCGCTCCGAAAAGGGCGGCATGGGCTTTTCCGCCGAGGTCAAGAGCAAGGAAAACAAGAAGGCGATCGGCGAGGTGCTGCGCGGCGTCGAGCCGGAGGATCTGATCAAGTACGGCCTCATCCCCGAACTGATCGGTCGCCTGCCGGTGGTGGCGACCCTCGAGGAACTCAAGGAGGATGCCCTGGTGCAGATCCTCATCGAGCCCAAGAACGCGCTGATCAAGCAATACCAGAAACTTTTCATCATGGAAGGCGCCGAACTCGAGGTACGCCCCACCGCCTTGCAGGCGATCGCCCGCAAGGCGCTCAAGCGCAAGACCGGCGCCCGCGGCCTGCGTTCCATCCTCGAACAGGCGCTACTCGACACCATGTACGAACTGCCGGCCCTGAACAACGTGACCAAGGTCGTCATCGACGAGAGCACCATCGAGTCGGGTGGCCAGCCGCTGCTGATCTACGCCGACCAGCCCAAGGTATCGGGCTCCAACTGATCTTCGCGCCCGGGGCCGGGTAGCTCGATGCAGCTGCCCGCCCCGGGTTGATCGCCGGCAAACCGTCCCCATGTTCCGGGGGCAGTCTCACTATAAGGACATAACGATGTCAGGCGAACCCGACACCCTCTCCTCCCTCCCGCAAGAGAAATCGACCCTGCCGCTGCTGCCGCTGCGCGACGTGGTGGTCTTCCCCCACATGGTGATCCCGCTGTTCGTGGGTCGCCCCAAGTCGATCAAGGCGCTCGAAATCGCCATGGAAACCGGCAAGAGCATCCTGCTGGTGGCGCAAAAGTCCGCCGCCAAGGACGAGCCCGAGCCCACCGACCTCTATCCCATCGGCTGCGTCGCCAACATCCTGCAAATGCTCAAGCTGCCGGACGGCACCGTCAAGGTGCTGGTCGAAGGCACGCAGCGCGCCACCATTCTGCGCGTCGAGGACCAGCGCGCGCTGTTCGTCGCCGACATCGAGCCGATTCCGGTCGACGATCGCGCGACCCACGAGGTCGAGGCCATGCGCCGCGCCATCCTGGCGCAGTTCGATCAGTACGTTAAGCTCAACAAGAAGATTCCGCCGGAGATACTGACCTCGCTGTCGGGCATCGAAGAGGCCGGCCGCCTGGCCGACACCATCGCCGCCCACCTGCCGATGAAGCTCGAGCTCAAGCAGGAAATTCTCGAAATCATCGATGTCGGTGGCCGTCTCGAGAAGCTGCTGTCGCAGCTCGAGACCGAGCTCGACATTCTCCAGGTCGAGAAGCGCATTCGCGGCCGCGTCAAGCGCCAGATGGAGAAGAGCCAGCGCGAGTACTACCTGAACGAACAGGTCAAGGCCATCCAGAAGGAGCTCGGTGAGGGCGAGGAGGGCGCCGACCTCGACGAGATGGACAAGAAGATCAAGGCCGCCGGCATGAGCAAGGAAGCCCTGGTCAAGGCCCAGTCCGAATTCAAGAAGTTGAAGATGATGTCGCCGATGTCGGCCGAGGCCACCGTGGTGCGCACCTTCATCGACACCCTGGTCGGCCTGCCGTGGAAGAAGAAGTCGCGCATCTCCAAGGATCTGGGGGCGGCCGAGAAAATTCTCGACCGTGACCACTACGGTCTCGAGCGGGTCAAGGAGCGCATCGTCGAATACCTCGCCGTGCAGCAGCGCGTCGAGAAGGTCAAGGCGCCCATCCTCTGCCTGGTCGGCCCCCCTGGCGTGGGCAAGACCTCGCTCGGCCAGTCGATCGCCAAGGCCACCAACCGCAAGTTCATCCGCATGGCGCTGGGCGGCGTGCGCGACGAGGCCGAGATCCGCGGCCACCGCCGCACCTACATCGGCTCGATGCCCGGCAAGATCCTGCAGAACATGAGCAAGGTCGGCGTCAAGAACCCGCTGTTCCTGCTCGACGAGGTCGACAAGCTGGGCATGGACTTCCGCGGCGACCCGTCTTCCGCCTTGCTGGAAGTGCTCGACCCCGAGCAGAACCACACCTTCCAGGACCACTATATCGAGGTCGATTTCGACCTGTCCGACGTGATGTTCGTGGCGACGGCCAACTCGCTCAACATCCCGGCGGCGCTGCTCGACCGCCTCGAGGTGATCCGCCTGGCCGGCTACACCGACGACGAGAAGATCAACATCGCCGAGCGCTACCTGCTGCCCAAGCAGATGAAGGCCAACGGCGTCAAGCGCGACGAACTGACGGTGACGCCCGACGCGGTGCGCGACATCGTGCGTTACTACACCCGGGAAGCCGGCGTGCGCGCGCTCGAGCGCGAGATTTCGAAGATATGCCGCAAGGTGGTGAAGGCGCTGGTGATGAAGGCGCGCAAGAACAAGATCGTCGTGAACGGCAAAAACCTCGACAAGTATCTCGGCGTGCGCCGCTACAGCTTCGGCATGGCCGAGAAGGAAAACCAGGTCGGCCAGGTCACCGGTCTGGCCTGGACGGAGGTCGGCGGCGAACTGCTGACGGTCGAGGCGGTGGCGGTGCCCGGCAAGGGCAAGACCGTCACCACCGGCAAGCTCGGCGAGGTGATGACGGAGTCGATCCAGGCCGCTCTCACCGTGGTGCGCCGGCGCAGCAAGGCACTGGGCATCGCCGAGGACTTCTACCAGAAGAACGATTTGCACATCCACCTGCCCGAGGGCGCCACGCCCAAGGATGGTCCCTCGGCCGGCATCGCCATGTGCACGGCCATGGTCTCGGTGCTGACCGGCATTCCGGTGCGCGCCGACGTGGCCATGACCGGCGAGATCACGCTGCGCGGCGAGGTGCTGCCGATCGGCGGCCTCAAGGAGAAGCTGCTGGCGGCGGTGCGCGGCGGCATCCGCGTGGCGCTGATCCCGGAAGAGAACGTCAAGGATCTTACCGAGATGCCCGACACGATCAAGAACAAGATCGAGATCGTGCCGGTGAAGTGGATCGACAAGGTGCTCGAACTGGCGCTGGAGCGCATGCCCGAGCCGCTGGCGGAAGTGGCTGCGGCCGAAACGCCGGCCGTTGCGGTGGTGGCGACGGCAGAGGTGGCGACAAGCGGCGTGGTGACGCACTGAAGCGGCAGCCGGGCGGCCGAACTGATAGAATTCGACCGCCCGTTTCAGCCCGGCTCGGGCGCTTAGCTCAGTTGGTAGAGCGTCGCCCTTACACGGCGAATGTCGGCGGTTCGAGCCCGTCAGCGCCCACCACCCATTTTGAATAAGGCGAACCCGGGTTCGCCTTTTTCGTTTCAGGAAGCGATAAGCATGTTCGATACCGTCCGCAACAACAAGAAGGTCATCCAGATCGTCCTGGCCCTGATCGTCCTGCCCTTCGCCTTCTGGGGCGTCGAGTCCTATGTCAGCAATGCCGGCGGCGGCGCCGATGTCGCCACGGTGGGCGGCGTCGGCATCTCGCAGCAGGAGTTCCAGCAATCGCTGCGCGAGCAGCAGGAGCGGTTGCGGCCGATGCTGGGGGGCAATGTCAATCCGGCCATGCTCGACAACCCCGAGCTGCGCCGCGCGGTGCTCGATAACCTGGTCAATCAGCGCCTGCTGGCGGTGAATGCGCGGCAGTCCAGGCTGACCGTCAGCGACGCCCAGCTGGCCGAGTTCATCGCCGCCGTGCCGCAGTTGCAGGAAGGCGGCAAGTTCTCGAAGGAACGCTACGAGGCGGTGGTGGCATCGCAGGGCATGAGCAAGGAAATGTTCGAGGCGCGGCTGCGCCAGGACCTGGCCATGCAGCAGGCAATGGCCGCGGTGGCCGACGCGGCGCTGCCCGGTCGCGCCGCCGCCGAGCGCTGGATTGCCAGCCAGCTGGAGGAGCGCGAGATCGCCGAGGCGATGCTGCGTCCCGAGCAGTACGCGGCGCAGGTCAAGCTCGGCGCCGACGCCGTCAAGACCTATTACGAAGCCAACAAGAAGCAGTTCGAGACGCCCGAGCAGGTGAAGGTCGAGTTCGTGGCGCTCAACCAGGACAAGCTGGCGGAACAAGTCACTATCGCCGACGAGGATGTCAAGAAGGCCTACCAGGCGCAGGCCGAGCGCAACAAGCAGCCGGAAACGCGCCGCGCCAGCCACATCCTGATTACCGCCGCCAAGGGCGCGCCCGAGGCCGAGGCGAAAGCCAAGGCGGAGAGCCTGCTGGCGCAACTGAAAAAGGCGCCGGGCGACTTCGAAAAGCTGGCGCGCGAGAACTCGCAGGATCCGGGTTCGGCGACCAAGGGCGGCGACCTCGACTGGTTCGGCCGCGGCATGATGGTCAAGCCCTTCGAGGATTCCGCATTCGGCCTCAAAGAGAACCAGATATCCGAGCTGGTGCGCTCTGATTTCGGCTTTCACATCATCAAGCTCACCGGCGTGCGCGCGGAGCGCACCAGTGCCTACGACGAGGTGAAGGGCGAGATCGCCGCCGAGCTCAAGCGCCAGGCCGCCGCGAAGAAATACGCCGAGTCCGCCGAGGGCTTCACCAACATGGTCTATGAGCAGGCCGACAGCCTCAAGCCCGTGATCGAAAAATACAAGCTGGTGCCGCGGCAGAGCGACTGGATCGTCAAAAACGGCGCCGCCGTGCCGCCCTTCACCAACGCCAAGCTGATGGCGGCGTTGTTTACCGACGATGCGCTGAAGAACAAGCGCAACACCGAGGCGGTGGAAGTGGCTGCCAACACGCTGGTGTCGGCGCGGGTGATCGAGCACAAGCCGGCGGCGTTGCAGTCCCTGGAATCGGTGCAACCGACCATCGAGAAAATTCTCGTCCGGCAGGAAGCGGCCAGGCTCGCCGCCAAGGATGGCGCCGAAAAACTGGCCCGCCTGCGGAAGGGCGAGAGCGTCGATCTGTCATGGGGCGCCGCGCGCAGCGTCACCCGCGCCCATGCGCCGCAGTTGCCGCCCGATGCGGTGGGCGCCGTGTTCAAGACCGATGTTGCGAAG
>JAUYFI010000045.1 GCA_030691075.1 Sulfurisoma sp. | reverse complement strand
ATATCGATGCGGCGCAGGATGTTCTCGGCGGCGGTGCCGAGGGTGGCGCGCAGCAGCCCGGCCTCTTGCCGCGCCAGATCGTTGGCCGCCATGTCGCCCGATTTCAGCAGGGCTGCCAGTTGCGCGAGCACGGCTTTGACGCGCGCCGGATCGAGATTCGATGTCGCCGCCGAGAAAGTCGGCGCTGATGGGACGGCGACAACCCGCTCGTCCCGAGCCTGTTCTTCCGATCGTCCCGAGCTTGTCGAAGGAAGGATGAACGGCGCTCCAGACTGCCCTTCGACAGGCTCAGGGCGAACGGTAGCCGTGGCGCCTTGCGGCAGCCACTTCTGCCCTTCGACAGGCTCAGGGCGAACGGTAGCCGTGGCGCCTTGCGGCAGCCACTTGAGCAGCGCGGCGAAGAGCGCCTCCGGATCGACCGGCTTGGCGACGAAGTCGTTCATGCCCGCCGCCTCGCAGGCGCGGCGATCCTCGTCGAAGGCATTGGCCGTCACTGCCAGGATGGGTTTCGTTGCCCAACCCGGCAGGGCGCGGATCGCCCGAGTCGCTTCCAGGCCGTTCATTTCCGGCATCTGCATGTCCATCAGGATCAGCGCATAGTCGTTGTCCCGCGCACGGTCCACCGCCTCGCGGCCGTCCTTCGCCGTATCCACCGTCAGCCCCGCGCCGTGCAGCAGTTCCAGCGCCACTTCGCGGTTGATGAAGTTGTCCTCGGCCAGCAGCAGCCGCGCGCCGCCGTGGTGCAGGCGCAGCAGGGTCTCGGCGGACATCTCGCCGGCCGGCATGGCGGGCATGACGCCGTGGCCGCGTTGCAGGCGGGCGGTGAACCAGAAGGTGCTGCCCACGCCGGGCGCGCTGTCGACGCCGGCTTCGCCGCCCATCAGGCCGGCCAGGCGACGGGTGATGGCCAGGCCGAGGCCGAGGCCGCCGTATTTGCGGGTGGTGGAGGCGTCGGCCTGCTCGAAGGCCCGGAACAGTTGGGGAATCTTGTCCGCGGCGATGCCGATGCCCGTGTCCGTCACCTCGAAGCGCACCAGGAGTTCGTCCCCAACTTCCTCCAACAGTCTGGCGCGCAGGGTGATGGTGCCGTGTTCGGTGAACCTGACGGCGTTGCCGGCGTAGTTGAACAGGGCCTGGCGCAGCCGGACGGGGTCGCCCTTGAGCCAGAGGGGCACGGCGTCGGTATCCACGGCGATGCTCAGTTCCTTCGCCGCCGCTTCTTCGCCGACGAGGGAGCGGACGTTGTCGAAGATGGCGGAGAGATGAAAGTCGGCGCTTTCCAGTGGCAGCCGGCCGGCCTCGATCTTGGACAGGTCGAGGATGTCGTCGATGATGGACAGCAGGTGCCGGCCGGCGCCGTCGATCTTGGCGATGCGCTCGACCTGTTCCGGTGTCGCGGCGCGCTTCATCAGGTGGGTCAGGCCGATGATGGCGTTCATCGGCGTCCTGATCTCGTGGCTCATGTTGGCGAGGAAGGCGCTCTTGGCCCGGTTGGCGGCCTCGGCGGCGTCGCGCGCCTTGACCAGTTCGGCCGTGCGCAGCCCGACCATTTCCTCGAGGTGCGCGCGGTAGCGGTCGAGTTCCTCTTCCGCCGTCTTGCGCACGGTGATGTCCGAAGCGACACCGAGGGTGGCGACGACCCGGCCGGCGTCGTCGCGCTGCGGATAGCCGCGGTCGTTGATCCATCGCACCGCGCCGTCGGAACGCAGGATACGGTATTCGATGTTGTAGGGAGCGCCCTCCGCCAAGGCCTCCAATGCCTGCTGTACGCGGGGTGCATCGTCGGCGAGGATCGCCTCGAACCACAGTCGTGGATGGGCGTACAGGTCGGCGCAGGGCCTGCCCCAGACCGTCTCGAAGGCGGGGCTGATGTATTGTATGGATAGTATATCCGTCATCCAGAACACTTCGCCGATCGTCCCGGCAATCTGGCGGAAGCGCTGCTCGCTGTTACGCAGCGACTCCTCGGCCGCCTTGCGCTCGCTGATGTCGCGCACGATGCCCACCGCATGCCAGCGCCCGTCGATTTGAACGGCGGCGAGGGAGACCTCCACGGGGAATTCCCGGCCATCCCTGGCGATGGCGGCGAGTTCGGTGGTGCGGTCGATGGCGGCGCCCTCGCCGGTTGTCACGAAACGGGCGAACCCCGTTTCGTAGGCGCCCTGGAAACGTTCGGGAACGAAGATCCGGTGCAGGTTGCGCCCCATGATCTCCCCGGCGGGGTAGCCGAAGAGCTTTTCCGCGGCGGTGTTCCAGAAACAGACGTTCCCCCCGTCGTCGATAAGGACAATGGCATCGCGGGCCACATGGGTGATGGTGGCGATCCGGCGATCCCTGTCCTCGATGGCGGCGGCGGATTCGTCCAGCGCCCGCGCCAGCCGCCCGATCTCGTCGGCGCGGCGCGGCAGTCCGCTGCGGGCGGTCAAGTCCCCGGCGCTCAAGCGATCCGCCATGCGTGCCAGCGTCAGCAGGGGGCGCAGCAGCAGCCGGTTGGCGCCCCACATCGCCAGCCCCAGCGTGACCGCGAGCACGGCCAGCGTGAAGGCGAGGTCGGCCCGCGTTTCGCGCAGCACCTGGGTTTCCACCGCCGCCTTCGGCATGCTCAGCCACAGGGTCATGCGGCCGGCAACCGTGTCCAGCAGCGGCGTGAAGCCGAATATCCTGGGCTTCCCGTCGAGGCCGATGTTCTCGATGACGCCCTCGCCCCCCGCGGCTTTCATGCGCTGCAATAGCTCCGGGTGCCCGGAATTCATGCCGACCCATCCTTCGGGATCGGGGTGGCGCACGACCAGGGTGTCCTTGCCGTCCACCACCACCAGCCGGACGCCCTCCGGCAGGCGTCCCGTGGCCAGTTGCCGGTGCAGCCATTCCAGGTTCAGCGCCAACTGGAAGACGGCCGAGACATGCCCGGCCTCGTCGCGCATCGCCTTGGCGAAGACGACGACCGGCTTGCCGGTGATGTGGCCGTGCAGCACGTCGCTGACCACCATCCCGCGCGACCGGAGGGCTTGGCGGAAATAGTCACGGTCGGCCATGCTGGCGTTCGCGTCGAGAGGAACCGCGGCGCAAGCAACCACGCCGTCGGGCCGCACCCTTGCCGCCTGGATGAATTCATGCTCATGCTGCGGTATCGCCGAGAGCGTTCGGGTGCAGTCCGCGGCGGAAGCGCCGGGGCGCGACTCGGGGTGCAACATCAGTCCGGTCAGGATGGTATTGGCTTTCGCGGCGATGGACTGCTGCCGGGCGGCGATCAGTTGCGCGGTGTGCAGGAGATGTTCCGAGACGCGGCTCAGCCGTTCGTCGCGGTCCGCGAACGATTGCCGGACGGTCAGGCCGATCATCGCGGCGAACGCCACCACCAGCAGCAGCAGCAGGCGGCCGCGCAGGCCGGAGACGAAGGGGAGTTTCATGTCGTCCCGGCCATCCATGGCCGGCTGGCGGCGGCCGTTCGCACTAGGCGGGGGGGGGGGGGGGTCATTATCGCCGCCGCCTGCCGTTCTGTTTGCTGGAGCGTGAGAGCATACTCCCGATGCGGGACGGATGGAATTGGTCGGCATCATGCGGGTGTAATTGAAAGTGTTGGGAGTTGCCCGTTCGTGGTGAGCTTGTCGAACCACAAGTGCCGCGCCAACGCTGGCCTTCGACAGGCTCAGGCCGAACGGAGAGAATGTTTGACCAACACTTTCAATTGCACCCGACGTGCTGTCAGAAACCGCCGTCCCGCCAGAGCCGACTTTTCGCGCGCCATCAGTGCTCGCAGCCCGTCGCGGAACACTTCGCTTTCGGTGGCATAGGCGCCGGTCGCGACCATGGATTTCACCCGACCCGCCATCTCGTTCGGTAGCGTGATGCTGAATTGCCGGGTAGTGCGCACGATTGACCCCCATCAAAAAGAAGGGGTCAAATCCTGCGCTAATGGCTCAGCTATTCCAGCGCACTGTCTCTTTTCCGTCTAATGGGTATCTCCTTGACGCACGTAGTATTACGTTTCAGCAAACCAGTTGCCGTTCGCGGTGAGCTTGTCGAACCGCTGGTTCCGCGCCAGCACTGGCCTTCGACAAGCTCAGGCCGAACGGCGTCTTGTGGTTTTTTGG
>JAUYFI010000043.1 GCA_030691075.1 Sulfurisoma sp. | reverse complement strand
CTGCTGGTGCTGTTCGGCGTGTTGGGCGGCCTCCTCGCCTTCGGCCTGGTGGGGCTGTTCGCCGGACCCATCGTCCTGGCGGTGGCATGGGCGGTGTGGCGCGAATGGGCGGCGCATCTGGACGACGACGACGGCGTGGCGCTGTCATGACGGCAGGCGACTCCGGCCACGAAATGCGCCGCGCCGATGCGCTTCTGCCGCGCCTGGTCTGCGCCGGGCTGGGCATGTTGCTGTGGCGCATCCCATCGCGGGATGCACCGCGACGTCCCGGCGTCCCGCCGGCAATATAGTCACCGCCCTTCAGGGCTGCGGAGATGCGCCACGCGGCGCGGGTTCAGTAGCACAACAATACATCGCAATCCGCCGCGCTGGCCACGTCCTTGCTGACGCTGCCCAGCAGCAATTCCTGCACGCCGCTCTTGCCGTGGCGGCCAAGGACGATCAGGCCGGCGCGCAGGATTCTGGCGCGCTCGCAGATGGCGGCAGCGGGATAGGCCGCCATGACGTGGCGCGTGATATTTTCCTCGTTCAGTCCCGCCAACTCGATATCCAGCCGATTTTCCGCATCCTTCAGGATATGTGCCTGACGACCCAGGAGGTACGCTTCGTCCATCCCCGCCTGGCGCATCCGGTCATCATGATCGGTATCGTAAACATGCAGCACCTCGATCCGCGCAGCCGATGCGACGGCGCGGGCGAGTTCCAGCACATGGCTCGATCCTGGCGAAAAATCCACCGCGGCGATGGCGCTTTGGTAGGGTTTCGCCTTCGCGTTCTTGACAATCAGCACCGGGCAGGCCGCCAGCCGCAACAGGCGTGAGGCGGTGGAGCCCATCAGCAGGTCGAGCAGGGTGTTCTCGCCGCGCGCGCCGGCCACCACCAGGCCGGCGGCTTTGGCCGCGGCATAGCCGGCGATCTCCGTGTGAGCGCGGCCGATGCGCGTGGCGGCCACAACCGGGATGGCAAAATCCTTGCGCAGCTTGGCGGCCAGGATGTCGATCCGGCTTTTGCCCGCCGCCTGCAATGCCTGCTCATGGTTCAGCCTGAAATCGGCTGCGGGGTCCGGCCCCGGATAAAGATCAAGAGGAGATACCACGTGCAGCAGGTGCATTTCCGCGCCGAGCTGTTGCGCGATCAGCGCGGCGCGCCGCACCGCGCGTCCGGCAGAGGCGGAAAAGTCGGTGGCAACGACGATAGGGGTGATGGCTTGCATGATGTTCTCCTCGGTTCTGTTTCGGGTTCAAGAAAACGCTCAGCGTTAACGTGAAACTCGCGTAGCGAGCCTGCGTCCCTCTCTCCCCCTGGGAGAGAGCAAGGAGTGAGGGAAACTGGCATGGCGAAGTGCTGTTTCATGATTTGGGGCGGCGCTTCGCCATGCCAATTAGGTGGTCCGAATGAACTTCGAAACGTGAAATGTGAAACGTGAAGAGTGAAAAGTATTCATTGCGAGCGTTTTACCCTTCACGCTTCACAGCGAAGCGGCTTCACCCTTCACTTTCATGTTCCAGTATACGTGGCGTGGCTTCATCATGCGCCACGGCCACGTGGTATCGAGCCGGGCATCGCTCGCGCGGGCCAGCATGGCCGCTCGTTGCGTGTCATGGCGCTTCCAGGCTGGCTACCGCTTGTTGCAAGGCCAGGGCGAGGCGTTCCGGAGCGTCCGGGGCGGTCAAATCGGGAACCAGCGTGCGCGGGTCAATGGGTGCGCCGAAGCGGATGGTGATGGGGACTCTGCGCGGCCAGTGTTTGCCGGTCGGCATGGCGGCGAAGCTGCCGCCGATGTGCAGTGGGATGACGCGCAGCGGAAAGCGCGCCAGCAGCCGGCCGACGCCGGGACGAAAATCATGCAGGCGGCCGTCCGGGCTGCGCTGCCC
>JAUYFI010000042.1 GCA_030691075.1 Sulfurisoma sp. | reverse complement strand
ACGCTCAAACGGTATGCGCAAGCTGTCGGTTGTGAGCTTCAAGTGAAGCTAGTGCCGCAGAAGGCCGCATGACGCCCAACCCTGCGGTGCAGGGGACGCTGCGCGATAAAGCGTCGCGCAGCGCCCCTGACCTTGAACGTTATACGGCTGACGTAGCTGAGTAACGGCGAATGTTCCAATCGAAAAAATAGGGGGAGTGGGGTGCCATGGGGGACAGACCACGATTTTCGCCGTCCCGCCAGCGCCGACTTTCTGAAAATGGTCCAACCGATATTCAGCGCGTATCATTTCACCCGTGAGTCCAACCCTATTTCGCGAAGGCGGCTTCCGGTTTTACTTCTTCTCACGGGAAGAGCCGAGGATGCATGTCCATGTTCAGGGGCAGAACGGTGAGGCAAAATTCTGGCTCGAACCTGCGATTGAGGTCGCCCAACACGCCGGCCTGTCCCGGCGAGAAATCAGCGAGGCACACCGCCTCGTCCAGGAGCATGAAAATGACATTCGCAGTGCTTGGCACGGACATTTCCCCCATTGAGGTCACCAACATTTCCCGGCATGGCTTCTGGGTCTTGTTGGACGCAGAGGAGTTGTTTCTGCCGTTCTCGGAGTTCCCATGGTTTCGTGATGTGGCTATCGGCAAAATCCTCCATGTCGAACTACCATCGCCCAATCATCTTTATTGGCCGGAACTGGATGTCGATTTGGCGGTTGAGTCCATACGACATCCCGAGAGTTTCCCGCTTGTCAGCCAAGCCGGCGTCTAACTTTCCTCCAGAGGGATGCTCGCCCGGCAAGCCGGCTCCGCGCCCCTGAGCTTGCACGTTGGACACCGCAATCTGTTTCCTCCCCTCCGTTTTTGACCCCGGTTTTCGACTGACTTCCTCCTGCCGTTACCCCGCATGAACCACCTCGATCTTCCCGCGCTGACGCGGGCCGCCGGCACGGTGCGTTTGCCCGGTTCCAAGAGTATTTCCAACCGCGTGCTGCTGCTGGCGGCGCTGGCGGAGGGGGAAACGGAAATTCGCGACCTGCTCGATTCCGACGATACGCGGGTGATGCTCGAGGCGCTGCAAAAAGTTATGCGTAGCGGTATCCCCGGGGACGGCGCTGGCGTGATGAAATGCCCCGTAGGGGGTACGGCGATTGGCGAAGGCCGCTGGCGCGTGCAGGGCTGCGGTGGCGAGTTTCCCGTCAAACAGGCGGAGTTGTTCCTCGGCAATGCCGGCACGGCCTTCCGCCCGCTGACGGCGGCCCTCGCCCTGTCCGGCGGCCACTACCGGCTCTCCGGCGTGCCGCGCATGCATGAGCGGCCGATCGGCGATCTCGTCGATGGCCTGCGCCAGATCGGCGCCGACGTGCGCTATGCCGACAAGGAGGGTTTCCCGCCGCTGGAGATTTTCCCGGCGGCGGTGAAGCTCGCTGCGCCGATCCGCGTGCGCGGCGATGTCTCCTCGCAATTTCTCACCGCGCTGCTGATGGCCTTGCCGCTCACCGGCGAGACGGCCGTGATCGAAATGACGACGGAGCTGATTTCCAAGCCCTATATCGAGATCACGCTCAACCTGATGGCGCGCTTCGGCGTGACGGTCGGGCGCGAAGGCTGGCAGCGCTTCACCATCGCGGGCGGGCAGAAATACCGCAGCCCCGGCGTCGTTCATGTCGAGGGCGATGCCTCGGGCGCCTCGTATTTCCTGGCCGCCGGCGCCATCGGCGGCGGGCCGGTGCGGGTCGAGGGCGTGGGCCGCGGCAGCATCCAGGGCGATGTGAAATTCGCCGACGCCCTGGCCGCGATGGGCGCCCGCATCGAGATGGGCGAGAATTTCATCGAGGCACGGGCGCCGGCTGACGGCAAGCTGAAAGCCTTCGATCTTGACCTCAACCATATCCCCGATGCCGCGATGACGCTGGCCGTGGCGGCGCTGTTCGCCGACGGCCCCTGCACCTTGCGCAACATCGCCTCGTGGCGGGTGAAGGAAACCGACCGCATCGCGGCGATGGCGACCGAATTGCGCAAGCTCGGCGCGACGGTGGAGGAGGGTGCCGACTATCTTGTCATCCACCCCCCTCAGTCCTCGGCACTCAGTCCTCAGCCCTCTGTTCCAATCGACACCTACGATGACCACCGCATGGCGATGTGCTTCTCGCTCGCCGCGCTCGGCGGCGTGCCGCTGCGCATCAACGATCCGCAGTGCGTGGCCAAGACCTTCCCCGACTACTTCGAGCGCTTCGGCCGCATCGCCGCGCCGGTGATCGCCATCGACGGCCCGTCGGCCTCGGGCAAGGGCACCGTGGCGCAGCGTGTCGCGGAAACGCTGGGCTTTCATTTTCTCGACAGCGGTGCGCTGTATCGCCTCACCGCGCTGGCGGCGATCCGCGCCGGCGTGGCGCTCGACGACGAGACCGGCGTTGCCGCCGTGGCGGCGACACTGCCCGCCGAGTTTCCGGGCGACCGCATCCTGCTCGCCGGCATTGATGTGACCGAAGCCATTCGTGCCGAGGAAATCGGCGTCGGCGCCTCGAAAGTCGCGGCGCTTCCCGCCGTGCGCACGGCGCTGCTCGAACGTCAGCGCGCCTATCGCCGGCTGCCGGGACTGGTGGCCGACGGGCGCGACATGGGCTCGGTGGTGTTCCCCGAGGCGCCGGTCAAGGTCTTTCTGACGGCGTCCGCCGAGGCACGCGCCGAAAGACGCTATAAGCAGTTGATCGGGAAGGGAATGCCTGCTAACATCCTCACCCTTTTGCAAGACCTGCAGGAGCGCGATGCCCGCGACGCCGCGAGAAGCGTCGCTCCGCTCAAGCAGGAAGCCGATGCCGAGCGGGTGGATACCACGCCGCTGGGCATCGCCGAGGCGGTGGCCGCCGTGCTGGACAGTGTCCGCCGGAAGCTGCCGCAAATGGAGCGGTGAGGGTCGCCAGACCTTCGCCGCATTTGTTTAACCAACCCGCCACCTTCGCGTGGCAATTGGAAGTGTCTATGCTTGCTACCGCTGCTGTTGCCGTGAATCCCCCCGAATCCTTCGCCGCCCTCTTCGAGGAAAGCCTGACGCTCAAGGAAATGCGCGCCGGCGAAGTCATCACCGCCGAAGTTGTCCGCGTCGACCAGAATTTCGTGGTCGTAAACGCCGGACTCAAATCCGAATCTTTCATCCCGGCCGAAGAGTTCAAGAACGACCGCGGTGAAGTCGAAGCCAACCCGGGCGATTTCGTCCTGGTCGCCATCGAAATGCTCGAGGACGGCTACGGCGAGACCCGTTTGTCGCGCGACAAGGCCAAGCGCATCGCCGCCTGGAACGATCTCGACAAGGCGCTGACCGACCAGGCCCTGGTCAAGGGCGTCATCACCGGCAAGGTCAAGGGCGGCCTGACCGTCATGGTCAATGGCATTCGCGCCTTCCTGCCCGGTTCGCTGGTCGATACCCGTCCGGTCAAGGACACCACGCCGTTCGAAGGCAAGGAATACGAATTCAAGGTCATCAAGCTCGACCGCAAGCGCAACAACGTCGTCGTTTCGCGCCGCGCCGTGCTCGAGGCCAACATGGGCGAAGAGCGCCAGAAGCTGCTGGAAAACCTGCAGGAAGGCACCATCGTCAAGGGCATCGTCAAGAACATCACCGACTACGGTGCGTTCGTGGACCTCGGCGGCATCGACGGCCTGCTGCACATCACCGACCTGGCCTGGCGCCGCGTGCGTCACCCCAGCGAAGTCATCAATGTCGGCGACGAAGTCACCGCCAAGATTCTCAAGTTCGACCAGGAGAAGAACCGCGTCAGCCTCGGCATGAAGCAGCTGGGCGAAGATCCGTGGGTGGGTATCGCCCGCCGCTACCCGTCCGGCACCCGCCTGTTCGGCAAGGTCACCAACCTGACCGATTACGGCTCCTTCGTCGAGATCGAGCAGGGCATCGAGGGCCTGGTGCACGTTTCCGAAATGGACTGGACCAACAAGAACATCCACCCGTCCAAGGTCGTCCAGCTCGGCGACGAGGTCGAGGTCATGATTCTCGAGATCGACGAGGAGCGCCGCCGCATTTCGCTGGGCATGAAGCAGTGCCAGTCCAACCCGTGGGACGACTTCGCCATGAACCACAAGAAGGGCGACAAGGTGCGCGGCGCCATCAAGTCGATCACCGACTTCGGCATCTTCATCGGCCTGCCCGGCGGCATCGACGGCCTGGTGCACCTGTCCGACCTGTCGTGGTCCGCCACCGGCGAGGAAGCCAAGCAGAACTTCAAGAAGGGCGACGAGGTCGAGGCCATGGTGCTGTCGATCGACGTCGAGAAGGAGCGCATCTCCCTGGGCGTCAAGCAGATGGACGGCGATCCCTTCACCTGCTTCATCGCCACCCACGACAAGAACAGTCTGGTCACCGGCACGGTCAAGAGCGTCGATCAGCGCGGCGCGGTGATCGAACTGGGCAGCGATGTCGAAGGCTACCTGCGCGTTTCCGAGTTCGCCCGCGAGCGCATCGAGGATCTGTCGCAGCACCTCAAGGTCGGCGAATCGGTCGAGGCCCTGATCATCAACGTCGATCGCAAGACCCGTTCGATCAGCCTGTCGATCAAGGCCAAGGATCAGGTCGAGCAGAGCGAGGCGATGCAGAAGCTGGCTTCGGAAAGCAGTTCCGCCAGCAGCGGCACGACCAGTCTTGGTGCCCTGCTCAAGGCGAAGCTGAACCAGCAGTAAGCCGCCGACGTCCTATAACCTGTTCATCGACACTTTGTGATGACCAAGTCCGAGCTGATTGCCCGGCTGGCGGAACGTTTCCCCCAGCTCGTGGCCAAGGATGCCGATTTCGCCGTCAAGGTGATTCTCGATGCAATGACCGCGGCGCTTGCCCGCGGCGATCGCATCGAGATCCGCGGCTTCGGCAGCTTTTCCCTCAACCACCGGCCGCCGCGCGTCGGGCGCAACCCGAAATCCGGCGAGCGGGTCGAGGTGCCGGCCAAACATGTGCCGCACTTCAAGGCCGGCAAGGAACTGCGTGAGCGGGTCGATCAGCAGGAATAACAGGGTGCTGGAACGCATGATCGGGCGGGCGGTGTCTCTTGCGGGTGCCGCCCGCCTTTTTCTTGCCGATGGCGTGGAGGCCGGCCGATGAGGGTGCTGGTCTGGCTGCTGCGCGCGGTCATATTCTTCATGCTGTTCGGTCTGGCCATCAAGAACAGTGGCACGGTCGAACTGCGCTTCTTCCTCAACCAGGACTGGCAGGCGCCGCTGTCGCTGGTACTGCTTGTCGCCTTCACTGCCGGCGTCATCATCGGCCTTGCCGCCGCGGTCGGCGCATGGACGCGGCAGCGGCGCGAGTTGGCCGAACTGCGGGCGCGGATCGAGACGGGACCCCGGGATAGCGCATAAATGGCCCCCACGCTCGCAAACTCGGCTCGCTGCCCCCACGGGGGGCGCATGGCTCCTTGGGACGGCCCGGCGGAGCCATGATGGAAATCGAACTCTGGTGGCTGCTGGCCTTGCCGCTCTTCTTCGGCCTCGGCTGGGTGGCGGCGCGTATCGACATCAGGCATGTCATCCGTGAGTCGCGGGCGCTGCCGCGCTCCTATTTCAAGGGTCTCAACTTCCTGCTCAACGAACAGCCGGACAAAGCCATCGAGGCTTTCATCGAGGCGGCGCGCATCGACCCCGAAACCATCGAGCTGCACTTTGCCCTGGGCAGCCTGTTCCGGCGGCGCGGCGAGACCGACCGCGCGATTCGCGTACACCAGAATCTGGTCGAGCGCGATGGCACTCAAACGCAGTTGAGTGACAAGCAGCGGCTGCACGCGCTGTCGGAGCTCGGCCAGGATTACCTCAAGGCCGGCTTGCTCGATCGTGCCGAAGAGATATTCCTGAAGCTGCGCGGCACCGCTCGCGACGAGGAGGCGCTGCGCGCGCTGATCGAGATCTACCAGCAGGAAAAGGAATGGGCCAAGGCGATTGCCGTGGCCGAGGCGCTGCCCGACCATGCCGATCATATGTGGCAGAAGGAAATCGCCGAGTTCCATTGCGAACTGGCATCGAGCGAGCTGCTGCACGGGCGAACAGCGGAAGCGCGCTGGCAACTGGCCGAGGCGCTCAAGGTCAACCGCAAATGCGTGCGCGCGACGTTGCTCGAAGGCGAGGCCGCGGTCGCCGCGGGCGATATCGACGCGGCCATCGAGGCATGGAAGCGCATCGAGCAGCAAAGCCCCGTGTATCTGTCGCTGGCGGCGGAAAAACTGATGGAGGCTCATCGTCAGGCCGGTCGCGCCGAGCAGGGCCTACAGTTGCTGCGCGGCTATCTTGAGCGCCATCCTTCGCTGGACCTTCTCGATGCCGCCTTCCGCGCCGAGCTCGAACACGGCGGGCCGGAGTCCGCCTACCAGCTGGTGCGCGCCGAGCTCAAGCGCAACCCGACGCTGCTCGGTCTCGACAAGCTGCTCGAGGCGCAGGTGCTGGTGGCGCCGCCGGAGCGGCGCGGCGAGCTGGAACTGGTCAAGAACCTGATCCACAATCACACCCGCCGCGTGGCGCGCTATCGTTGCGACCATTGCGGCTTCAAGGCGCGTCAGTTCCACTGGCGCTGCCCCGCGTGCGGCAAGTGGGAAACCTACCCGCCCAAGCGCACCGAAGAATTCGATTTGATGCCTTGAGGAAACACGAAAAATGAAAATCACCGTCATCGGTACCGGCTACGTTGGTCTCGTCTCCGGCACTTGTCTCGCCGACGTGGGCAACGACGTCCTCTGCCTCGACGTCGACGCCGACAAGATCCGCATCCTCAACGAAGGCGGTATCCCCATCTACGAGCCCGGCCTCGAAGCCATGGTGAAGAAGAACGCCGCAGCCGGCCGACTGCGCTTCACCACCAACGTCGCAGAGGCCGTCGCCCACGGCACCATCCAGTTCATTGCCGTCGGCACCCCGCCCGACGAGGATGGCTCGGCCGACCTGCAATACGTCGTCGCCGCCGCCCGCGGCATCGGCCGGCACATGGCGGGCTACAAGGTCGTCGTCGACAAGTCCACGGTTCCGGTCGGCACGGCCGACAAGGTGCGCGCGGCCATCGCCGAGGAACTCAAGGCTCGCGCCGCTGCCATCGACTACAGCGTCGTCTCCAACCCCGAATTCCTCAAGGAAGGCGCCGCGGTCGAAGACTTCATGAAGCCCGACCGCATCGTCGTCGGCGTCGAGGATACCCGCGCCGCCGACCTCATGCGCCAGCTCTACGCCCCGTTCCAGCGCTCTCACTCCCGCATCATCATCATGGACGTGCGCAGCGCCGAGCTGACCAAGTATGCCGCCAACGCCATGCTGGCCACCCGCATCAGCTTCATGAACGAGCTGGCCAACCTGGCCGAGAAGCTCGGCGCCGACATCGAACTGGTGCGCCAGGGCATCGGCTCCGATCCGCGCATCGGCTACCATTTCCTCTATCCCGGCTGCGGCTACGGCGGCTCCTGCTTCCCCAAGGACGTCCAGGCCCTGGTGCGCACCGCGCGCGAGGCCGGGCAGGAACTCAATATCCTCCAGTCGGTCGAGGACGCCAACGAGGAACAGAAATTCGTGCTCGCCAACAAGATCGTCAAGCGCCTCGGCGAGGACCTCTCCGGCAAGACCATCGCGCTGTGGGGTCTGGCCTTCAAGCCCAACACCGACGACATGCGCGAGGCGCCCAGCCGTGTGCTGATCGACCAGATATTTCAACGCGGGGGCAAGGTTCGCGCCTATGACCCGGTGTCCACCCATGAAGCGCAACGCATCTATGGCGACGAGCCGCGCCTGGCCTATGCCAGGACCCCGATGGACGCGCTCGAAGGCGCCGACGTGCTGGCCATCGTCACCGAGTGGAAGGAATTCCGCGCCCCCGACTTCGACGCGATCAAGGCCAGGCTGAAAACGCCGGCGATCTTCGACGGCCGCAATCTCTACGACCCGGCGCAGCCGCGCGCGGCCGGGCTCGAATATTTTTCCATTGGTCGCAAATGAGCGAACTGCTGATTCCCGACACTTCGCCGGCCCGCGTCCTCATCGTCGGCGACGTGATGCTGGATCGCTACTGGTTCGGCGATGTCTCGCGCATTTCGCCCGAGGCGCCGGTGCCGGTGGTGAAGGTCGAGCGCACCGAGGAACGGCCCGGCGGCGCGGCCAACGTGGCGCGCAACTGCGCGGCGCTGGGCGCGCGGACGGCGCTGCTGTCGGTGGTCGGCGCCGACGAGGCCGGGGCTTCGCTGGCGCGCCTGCTGGCGGCATCGAACATCGATGCCAGCCTGCACGAGGATGCCCAACTGGCGACGACCGTCAAGCTGCGCGTGCTCGGCCGCCAGCAGCAGTTGCTGCGCATCGACTTCGAAAACGCGCCGGCGCACGAAGTGCTGCGGACCAAGCTCGCCGAGTTCGAGGAGCGGCTGGCCGATTGCGACGTGGTGATCCTGTCCGACTACGGCAAGGGCGGCCTCACGCATATCGCCGAGATGATCCGCCTCGCCCGTGCCGCCAACAAGCCGGTGCTGGTCGATCCCAAGGGTGAAGACTACGCCCGCTATGCCGGTGCCACCGTGCTGACGCCCAACCGCGCCGAATTGCGTCAGGTCGTCGGCCGCTGGAAGGACGACGATGATCTCGCCGCGCGCGTCGAACGCCTGCGCGAGGAACTCGGCTTCGAGGCCCTGCTGGTGACGCGCTCCGAGGAAGGCATGACCCTGTTTTCCGCCGCCGGCGCGCTGCACGAACCGGCCCTGGCACGCGAGGTCTATGATGTCAGCGGCGCCGGCGACACCGTGATCGCCACGCTGGCCGTGATGCTGGCCAGCGGCCAGGGCCTGGCAGCGGCGATGAAGCTGGCCAACCGCGCCGCCGGCATCGTCGTCGGCAAGCTCGGCACCGCCACCTGCTCGCTGGAAGAACTCAAGACACCCTGAAAGACTCCGCCATGTCCAGTTACTACATCGTCACCGGCGCCTGCGGCTTCATCGGCGCCAATCTCGTCAAGGCGCTCAACGCGCGCGGCATCGACAACATCATCGCCGTCGACAATCTCAAGAAGGCCGACAAGTTCAAGAATCTCACCGATTGCGAGATCGCCGACTACCTCGACAAGGAGGAGTTCCTCGGCCAGCTCGAGGACGGCTATTTCGACGGCGCGGTCGACGCGATCTTCCACGAGGGCGCCTGCTCCGACACCATGGAGACCGACGGCCGCTACATGATGGAGAACAATTTCCGCTACTCCAGCACGCTGCTCGACTTCTGCCTCGATCAGGACGTGCCCTACCTCTACGCCTCGTCGGCTTCGGTCTACGGCGGCGGCAGCGTGTTCTCTGAGTCGCGCGAGTTTGAAGCCCCGCTCAACGTCTATGGCTACTCGAAGTTCCTGTTCGACCAGGTGGTGCGCCGCCGTCTCGCCAGCGCCGACTTTTCCTCGCAGGTCGTCGGCTTCCGCTACTTCAACGTCTACGGCCCGCGCGAGCAGCACAAGGGCCGCATGGCCTCGGTCGCCTTCCACCATTTCAACCAGTACCGCGAGTCCGGCAAGGTCAAACTGTTCGAGGGCTGCGACGGCCATGCCAACGGCGAGCAAAGTCGCGACTTCGTCTTCATCGACGACGTGGTCAAGGTCAATCTGTTCTTCCTCGATCACCCGGAAAAGTCCGGCATTTTCAACCTCGGCACCGGCCGTGCCCAGCCCTTCAACGACATCGCCACCTCGACGGTCAATGCCTGCCGCGCGCTGGAAGGCAAGCCCGCGCTGTCGCTGGCGGACATGGTCGCGCAGGGCATCGTCGAATACATTCCCTTCCCCGAGGCGCTCAAGGGCAAGTACCAGAGCTATACGCGGGCCGATATCTCGGCGCTGCGCGGGTCCGGCTACGGCGACGAGTTCGATACCGTGGAGCAGGGTGTGGCCAAGTACGTCCAGCACCTCGCTGCGGTCAAGTAAGCAAACCGTCGCGTGATTCAGGGGGCAGCGCCGCCGGCCGCGACAGGCCGTGGCCGCCGCCTCATGCTCCCGTCCCGCGGGTTCCCTTGTGTCAGCGCGCCCGCCGGCGCGAAACTCGCGGCTGTGCCGCTCGGACAACGAGACCGGACAACCCCGGCGACCGCGCCGTTGCTGCGGCGGTCGCAAAATCGGCGGCACCCCGGCCTGTCGCGGCCGGCTGGATTCGACCCTGATCTGTCATAGCCCATTTGCCTTTACGAATGGCCGCCGCTGCTGATGGCAAAGGAGTCACTCGGGAAAACTGGGGGGATTGGCTTCAGCGGTTCGCGTGTCCCTGTCCCTGTTGCACTTCAGACTTCAATCCACCCCCTTTCGTCATGTGGTGCCTCAGCCTGCGACGGGACTTTGATTGCGGTTCGGCGTATCCGGCGCCGTCCCGCCAGAGCCGACTTTTTCGGATACGCTTTCCAATTTCATGTGTTCCAGATGCGCGGCGTTTGCGCCGGCGCGCCGATCAGCGCGGGACGCAGCAGCCGCCACAGGTCGGCGAACCAGCCGCGCGCGGCCTCGGACGAGTGGCCGAGGTAGCGGGCGACGAACAGTTCGGGCAGGGCGGTGATGCCGATCTGGGCGCCGGTCTCCGCGCAGGGCACGGCGCGACAGGCGGTCAGCAGCGTCGCATCGGCCTCGCCGGTCGCCAGCAGCGTGCCGCAGACGGAAAAGCCGGCTAGGCCGACGGGTGAATCCAGCAGCGGGCCGCCGCCGTCGATGCGGCCGCGTTCGAGCCAGAGCGGCCGGCCGTCGCGGGTGATGCGATTGGCGAGGCGCAGCGTCCCGTGGGAAAAGTTTTCACCGGACGCACGGCGGCCGAGGCACAGCACTTCCCAGCCGAAGAAGCGCGCGTCGGCGGCCAGTGCGATCTCGGCATTCATGTTGGCCTGCACGCCGTCGAAGACGATGCTTTCCTGCGGCAGCCATTCCGCCGTGCCGCCGGCGCCGACTTTTATGATTACGCCTTGTTTCGCCAGCGGCCCGGCCGAGCGATACCACTTGCCGGCGCCCGGCGTGGTCAGCAGGGCGTGGGCGCCGGCGGCGACGTCGATGCGTATGTCCAGTTCGTCGCCGCCGGCGATGCCGGAGGGCGGGTGCAGCACGACGGCGTGGCAGATCGCCGGGCCCTCGGGGTAGAGCGGTTTCTGCACGCGCAGCGGCCCCACATGGGCGCGGCGCGCGAGCACCGTGGACTCGCCGCGTTTGACGAAGCCGAGGTCGAGCGAAGCCTGCCAGGCGGATGCCATGGGTGCGCGGGGTTCGGTGACCTGCATCGGCCGATCATACCGCGAGCAATTCCCGCACGCCGTCCTTGTCCATGTCGGCGCCGGCCCCGCGCCTGACGATCTCGCCGCGTTCCATCACCAGGTACTGGTCGGCGAGATCGCGGGCGAAGTCGTAGTACTGCTCGATCAGCAGGATGGCCATTTCGCCGGTCTGGGCCAGGCCGCGGATGGCGCGCTCGATGTCCTTGATGATCGAGGGCTGGATGCCTTCGGTCGGCTCGTCGAGGATCAGCAGCCTGGGGCCGAAGGCCAGCGCGCGGCCGATGGCGAGCTGCTGCTGCTGGCCGCCGGAGAGGTCGCCGCCGCGCCGTTTCAGCATCTGCTTCAACACCGGGAACATCTCGAAAATCCGCGGTGGGATTTCCGTGCCCGCCGGGCGGGTGGCGAGGCCCATCAGCAGGTTCTCGTGCACCGTGAGGCGCGGGAAGATTTCCCGGCCCTGCGGCACGTAGCCGATGCCGGCCTTTACCCGGCTGTGGGAAGCCGCATGGGTGATGTCCTGCCCGGCGAAACGCAGGCTGCCGGTCTTCGCCGGCACCAGGCCCATCAGGCATTTGAGCAGCGTGGTCTTGCCCGCGCCGTTGCGGCCGAGCAGCGTGGTCACCTGGCCGAGCGGGGCCTCGAACGTGAGGCCGCGCAGAATGTGGCTGCCGCCATAATACTGGTTGAGATTTTCTACTGTCAGCATGAATAATATGCGGGACTCATTCCAAAGGCGCGCCTAAGCGGAGAATTTCCCCACGGCTTTTTGCAGATCCTCGGCCAGTTGCTCCAGCGTATGGGCGGCGCGTGAAGCATCCAGCACCTCGGCGTTGTTCTGTTCCGCCATACGCGCGATCTGCTCGATGTTGTGGGCAATGTCGGTGCCGGCGTGGCTCTGTTCCTGGGTAGCGATGACGATTTCACTGATCATGCGCTGGGTATGGTCGGCACCGCTGTTGATTTGATCCAGCGATTGACCGGCGCGGATAGCCAGCCCCACGCCGCGTTCGGTCTGCTCGCGGCAGATTTGCATGGCGCCCACGGCGTGGCGGGTTTCCTCCTGGATGCTGCGTACCATGCCGGTGATTTCGGCGGTTGACTGCGCGGTGCGTTCCGCCAGCTTGCGCACCTCGTCGGCCACCACCGCGAAGCCGCGCCCCTGCTCACCGGCGCGGGCGGCCTCGATGGAGGCGTTGAGCGCGAGCAAATTTGTTTGATCGGCAATTTCCTTGATGGCCTTGGTGATGTTGCTGATTTCGGCAGAGCGCTGTTCCAACCCCCCAATCATTTCCGCCAGCCGGTTGATCGAGGCGGCGGTATTTTCCAGTTCGTGCGCGGCTTCATGCACGATGGTTTTTCCTTCATGCGACAGCGCACTGGATTTGCGCGAAATCTCCTCGGTGGAACCGGCATGCAGGGCGACCTGCGCGATGCTGCTGCTCATCTGACTCACCGCGCCAGTGGTGGTGGCGGCCGCGCTGTTCTGCTGGCGCGAGCCATCCGCCACTTTTGCCGAAATTTTGCTCAACGCCGCCGCCGACGCACTGACCCGCTTCGCCACGCCCAGCACGCTACTCACGGTGTCGTCGATCTTATCCACGAAACTGTTGATCCAGCGTCCCAGATCGCCAATTTCATCGTTGACCAGCGTGCCCCAGATCAACCGCCGGTCAAGCTTGCCGCCGCATTCGGCGGTGTCGAGCAGAAACATCGACATAGCGTCGATGCGGCGGGAGACGGGAACCAGGGTGCCGTAGTGGAAAGCCAGCAAGGCGGCGGCCGCCGTGCCCAATCCCCAGGCGATCATCTCGGTGGCGTCGGGATGCAGGAAATAGCGGATAGTGAAAAGCGTGGCCGCACCGGCAATGCCGAGCAGCAGCAGCCGCTTCAGCGCGCGATAAGGCAGGGAGCGCCGACGATAGGCCTCTTCCAGGTCGCCCTCGCACATCATGCCCCAGCGGTCCGGTGAGCCCGGTATCTGGAAAGTGACGCCCTTGCCGATCACCGGAATGTGGCGGTAATCGGGATAGCCGGGATAGGTAACGAACAGGTTTTCACCCTTGCGTATGGTTTCGCGCACGCCGGGATGGAGTTCGCGAGTGGCGGGATCGGTGAAACACAGCTCCAGCTCCGTATGCTGTCGGATACTTACGGTTCCATAGGCGGTTTTGACGCCTTGGCGCAGATTGTCTCCCAGGGTGAATGCGGCGTCCTCGAAGCGCGAACGCGATAAGGCGGTGCCAGGCTTGATGTCCTGGTCGAAGCGCGACTCGACCATGAAGATGTAGTTATCGCCGGAGTCGCGGTAGACATGGCCGGCCTCGCGTTGAATGATGTCGCTCATCACGTCGTTGGGAACACGCCCGCACAGACACCCTACGGTTACCCCGTCACGGATGACGGGGTGGATGAACATCAGCGTGACGGCATCGTGAAACTTGGACGATGAAGGACCGATGGCTTGTGTTAACGGATCGACATACGGGCCGTGCAGAAAATTCGCCTTGAGCCCTTCGGCCAGGACTTTGGGGTGGAGGGCGACGACGCCGATTTGTTTCGCATGCGAGGAGGCCAGCACCTTGCCGCTACGATCCGTCACAAACAACTCGGAATAGTCCTGCGCGTGTTCCAGCCATTCAACCAGCAGTTGCTGCAGGGCATCGGGTCGGCTTTCGGCGATTTGCCGGGTTAGCGCCGCCAGAAATACCCAATTGCCCTCGGCCCAATGCATGAGAAAACCGAGTCGGCCATGGGCGATGCCATCGAAGGTCTTTTCTACGATGGCATAGGTCGCCCGGTTCAACCAGCACGACCAGCCCATGCGCAGTTTTCCGGTGGCGCCAAGCCAGGGCAGCCAGGCGCGCTCCCGTGACGCCAGGGTCATCTGTTCACTTTTCAATATCATGGTCTGTCGTTCCTGATGTTTTCATGGTCACTCAAACCGGAATCGGCCGGTGGAGTCTGACTAAGGCGTTCGCCGATTCCGGTGTGTCTTTGCAGACTGGCCACCCTCTGTACCCTCTGGGGCATAAAGGGCATAAAGGGCATAAATGTGTGGGTCGTAAGGAAGTACATGTCAGCGCCCCAGATAGACCTCGATCACCCGTGGGTCGGCCTGCACCGTGGCGAGGTCGCCCTCGGCCAGCATCGAGCCCTCGTGCAGTACCGTGACCTTGCCGCCGAGCTGCGCGATGAAGGCCATGTCGTGCTCGACCACGACCAGGCTGTGCTTGCCGGCCAGGGACTTGAACAGCTCGCCGGTGCGCTCGGTCTCGTCGTCGGTCATGCCGGCGACGGGTTCGTCGAGCAGCAGCAGCTTCGGATCCTGCATCAGCAGCATGCCGATTTCCAGCCACTGCTTCTGGCCGTGGGAGAGCAGGCCGGCCGCCCGGTCCGCTTCGTGGTCGAGGCGGATCTGTTTGAGCGTGTCGGCCACCTTGTCGCGCCCGGCATCGTCGAGCCAGGCGAAGAGGCTGGTGCGGGCGCGCTTGTCCGTCTTCATCGCCAGCTCGAGGTTCTCGAACACCGTGAGATTTTCGAAGATCGTCGGCTTCTGGAACTTGCGGCCGATGCCGGCATGGGCGATTTCCGGCTCGCTGAGCCTGAGAAGATCGATGGTCTGGCCGAAGAAGGCCTTGCCGCGATCGGGTCGCGTCTTGCCGGTGATCACGTCCATCATCGTGGTCTTGCCGGCGCCGTTGGGGCCGATGATGCAGCGCAGTTCGCCGGCGTCGATGGTCAGCGACAGTTTGTTGAGCGCCTTGAAGCCGTCGAAGCTGACGCTGATGGCGTCGAGGTAGAGGATGACGTTGTGCGAGAGGTCGACCTCTTCCGCGACAATGTGGCCCATGTCGTTCATGCCTTGCTCCCCCGCCACTTGCGCCACAAGCCGACCACGCCGTCGGGCAGCCACAGCGTGACGCCGACGAACAGCGCACCGAGGAAGAACAGCCAGTACTCGGGGAAGGCCTGGGTGAAGAAGCTCTTCGACAGGTTGACGATGGCGGCGCCGATCACCGGGCCGATCAGCGTCGCCCGTCCGCCCACCGCGACCCAGATGGCGATCTCGATGGAGTTGGCCGGCGACATCTCGCCGGGGTTGATGATGCCGACCTGCGGCACGTAGAGCGCGCCGGCCACCGCGCAGAGCATGGCCGACAGCGTCCAGATCGCCAGCTTGTAGTGCAGGGGGTTGTAGCCGATGAACATCACGCGCGACTCGGCGTCGCGCACGGCTTTGAGCACACGGCCGAACTTCGATGTCACGAGGTAGCGGCCGAGCAGCAGCGTGGCCATCAGCATGGCCGCCGAGAGGGTGAACAGGGTGACGCGCATCTCCGGCGCGGTGATCGAGTGGCCGAGAATGCGCTTGAAGTCGGTGAAGCCGTTGTTGCCGCCGAAGCCGGTCTCGTTGCGGAAGAACAGCAGCATGGCGGCGAAGGTCAGCGCCTGGGTGATGATCGAAAAATAGACGCCTTTGATGCGCGAGCGGAAGGCGAAGAAGCCGAAGATCCAGGCGATCAGCGCCGGCACGATCAGGACCAGGGCAAGAGTCCAGGCGAAGGAGTCGGAGAGGCCCCAGTACCAGGGCAGCTCCTTCCAGTCGAGGAAGACCATGAAGTCCGGCAGGTCCGACTGGTAGGAACCGTCGCGGCCGATCTGGCGCATCAGGTACATGCCGAAGGCGTAGCCGCCGATGGCGAAGAAGAGGCCGTGGCCGAGCGAGAGGATGCCGGCGTAGCCCCAGATCAGGTCCATGGCCACGGCGACGATGGCGTAGCACATGATCTTGCCGATCAGGGTGATGGCGTAGGCCGAGACGTGGAAGACGCTGTCGGCCGGCACCAGCAGGTGTAGGGCGGGCAGCAATCCGAGCGTGAGCGCGGCGAAGGCGGCCAGCGCGACCCAGCCGGACTTCGGCGTGGCGGTGAGGAAGCGGATGACGAAGGGGGTGCGGCTCATGTTAGTTGCTCCACCGCCCGTGACGGATGAAACGCCCTGTTCGTCGAGGGGCGGGGCGCGCAAAGTGCGGCTGGTGGCCGCTGCCGCTCATGTCCCCCGATCTGGGCTGCGCCCAGCTCTCCTCCTTTACTTCGCCGCAGCGGCCACCAGCCGCACTTTGCGGGATACGCTGGTGCCTTGTGGCCGCCAAGCAAGCACGGCGTTGCCAGATCGGGTCGGCGGGGTGCTCTGCGCAGCGAAGTAAAGGAGGAGGCGGCGGCCGTTGGCCGCCGGGGGACATGAGCGGAGCAGAGCACCCCGCCGACCCGATCACGCGCCCAACCTAAATCCATCGTGTGTTTCATCCTAGTTCTCCACGAACCGGCCCTTGAGGGCGAACAGGCCCTGCGGACGCTTCTGGATGAAGACGATGATGAACACCAGCACGACGATCTTGGCGACCACGGCGCCGGCCCAGCCTTCGAGGAACTTGGTGACGATGCCCAGGCCGAGCGCGGCCCAGACGGCGCCGGCGAGTTGGCCGACGCCGCCCAGCACCACGACCATGAAGGAATCGACGATGTAGCCCTGGCCCATGTCGGGGCCGACGTTGGCGATCTGCGACAGCGCCACGCCGCCCAGCCCGGCGATGCCGGCGCCCAGCGCAAAGGCCACGGTGTCGATGCGCGAGGTCGGCACGCCGACGCAGCCGGCCATCGGGCGGTTCTGCGTCACGGCGCGGACGAACATGCCCAGCCGCGTCCTGTTCATCAGCACCCACACCAGCGCCAGCACGAACAGCGCGAAGCCGACGATGACGAGGCGGTTCGCCGGCAGCATCAGGCCCGGAATCACTTCGAGGCCGCCGGACATCCAGCTCGGGTTGGCGAGTTCGACGTTCTGCGCGCCGAAGATCAGCCGCGCGGCCTGGATCAGCATCAGCGACAGGCCCCAGGTGGCGAGCAGCGTTTCGAGCGGCCGGCCGTAGAGCCAGCGGATCACCGTGCGCTCGAGCACGACGCCGACTAGAGCGGCGGCGAAGAAGGCGACGGGGATCGCCGCGAGCACGTACCAGTCGAGCCAGGCCGGCACGTAATTGCGGAAGACGCCCTGCACGGCGTAGGTGGCGTAGGCGCCGATCATCAGCAGCTCGCCGTGCGCCATGTTGATAACGCCCATGACGCCGTAGGTGATGGCCAGGCCCAGGGCGGCCAGCAGCAGGATGCTGCCGAGCGAGAGGCCGGAGAATATCTTGCCGACGTTCTCGCCGATGGTCAGGCGATCCTTCACTTCGATGTAGGAGGCGAAGGCGGCGCGGCGCACCAGCGACTCGGCCTCGTTGGCCGGCTCCGTCATGGCCTTGAGGAGGGTGCGGGTGTTGGGGTCGGTGCTCGTCGCCAGCGCCTTGGCCGCGGCGATGCGCACGTTCATGTCCGGGTCCTTGAGCGTGGCCAGCGCGTGGGCTTCGGCGAGCAGCGCCTTGATCTGGCCATCGCCTTCCTTGTCGCGGGCCTTGGCCAGCAGCGGAGCGATGGCGACGTCGGCGCTGGCGGCGAGTTCCCTGGCGGCCTTGAAGCGCACCGCGCGGTCGGGATCGAACAGCCGCAGCGCCGCCAGCGCGCTGGCCAGTTCGCCGCGGACGCGGTTGTTGATGGTGATGTCCTCGCCCTTGGCGTCCTTCAACGTGCCCTCGTCGAGGGATTGCAGAAGTTTGGCGGCATCGGGATCGGCGGTCTGGGCGATCTTCTGGATGGCGGCGATCTTGTCTTCGGACTCTTCGGCGGCGAGTTGTTTCACCAACGCGGGATCGACGGCGGCGTGGGCGGCGAGACTCAGCCAGCAGAAAAGTGCGAAGAGAAGATGGCGCATGAATTGGGTCATTGGAAAAGTCGGCGCTGGCGGTACGGCGGAATGTTCCCGCCGTACCGGTTCAGCGGGTCAAACCCTTACTTGCCTTCGGGCTCGCCCTTCTTCTTGTCGTTGCCCGGAATGTACGGCGACCACGGCGCGGCCTTGACCGGGCCCTTGGTCTTCCAGACGACGTTGAACTGGCCGTCCGCCTTCACTTCGCCGATGAACACCGGCTTGTGCAGGTGGTGGTTCTTCTCGTCCATCTTGGCGAGGAAGCCCGACGGCGCCTTGACGGTCTGGCCGCCCATGGCGGCGATGACCTTGTCGACGTCGGTGGACTTGGCTTTCTCGACCGCCTGCGCCCACATGTGGATGCCGATGTAGGTGGCCTCCATCGGGTCGTTGGTCACGACGCTCTCGGCCTTGGGCAGCTTCTGCTTCTTCGCCCAGTCGCGATACATCTTGATGAACTTGTCGTTCTCGGGGTTCTTGATCGACTGGAAGTAGTTCCAGGCGGCCAGGTGTCCCACCAGCGGTTTCGTATCGACGCCGCGCAGTTCCTCTTCACCCACCGAGAAGGCGACGACCGGCACGTCGGTGGCCTTGAGGCCGGCGTTGCCGAGCTCCTTGTAGAAGGGCACGTTGGAGTCGCCGTTGATGGTCGACACCACGGCGGTCTTCTTGCCCTCGGCGGCGAACTTCTTGATCTTGGCGATGATGGTCTGGTAGTCGCTGTGGCCGAAGGGGGTGTACTCCTCCATGATGTCGGCATCGGCGATGCCCTTGGACTTGAGGAAGGCGCGCAGAATCTTGTTGGTGGTGCGCGGGTAGACGTAGTCGGTGCCCAGCAGCACCCAGCGCTTGGCCGAGCCGCCGTCCTTGCTCATCAGGTACTCGACGGCCGGAATCGCCTGCTGGTTGGGCGCGGCGCCGGTGTAGAAGACGTTCTTCTCGAGTTCCTCGCCCTCGTACTGCACGGGGTAGAACAGCAGGCCGTTGAGCTCCTTGAACACCGGGTTCACCGACTTGCGCGACACCGATGTCCAGCAGCCGAACACGGCGGCGACCTTGTCCTGGGTCAGCAGACCGCGCGCCTTCTCGGCGAACAGCGGCCAGTTGGAGGCCGGATCGACGACGACGGGTTCGAGCTTCTTGCCCAGCACGCCGCCCTTGGCGTTGATCTCCTCGATGGCCATCAGGGCGGTTTCCTTCAGGGCCGTCTCGGAGATGGCCATGGTGCCCGAGAGCGAATGCAGGATGCCGACCTTGATGGTGTCGGCGGCGTGTGCCGAGAAGCTGGTGACTCCCGCGGCGGCGAGAGACACGGATAGCGTCAGGGCCTTGATGAAGTTGCGACGTTGCATGAACGACCTCCTGAAGGTGGGCAAAGGGTGCGCGGGGTTCGCGGCAGCGTACCTATTGCGAATACCGTGCCAGGGGCTGGACGCCAGGTGTAATGCATTGTGCATCAACGGGTTTCAAGGCATTCAAGGCCTGGCGGCCAAGGGTCGCCGGTGGCGATGACGGCACCGTTTTGGGGCCCGCGTCAAGGCGGCGCGCCTCGTTGTGGTGCGAAAAGGCGTCTTCCGTTACGCCTCCAGCGCCTGCAATTCCGCGTTGGCGTAGCGCAGCCGGCCGGCGAGCACGCTGGCCAGACCCTCGAGAAGCTTGAGGGCGGCCTTTTTATGCTCTTCGGCGAAGGCGTCGAAGGTCTTGCGCGAGAGCACGAAGAGGTCGACATCGGTGAAGGCGACGGCGTCGGCCGAGCGTGCCGCGCCGTCGAGGAAGGCCATTTCGCCGAAGAAGTCGCCGCGGCCGAAGGTGCTGATGTGGCGGGCCTGCCTGTCGCCGAGCGGCAGCATGATGCGCACCGAGCCGCGGCGGATCAGGAACAGTTCGTCGCCGGCGTCGCCGCGCGCGAAGATTTTGTCGCCGGCCTTGTAGATGCGCTTCTCGAGGTGGGTGTCGAGGGCGGTCAGTGTCTCCTCCTTGCGCCCCTTGAACAGGCCGAGTTCGTGCAGTTCGAGCGGCTTCTCTTCGGCGTGCTCGAGTGCGGCTTCCTTCAGTATCCGGTTCTCGATCCACTCCTGCGCCGCATCGAGTTCGCTGAAGATTCTCGCCGCGCTCTTCGATGGGGCCAGGCCGATCTGGTCGAAGTAGTGCTGCATGTCCAGGCCGGAGGGAAGGTTTTGCGGCAACTGGCTGAAGACGAGAAAGCCGCCCTTCTCGGCCATCATGTCGCGGATCTGGTCGAGCATGTGGGCGGCGGTGACGTCGATCGTCTGCACCCGGCGCATGTCGAGCACGATGTACTTGCGCGTCTTGAGTTCGGGCTCGAGGACGGTGTAGAGCTGGTCGGTGGTGCCGAAGAACAGGCCGCCCTGCAGCTCGAAGATCGCCGCCTGGTCGCCGCGCTGCTCGAGGATTTCCATCTCCTCCTGCAGGCGAATTTGTTTGGAAAAGCTTTGGTTGCCGTAAGCCTTGCGTCGCACGATGCTGCCGCCGATCTGCTCGCGGATGAACAGGACGATCGCCAGCACGATGCCGACACCCGAGGCGGGAATCAGGCCGACGGTCAGCGCCACCGTCACCACCGAGAGGATGACGAAGAAGTCGAGCATGGTGTGGCGCGACTTGAGCAGTTGCAGACTGTGGCGGTCGATCATGCGCACGCCGATGACGATCAGGATGCCGGCCAGCGCCGCCACCGGCACCCAGGCGATGAGCGAACCGAGGACGAGGAATGCGATCAGCGCGAGCACGCCCTCCATGACGCCGGACACGCGGCTGGCGGCGCCGCTGGAGATGTTGACCAGGGTCGCGCCCATGGTGCCGGCGCCGGGGATGCCGCCGACCACGGCCGAGGCGATATTGCCCAGGCCCTGGCCGATCAACTCGCGGTTGGAGTCGTGACGCGAACGGGTCAGCGCGTCGAGCACGACGCAGGTCTTGAGCGTGTCGATGGACAGCAGCACCGCCAGCGTCAGTGCCGGCACCAGCAGCATTTGCAACTGATCGAGGCCGATGTCGGTCATGGCGTCGAAGCGCCCCAGGAAGGCTTCGCTGAACCCGCCGCCACCGCCGCCGCCCATCGGGCCGACGATCAGACGATTGCCCTCGATCGTCAGCAGCGCCGGGTCGAACAGGCCAAGCCCGAAATAGGTCAGCACGCCGGCGGCGAGGCCGAGAATGGCGGCCGGCACGCGCTTGGTGACGTAGGGCGCGCCGACCATGACCGCGATGGTGATCGCGCCGACGACGATGCCTTGCCAGCGCCAGGCGTCGGCGGCGACCAGCGACTGCCAGAAGTGGATTTCCTTGGGCACGCCGAGAAACTTCGGCGCCTGGCTGGCGATGATGATCAGGCCGACGCCCGAAAGATAGCCGCTGACCACGGGGTAGGGCATGTACTTGATCAGGCGGCCGAGCCCGACCGTGCCGAAGATCACCTGCAGGGCGCCGGCCAGGAGGCCGACGATCACCAGCATCAGCAGCGTGGCTTCGAGCGCCGCGCCCTGGCGCATGAACTCGATGGCGAAGGCCGAAAGCACGGCGGCGGCCGGCGCGCAGGGCGCCGTGATCAGCCGCTGGGTGCCGCCCAGCGCCGGGGCGATCAGGCCGAGCGCCGTGGCGCCGAGTATGCCGGCCAGCGCGCCATGGGCGGCGTAGGAGGCGCCCAGCGGCGAATAGATGGTGACGCCGAAGGCGATGGCCGAGGGCAATGCCACCAGCATGGCCGCGAGGCCGCCCCAGAAATCACCGGCGAGATTGGGCGAGAGGCGGGCGGGAGAGGGGAGGGGCATGATGGATTTTCCGACGATGCTGGCCTGAATATACACCGCTTGTCAGGGCGGGAAAGTATGCACCAGGTACAGCGAGATTCCCGGAAAGAGCAGCAGCAGAACGATGCGCACGAGGTCGGAGAGCAGGAAGGGAATCACGCCCTTGAAGGTCTCGATCAGCGGCACGTCGCGGGCGAGGCGGTTGATGATGTAGACATTCATGCCCACGGGAGGATGCACCAGGCCGATTTCCACCACCATCAGGGCGAGGATGCCGAACCACAGCGACTTGTCCGTTTGCGACAGGTCCCAGAAATCGAGTCCCATCACCATCGGGTAGAAGATCGGGATGGTGAGCAGGATCATCGCCAGGGAATCCATCACGCAGCCGAGCAGGAGGTAGATCAGCAGGATCGTCGCCATCACCAGCAGCGGCGACAGGCCGCTGTCCCGAACCCAGGCGGCAAGTTCGCTCGGCAGTTGCGACAGCGCCAGCGCCGAGTTCAGCATGTCCGCGCCGAGCAGCACCAGGAAAATCATCGCCGTGGCCTGCGCGGTGCCGAGCAGGCTTTCCATCAGGCCGTCCCGACGCATGCCGCCCGTGACGACGGCGAGCAGGCCGCAGGCGGCGGCGCCGATCGCGGCCGCTTCGGTCGGATTGGCCCAGCCGCCGTAGATGCCGACAATGACGACGACGAATACCAGCAGCACCGGCAGTACCGCCAGCAGGCTGCTTAGCCGTTCCCGCCAATTCGTTCTCGGCCCGGCCGGGCCGGCGGCGGGATCGAGGCCGACGACGATGCGCACCACCAGCATGTAGCCGAGCATGGCGATGATGCCGGGCAGCACGGCGGCCACGAACAGCTTGCCGATCGATTCCTGCGTCAGGATGGCGTAGATCACCAGCGGCACCGAGGGCGGGATCAGGATGCCCAGCGTGCCGCCGGCGGCGAGCGCGCCCGTGGCCAGGGCGCCGGAATAGCCGGCGCGGCGGAGTTCCGGCAGGGCCACCTGGCCCATGGTCGCGGCCGTTGCCAGCGAGGAGCCACAGATTGCGCCGAAGCCGGCGCAGGCGCCGATGGCGGCGATGGCGACGCCGCCCTTGCGGTGGCCGAGAAAGGCGGCAACGAAGCGGAACAGCGCCTTCGACAAGCCGCCGTGGGTGGCGAACTGGCCCATCAGCAGGAACAGCGGAATGACGACCAGATCGTAGTTGGAAAGGCGGGCGTAGGCGAGGTTTTTCAGCGAGTTGAGAAGCGGCATGATGTCGCCGACGAGGGCGAGATAGCCGCCGGCCCCGACGATGAACATGGCGATGCCGATCGGCATGCGCAGGACCAGGAGCAGCATGAGGCTGGCGAACATCCAGAGACCGCCGGCGCTGCCGCTCATGGACGGCCCCCGTGCGCCATGCGCAGTTGATGCACGAACAGGTAGAGCCCGGCGATTGCCAGCAGCGCGAAGCCCGGCACCATCAGCGCCTGCGGAATCCACACGGGCCAGGCCAGGATCATCGAGGTCTCGCCGGCGTCCTTGAGCGACATCGCGCCGGCCCAGGTGCGCCATGCCAGCAGCGCGCCGAACAGGCCGACCAGCAGCGAGCCGATGGCATCGAGGATCCAGAGCGCCTTCCGCGGCAGCCGGTGGGTGAAGAAATCCACCTTGACGTCGCCGTGTCGCAGATGACAGTAGGGGAAGAAGGACGCCGCGGCGCAGGCCGCCAGCATCTGCAGCACCTCGACGTCGCCGGGAACGACAAAGTCGAAGGTCTTGCGCCCGACGATGGATATGACGGACATGACCACCAGCCCGACGAAAATCAGGCCGCCGCCGATGGCCAGCACGCGCGCCAGCGCCAGGATCCGGTTGCCGGCGGGTCCGAAGGTGTCGGTCAGCGCGAAGGGAGTGGTTGGTTGGGGTTCCTGCACAGCCAATTTTCCCGTCTACGCGATCCGCATTTCTTGTGGAATGGCGTCGTCGTCGCGGGAACGTTTTGCCTCGTCAAGCAGGTAACGCTGGTAATCATCCAGGTCGCCGTCGAAAGGCTCGATACCGCCGCGCGAAACCAGCCAGAACTCGTCGCATACCGCGCGCAACAGGGCGCGGTCGTGGCTCACCAGCATCACGGTGCCCTCGAATTCGTTGAGCGCAACGCTGAGTGCCTCGCGGGTGGAGAGGTCGAGGTGGTTGGTGGGTTCATCCAGCAGCAGGTTGAGGTGTTGCCAGACGATCATGCAGAGCACCAGTCGCGCCTTTTCGCCGCCGCTCATGGTGCCGACGGGCTGCTTGACCATGTCGTTGCTGAAATTGAAGGTGCCCAGGTAGTTGCGCAAATCCTGCTCGCGGGCGGCGACATAGCCGCTGCGTCCGGCGGCGAGGGTTTCCTTGGCCAACCGGATCATATGCTCCAGCGGGGTGTCTTGCGGGCGCGGCACGTCGAGTTCCTGCTGGGCGAAATAGCCGATATTCAGTCCCTTGCCTTCGGTGACTTCGCCGCTGATGGGCGCAAGGGCCCGGGCGATGGTTTTTATCAGTGTGGATTTGCCCTGGCCGTTGGCGCCGAGGATGCCGATGCGCTGACCGGCGCGCACCGAGCGGTTGATGTTGCGCACGATGACGGTGGGCGGCGTGCCGGCCGGTGCGTCCGCTAGTTGCGGAAGCCGATGCTCCGCGACTCCTTCATATTGTCGCGCAACGGCGTTTGCGGATCGATCCCCTGCCTGGACAAGTCTGCTTTCAGGATGGGGCGGATGAATCCTTTGTCGCCGAGAAGTATGCCCGCGATACGGAACGGGTCGAGATCGACCAAGGCATCGCGTTCGTCGATGTTGGCGTCGACCGGATGAACTGCGTGTCTCGTGGTACCCCGCGTATCGGCCAAATGACGGTGGAACTGGCGCTTGACGGCTCACGGATTCGCCGCATGCCGGACAAACGTCGAGCGCTCGCTCAGCGCGGGAAACCAGGCGTGCCCGTGTCGGATAAAGCATTCCCGGATCGCGTTGTCGTTGCCGTGGCCCGGACTGGCGCCAACCAACTCCAGCGCCGGAACTTCCCGATCGCTCAACGCCGGAGAAAATCCCCGTCGGCGCAACCGCGTCTTCACAACGATTTCGCAT
>JAUYFI010000036.1 GCA_030691075.1 Sulfurisoma sp. | reverse complement strand
AGAGCGCATAGCCTGGCTGTTCGAGCTTGCCCGCCGTCATGGCGAAACCTTTCGCAGCCCGGAAGCGTGGCTGGCGCGGGAGCGTTATCTTGCCGAACACCCCACCGCGATCGCGGTGCTGAAGTGCCTGGACGGCCGCATCAACATTCCAGTGGCGACCAATACCCCTATCGGTATTCTCATGCCCTTCCGCAATCTCGGCGGCATGTTCGATCTGGGCTGGCCGCACCTCGGCGAAGTGTTGTCCCATCACGTTTTGCGCATGACTGGCGCCGGCCGGCGCGTGCTTTTCTTGATCACCTACCACTGGTCGAAAGGCGACCCGCAACGCGGCTGTGCCGGCTTCAACTACGACACGGCGGCGGCGATGGCCCACACCCGCGAGATCCGCCGCCAGGTCGAGCACATCTTCGGCGGCGGCCACGGCACGGTCTACCCGTTGGTGTGCGGCTTCGAAACCGACGAGGATGCCTTGGTGATTCACGGCGCCGATGGCGCCACGCTCGATCTGTCCACTTATTCCGCCAGCGATGCGGCAACGCTGGAGCCGCGCCTGGCCGCCCTGCTTCCCGACATGCCGGCGCAGATGCGCGCCGATCTCCTGCCGCTGCTGCGCGGCAACCTCGAGCACATCGCGCAGGTGCGCGAGCAGTCGCGGCGGCACGAGCGTCTGCTGGATGTCGAGCACCGCGAATGGATGATTTGCCTGGGGCGCGGGTTCGACTTCCTGCATACCCCCAACCTCGCCCTCATCATTGGCCCCTACAGTCCGGACCTCGCCGATCCGATCCGCAAGGCTGCCGCCATTATCGCGGACAACATGAAAGCCGGGCGCATCCCGGACGACGGCTTTTTGCTGCTGACCTCCGTGCCCTACGACGAGATCGGCGTCGACCGCGCGCGGGCCGAACTCAAGAGCCGCTTCCTCTCGCGCTTCGCCGCCGAAGTGATCCGCGCCGAGTTTCCCGAACTCGCCGGCAAGATGGCCATGCGTACCGCCGTGCTCGACTGGCGCTCGCGGCAGCTGGAGACCGTGGGCGGCAAGGACTGACGGCGTCACCTCAAAAAGTCGGCGCTGGCGGGACGCCGGGACGCCGTTGCAAACCCCTCATGCCCCGTTGCATAATGCAACTAGCCCATCCCGCAGCATGAACAATAACAACATATAATTCAATCGGTTAGACACGTCGGCGACGATGGCACGGCGCATGCAGTGATCCAGGCATCTTCATTCGATGGATGCCGCCATGAAAGCCCTGCTTCACGCCCTGCTGCGCTACATCGCACAAGTCGCCGCCTCGGAGGCCGGCGAACTTCTTTCCGTTCGCCGCAAGGCGCACCTGCTTCAGAACGAGATGTACTCGCGTCTTGCGAGCGAGCATGCGGCTGCCCCCCGGCGGAAAGTCGCGCCGCTGTCGACGACGCGCTGCCCAAGCGCGGTTGGCGCCAGGCGCCTCGTGCCGGCCACTGCGGGACGCTGAGGCCGCGCCGACAGGCTTGGCCTGTGCCGGCTTCGGCGTCCCGTCCCCGGACCCGAATTCAATCCATGAAAAAAAGATCGGCGCTCGGCATGCGCGGAAATAGCGAGTAACGGCATAATCCCCACTTTCGGAATAGGGGAGACCGCGCCCGTCAGGCGCCTCCCTTCGATCGGCAAGGGGGATGGGGATGAAGGTCGCGGCGCACGAACCGCCGAAGGGTAGCAGCGTCACCGTCTACATCATGGGCAAGGCCCATGAGGTACCGGCCGAGGCGACCATCATGGGCGCCATCGAATACGCCGGGCAACAGATCATCCGCGGCGCCGGCTGCCGCGAGGGCTATTGCGGCGCCTGCGGCACCATCTACCGCCTGCAAGGCGACTACAGGATCCGCACCGGCCTGGCCTGCACCACGCTGGTCGAGGACGGCATGACACTGGCGCAGTTCCCGTTCGTCCCGGCCGAGAAGGCGGTCTACGACATCGAGAAGTTGCAGCCCAACGTCAGCGCGATCCAGCAGACCTACCCGGTGGTTTTCCGCTGCGTCGCCTGCAACACCTGCACCAAGTCCTGCCCCCAGGGCATCCAGGTCATGGACTACGTGCAGGCCGCCAAGCGCGGCGACATCGCGGCGGTGAAGGATTTGTCCTTTTACTGCGTGTCCTGCGGCCTGTGCATGCTGCGCTGCCCGGCCGAGATCACCCAGCCGCTGGTGGCGACACTGGCCAAGCGGCTTTATGGCCGCCATCTGCGCAAGGAAAGTCCCGAGCTCGCCGAGCGCGTGCAGGCGGTCGAGGCAGGCGCCTTCGACGCGGAATACGCCGAGATGATGGCAATGAGCCACGAGGCGCTGTCGGAGCGCTATTACGCGCGGGACGTCGAATAAACGGATTTAACCATTGGACGCCGGCCGGCAGAGCCGGCGCCAACAAACTACCGGGCCGCACGACGGACGGAGGAGACAGACGATGTATCCGGAATACATGGCGGAATCGCTGCGTAGGGTCGCGGCCACGCGCGCGCGGCGCCTGGAACTGGCGCGGAAACCCGAGCCCGTCTACCCGCCGATGGACGCCGGCGCGCGCCGCGCCGTCCTCGAAGGCTTCCATCCCGATTTCAAGCCGGACGCGCGGCGCCCGGTGCGCGTCGGCCCCAATCGCGGCGAGACGCTGACGACGGAAGTCGCGCACCTGCTGGAATCGCATTCCTGGCTGCACGCCGGGCAGGTCGACCTGGCCCGGCCGGACCACGAGACCGATCTGCTGATCATCGGCGGCGGCGGCGCCGGCTGCAACGCCGCGCTGGTCGCCATGCAGGAGCACGGCGTGAAGTCGCTGATCGCCACCAAGCTGCGCCTGGGCGACGCCAACTCGATGATGTCCGAGGGCGGCATGCAGGCGGCCGTCTCGCGCACCGATTCCCCGACCCGCCACTACCTCGACGCCATCGGCGGCGGCCATTTCGAGAACAAGCCCGAGCTGGTGCGCGCGCTGACCGAGGACGCGCCCAAGGTGGTCAAGTGGCTCGAAGATCTCGGCGTCTGCTGGGACAAGGACGAAGACGGCTCGCTGCACGTGCTGCACGGCGGCGGCACGTCGAGGAAGCGCATGCTCTCCTGCCGCGACCACATCGGCGCCATGATCATGCGCACGCTGATGGACGAGGTGAGGAACCACCCGGACATGATCGACATCGAGGGCTTCATGCCGGCCGTCGAGTTGATCATGGACCGCGAGGGCCGCTGCGCCGGCGCCGTGCTCTACAGCCTCGACAGCGGCGAGTTCTACGTCGTCAGGGCCAAGGCGACGCTGATCAGTACCGGCGGCTTCGGGCGGCTCCACATCCGCGGCTTCGACACCACCAACCACTATGGCGCCACCGGCGACGGGCTGGTGATGGCCTACCGCGCCGGCGCGAAGCTGATGTACATGGATTCGGTGCAGTACCACCCGACGGGGGCCGCCTTCCCCGAGCAGATCGCCGGCTTTCTCATCACCGAGAAGGTGCGCGGCGCCGGCGGCCAGCCGGTGAACAAGGACGGCGAGCTGTTCGTCTTCCCGCGCGAGCCGCGCGACATCGAGGCCTCGGCCATCATCCGCGAATGCGTGCAGAACGGCGGCGGCATCGAGACGCCCTCGGGCCGCACCGGCGTCTGGCTCGACGCGCCGATCATCGACCTGCTGCACGGCGAGGGCTACACCGCCCACCATTTCGCCTCCATCCATCGCCAGTTCCTGCGCTACGGCATCGACATCACCAAGGATCCGATGCTGATCTATCCGTCGCTGCACTACCAGAACGGCGGCATCGAGATCAACGAGCGCTGCGAGACCAACATCCCCGGCCTCTACGTCGCCGGCGAGGCCAGCGGCGGCCTGCACGGCCGCAACCGGCTGATGGGCAACTCGGTGCTCGACTACAACGTCTTCGGCCAGCGCGCCGGCCGCTACGCCGGCGAGTACGTCAAGAACGTGAAGCTCGCCAAGCTGACCCTCGACCACCTCGCCTCCTTCGAGCAGGAAATGATCGAGGCCGGCGTGCAGAGCGACCTGGTGACGCCCATCCTGCTGCCCTCGTATGCCCCCGAGGACGTGAAGAAGCGCCGCCTGGTGGGCGGTGGCACCGACGGCCTGCCGGGAACGTCGGTGCTGAAGAACCGCATCTACGCCGAGACCCGGGAGAGAGCTCCGGAATGAGTCATCTCAACGAGAAGGTCGTGGAGCTGGTGCGCCTGGCGCTGAGCCTCGAACTCGGCGGCGAGCATTTCTACCGCCACGCCGCCGGAATGACCGAGCACCCGAAGGGCCGCGAGATGTTCATCAAGCTGGCCGAACAGGAGCGCGCGCGGCGGGCCGACATCGGCGCGCTGTTCTCCGCCATCATCGGCGAGCACGAGTGGCAGCGCATCGCCGCCGAGGAGGCCGCCCACGTCCATCCCGCCGACGTCGTCGCCCAGCTCGAAGCGGCCTTCGCCGCGCGCGGCCATGCCGCCGTGGCCGACGACGCCCAGGCGCTGCGCCTGGCGCTGGAACTGAAGCGGCGCGCGATCCATTTCTACACCGAGGTCGAGAAGCACACCGCCGACGCGGAAACGCTCGGAGCGCTGCGCAAGCTGATCGACGAAGAGCGCTTCCACTACGATTTCCTCCAGGGCCAGCTCGACAGCGTGCAGAACGTCGGCGTCTGGCTCGACGGCCCCGAGTTCCGCATGGACGGGAGGTTCTAGGATGAAACTCGACGTTTGGTGCGCGATTGGGAAACGTCGAGGGGGGTTGGCGATTTGGCAGCGCCGGCGCGCCCCGCCAAGGGTGGCGGGTGGCCGACCATGACGACCACCATTCGCCTCTCCGCCGCACGCCTGTCCAGCCCCTTCGTCCGGCAGGTCGAAAAGATCAGCGGGCAGAAGCTGCTGGCCTGCTACCAGTGCGGCAAGTGTTCCGCCGGCTGCCCGATGGCGCCGCACATGGACATGCTGCCCAACCAGATCATCCGCCTCGCCCAGCTCGGCATGGAGGAGAAGCTGCTGGCCTCGAACGCGATCTGGATCTGCGTCTCCTGCATGACCTGCAACACGCGCTGCCCCAAGGACGTGCGCATCGCCGAAGTGATCGAGGCGATCCGCGCGACGGTGCTGCGGACCAACGCGCGCAACGACCGTCTCGCCAGCGCCGACTTTTTGCCCGAGACGCTGGCGGCGCTGCCGCCCATCGCGCTGATCGCCGGTTTGCGGAAGCTGACGTCATGAAACTCGCCTACTATCCCGGCTGCACGCTGAAGAACCACGCGCGCAATTTCGACGACACCACCGTGGCGTCGATGGCCCGGCTCGGCGTCGAGGTGCGGGAGCTGGAACGCTGGAACTGCTGCGGCACGGTGCATGGCCTGGCCAGCGACAACCTCATGCAGCGTGCCGCGCCCGTGACCAACCTGATCCGCGTCAAGGAGTCCGGCGCCGGCGAGTTCATGACCGGCTGCGCCATGTGCTACAACACGCTGAAGCGCGCCAACCAGCACATGCGCAAGGACGCGGCGGCGCTGGCGACGCTCAACGATTTCCTCTCGCTGGAGGAAACCCAGTACGCCGGCGACGTCGATGTCTTCCACCTGCTCGAATTCCTGCGCGACCGCGTCGGTTTCGACAAGCTCGCCGCCGCCGTGACGAAGCCGCTCAAGGGACTGCGCGTCGCCTGCTATTACGGCTGCATGCTGGTGCGCCCCCGGGAGGTCGCCTTCGACGACAGCGAAAGCCCGGCGATCATGGAAAATCTGATCGCGGCGCTGGGCGCCACGCCGGTGCCCTTCGCGCTCAAGGCCGAGTGCTGCGGCGCCTACCACGCGGTCGGCCGCCCGGAGATCGTCGCCGACCGCACCGACAAGATCATGGGCTCGGCGCTGGCGCATGCCGCCGACATCGTGATCGTGAGCTGCCCGCTCTGCGCCCACAACCTCGACCACAAGCAGGTCGAGGCGAAAAAGCACCACCCGGATTTCCACGGCCTGCCGGTGCTCTACTTCACGCAGTTGATGGCCATCGCGCTCGGCTGCGACGACGCCGCGCAGCACTTCGAGCTCCATCACGTCGACCCGCGGCCGCTGCTGACGGATCGCGGACTGGCTTAACGAAACGTGGAACGCATTCGTGAAACAATTCCGTTCGTGGTGAGCCTGTCGAACCATGAACGGTGCTCCAGCGCCGTTCGTTCCTTCGACAGGCTCAGGACGAACGGTTTCATCATCAGGGGTGGCGAAAGTCACCATGAATGTTAGAGAAAACATCATGCTCTTCGGCGACATCAAACCCGTACTCGGCCAGGTCAGGGTCAACAAGAACTGGTGCAAGGGCTGCGGCTTCTGCGTGCAGTACTGCCCGATGAACGTGCTCGACACGGCCGCGGAGTTCAACGCCAAGGGCTACCACCCGCCCTACGTCAAGGTTCCCGAAAACTGCCGCAACTGCAATTTCTGCGAATTGATCTGTCCGGAGTTCGCCATCCAGGTGACCCCGGGCACCCCAAGCAGCGCAAGCGAGAAAGGTAACAAGTGAACATCGTCACCGCTGATCCCAAGGGCGTCGACACCGGCCCCCATTTCCTCGACGGCGACCACGCGCTGGCCGAAGGGGCGCTGGCCGCCGGCTGCCGCTTCTTCGCCGGTTATCCCATCACGCCCTCGACCGAAACCGCCGAACGTTTCGCCGAGCGCGCGCCGGAAGTCGGCGCGCTGTTCATCCAGATGGAGGACGAGCTGGCTTCCGTCGCCGCGTTGATCGGCGCGGCCTGGGGCGGGCAGAAGGTGATGACCGTCACCTCCGGCCCCGGCTTCTCGCTGATGATGGAGAACATCGGCCTGGCGGTGATGACCGAGACGCCGATGGTGATCGCCAACGTGCAGCGCGGCGGCCCCTCGACCGGCCTGCCGACGCTGACCGCGCAGCAGGACATGCTGCAAGTGCGCTTCGGCTCGCACGGCGACTACAACATCATCGCGCTGTCGCCCGACAGCCCGCAGGAATGCTTCGACCTCGCCGTCTGGGCCTTCAACCTGTCCGAGATCTACCGCGTGCCGGTGTTCATCATGACCGACGAGACGGTCGGCCACATGCACGAGAAAGTGGTGATCCCGCCGGCCGACCAGATCCGGGTGGTCGAGCGCAACAATTTCAAGGGGCCGAAAGAGGATTTCCGCCCCTACAAGTTCGACAGCCAGGGCGACCATCCGATGGCGCGCGCCGGCGACGGCTACCGCTTCCACATCACCGGCCTCACGCACAACGAGCGCGGCTACCCCTTGATGACGGCCGAGCAGAACAAGATCGTGCTGACCCACCTGATGGAAAAGATCGACGGCAACGCCGACAAGATCATCCGCATCGAGGAAGACGAGGTGGACGGCGCCGACGTGGTGGTGGTGTCCTACGGCATCACCTCGCGCATCGCCATCCATGCCGTGCACGAAGCCAGGAAGCTCGGCATCAAGGTCGGCGCGCTGCGGCTGATCACCGTCTGGCCCTTCTGCGAGAAGCGCATCCGCGAGATCGCGGCACGGGCCAAGGCCATCATCGTGGTCGAGATCAACTACGGCCAGATGGTGCGCGAAGCCGAGCGCTGCGTCGCCGGTCGCTGCAAGGTGGTCAGCGTCAATCACTGCGGCGGCGCGGTGCACGATCCCCGGGTCATTCTGGATGCCATCAAGGAGGCCGCGCGATGAGTTGCGAATCCAGTAGCTGCGAATCCGCTTGCCAGTCCTGCGCTCCCGCGGAGGAGGATCATTCCATCACCGGCATGCTGCGCATGGAACGCATGCCCCACATCTGGTGCCCCGGCTGCGGCCATGGCTCCATCACGGGCGCCTTGGTCCGCGCCATCGAGCGACTGCGTCTGGACAAGAACAAGGTTGTCATCGTGTCCGGGATCGGCTGCTCATCGCGGGCCGTCGGCTATCTCGATTTCGACACCCTCCACACGGCGCATGGCCGCGCCATCGCCTACGCGACGGGCATCAAGCTGTCCCGCCCCGACCTCCACGTCATCGTCATGACGGGGGACGGAGACTGCTCGGCGATCGGCGGCAATCATTTCATCCACGCGGCCCGAAGGAACATCGGCATCACGACGATCGTGATGAACAACAACATCTATGGCATGACGAGCGGCCAGTACTCGCCGATGACCCCCAAGGGGATGCTCGGAACGACCGCGCCCTACGGCAACGTCGAGCGCCCCTTCGATCTCTGCAAGCTCGCCATTGCCGCGGGTGCGACCTACGTCGGCCGCGGGACTTCCTACCATATCCC
>JAUYFI010000035.1 GCA_030691075.1 Sulfurisoma sp. | reverse complement strand
TTCAGTAGCCACGTGACCCTCTCAGGTCGGAGTCTCTCAACTCCAGGCCGCCCCTTCGATCTCGGGATCGGCCCCCACCGCTACCTCCAGCCCCACAAGCACCTACACCTATCGGCTGTTTGATTTTTAAAGAACGTTGCTGCTTTGTTACAGACCGCAGCGAAGAGCGGCGCATTATACGGAGCGTTTTGCGACGGTCAACACTTTCGCGAAAATAATTTCACGCATCCCGCGAATGCCCATCAATGCAGGCTTGTCAGCTCAGGGTGACGCGTGCGAACTTGCGTTTGCCCACCTGCAGAATCACGGTTTCGCCAGCGGCAAAAGCCAGCGATTTATCGCCAACCCGTTCGCCGTTGGCACGCACACCGCCACCTTCGATCATTCGCAGCGCCTCCGAAGTGCTGGCGACCAGCCCCGCCTGCTTCAGCACCTGCGCAATCGACGCCGCCGGCAGCGTGAACTCGGGCATGTCGTCGGGCATCGCCCCCTTCTGGAAGCGCGCCTCGAAATCCGCCAGGGCAGCCTCGGCCGCCGCTTGCGAATGGAAGCGGGCAACGATCTCCTGTGCCAGCAACACTTTGACGTCGCGCGGGTTGCGCCCGTCGGCGACCTCGCGCTTGAGCCGTGCAACCTCGTCGCTGCCACGAAAGGAAAGCAACTCGTGGTAGCGCCACATCAGTTCGTCAGAAATCGACATCAGCTTGCCGAAGATCTCCTTCGGCGGTTCGGCGATGCCAATGTAATTGCCGAGCGATTTCGACATCTTGTTCACGCCGTCGAGCCCTTCGAGTAGCGGCATCATCAGCACGCACTGCGGCGACTGGCCGTAATGCTTCTGCAACTCGCGGCCGACAAGGAGATTGAACTTCTGGTCGGTGCCACCGAGTTCAACATCCGACTTCATGGCCACCGAGTCGTAGCCCTGGCACAGCGGATAAAGAAACTCGTGGATGGCGATAGGCTGGCCGTTGGCGTAGCGCCTGGAGAAATCGTCGCGCTCCAGCATCCGCGCCACGGTATGCAGGGCCGCCAGCTTGATCATTCCGGCCGCGCCGATCGGCTCGAACCAAGTGGAGTTGAAACTGACCTCGGTCTTCGCTGGATCGAGAATCTTGAAAACCTGCTCGCGGTAGGTTTGGGCGTTCTCGAGAATCTGCTCGCGCGACAAGGGTGGCCGGGTGGCATTCTTGCCGGTCGGATCGCCGATCATGCCGGTGAAATCGCCGATCAGGAACATCACATGGTGGCCGAGTTCCTGAAAATGACGCAGCTTGTTGATCAGAACGGTATGACCGAGATGCAGATCGGGCGCGGTCGGATCGAAGCCGGCCTTGATGCGCAAGGGACGACCGGTCTTGAGCCTTTCGACCAGTTCCGCCTCGATCAAAAGTTCGTCGGCACCGCGCTTGATCAGCGTCAGTTGCGATTGGATGTCAGTCATAACGGCAATCTCGTGGGTTTTGACGGCCAAGGGAATTCTGCTAGACTCGCCCGACTTTTTTCAGCCGATCCGACCATCGAGTGACCAAGGAAAAGAGCCGGATTCTAGCGCAACTGCCCAGCCTCCGCGACGCCAGGCCCCGCCATTTCTGGGCAACCACCGGCGTTGCCGCCGCATCGCTGTTCGCCATGGTCGCCGCGTTCGGTACCATGCCGGGAACGCTGGAAATCGAGCGTTCGCAGCAGTCCTTGGTTGAGCAACTCGTGCCGCAACAAGCTTTGGTGGTGGAACAGGCCCGCGAGGGCTTCGCCAAGGAAGAGCGCATCCAGCGCGGCGATACCGTGGCGGCACTGTTGAACCGGCTGGGAGTAGCCGATCCGCAGGCCGTCGCGTTTCTCCAGTCCAGCCGCGAGGCGGCGCCGATCTTCCGCCAACTCAGCCCCGGCAAGAGCATCACGGCGCGCGTCGGCACCAGCGGCGAACTGCAATCACTGATCTTCCCGCTCAACGGCGGCACCGACAGGGCGCTGTTTGTCGAGGGCCTGGATCGGACATTCAATGTCACGGAACAGGCCCTGCAACTCGACACCCAGGTGGCGATGAAGACAGCGGAGATCCGCCATTCCCTGTTTGGCGCCACCGATGCCGCGGGCATCCCGGACAGCGTGGCGACAGGGCTGGCCGACATTTTCGGCGGCGACATCGACTTCCATCGCGACCTGCGCAAGGGCGACCGCTTCTCCGTGGTCTTCGAATCGATCACCCATCGGGGCAGAATGGTGCGCTCCGGCCGCATTCTTGCCGCCGAGTTCGTCAATAACGGCAAGATATTCAGCGCCGTATGGTTCGGAACCGCAGCCGGCCAGGGCGGCTACTACACGGTCGAAGGCAAGAACATCCGCAAGGCCTTCCTGCGCTCGCCGCTGGAATTTTCCCGCGTCACCTCGGGCTTCACCGCTGCCCGCTTTCATCCCGTGCTGCAGAAGTGGCGCGCCCACAAGGGCACGGACTATGGCGCCCCCGTCGGCACGCGCGTCAAGGCGACAGGCGACGCCATCGTCGAGTTCGTCGGCACCCAGGGCGGTTACGGCAAGGCCGTCGTTCTGCGCCACCAGGGGCGCTACACCACGCTCTACGGCCACCTCTCGGGCTTTGCCGGCGGCGTGAAGAAGGGCAGCCGTGTCAGCCAGGGTGAAGTGATCGGCTATGTCGGCGCCACCGGCTTGGCCAGCGGCCCCCACCTGCACTATGAATTCCGCATTAACAATATTCACCAGAATCCGTTGAGCGTCGCGCTCCCCACGGCACCGCCGCTGGCACCCGAACAGTTGGCGAAATTCCGCGAAACCACGCAGCCGCAACTGGTCCGGATCGAGTTGATCCGCGGCAGCAACCTCGCCCTGCTCGACTGATTTTCAGCCCCATGCCCGCAGCCGAGCTTTATATCGGGCTGATGTCGGGTACCAGCCTGGATGGTGTGGATGCGGCTCTGGTCGACTTCACTGGCGCCAGGCCGGCGTGCATCGCCAACCTACCAGCCCTACCCCGGCGATCTGCGCCGTGACCTGCTGGCGCTGCATCTGCCCGCATCGAACGAGCTGCACCACGCGGCCATGTTGGCAAACCGGCTTGCGCATCTTTACGGACAGGCCGTCGAACAGTTATTAGCGAGCGCCGGCCGGCCGGCGGTGCAAGCGATCGGCTGCCATGGCCAAACGGTACGCCACGCGCCCGCCGACGGCTACACCCTGCAGATCAACAATCCTGCCTTGCTGGCCGAGCTTTGCAGCATCGCGGTCGTCGCCGATTTCCGCAGCCGCGACATCGCCGTCGCCGGCCAAGGCGCGCCGCTGGTACCGGCCTTCCACGACGCCGTATTCCGCGCGCCGGACAGGCATCGCATCATCGTCAATATCGGCGGCATCGCCAACATCACCGACCTGCGGCCCGCCGCCCCAGTCCGCGGCTTCGACTGCGGTCCGGGCAACATGCTGATGGACGCCTGGGCACAGCGTCATCTCGGCCGGCCCTACGACACCGGTGGCGATTGGGCAAGCCAGAGTCAGGTACTGCCGGACTTATTGGCGCGACTGCTCGCCCACGAATTTTTCACCCTGTCGCCACCCAAGAGCGGCGGCGGCGAGCAGTTCAACCTCGACTGGCTAGACAAAAAAGTCGGCGCTGGCGACACGCCGATGGATGTCCAAACCACGTTGGCCGAGCTTACCGCGCGCGGCGTCGCGGATGCGGTTGTCGCCTGGTGCGGGCAGCCGGACGAATTGTGGCTGTGCGGCGGCGGTGCGCACAACACTTATCTTGTGCAGACACTGCAGCAACGGCTGGGTGGCATCTCAGTCGGCAAAACGGATGCCCTGGGCCTGCCCGCCGACTGGGTCGAGGCTGTCGCCTTCGCCTGGCTCGCCCGCCAGACCCTGCGCGGAGATCCCGGCAATTTGCCCGAGGTCACCGGCGCGCGAGGCAGACGCGTGCTCGGGGCGATCTACCCGGCGTAGGCCACCGACCCCACCAAAGAGAAGGGACGCCGCAACGCCCCTTCGTGTCGAACCGGAGTAAGACTCAGGCCGAGAACGACGAACCACAGCCGCAGGTGCTGCTGGCGTTCGGATTCTTGATCACGAACTGGGAACCTTCAAGACCTTCGGTGTAATCGATTTCCGCGCCGACCAGATACTGGTAGCTCATCGGGTCGATCAGCAGGGTCACGCCGTCCTTTTCCAGCGAGGTATCGTCGTCGTTGGCCACCTCGTCGAAGGTGAAGCCATACTGGAAGCCGGAGCAACCGCCGCCCGTCACGAAGACACGCAGCTTGAGTTCGGGATTGCCTTCTTCCTGGATCAGTTCCTTGACCTTGTTGGCCGCGTTGTCGGTGAAGTTCAACGGGGAGGGCATTTCGGTCGGTGCATTCATGGTGTTCGCTCCTGTGGGGTCGGGGTTGGCCAATTATCTGGGCTTTGCCATTAGCCGTCAAATGAGGGCGGCACGGGAAAAATCAATTCGCCATCAGCTGTTGGACGTTGCCAACTTGAGCTCGACCGCCTTCGCCGGCGTGCCCTGATGGATCAAACGCCCCTGCACCACGGCGCCCAGGTGCATCTCGATGGAGTTGTACTCGACGTCGCCGGTCACCCGGGCCTTGGGCTGAAGCTCGAGAAACTCGCTCGATCGCACCGGGCCGATCACCGTGCCATTGACCACGACATGGCTGACGCTGATCTCGCCCTCGATGCGGGCATGCTCGCTGACCACCAGCGTGCTCGCCTTGTCGCCCGTCGCGCGCACATTGCCCTTCACCTGGCCATCGATGCGCAGACCGCCGGAAAAGCTGATGTCGCCCTCGATGGACGTACCCGCGCCAATCAGGCTGTCGATTCGGTTCTGCGGCTTGGACGATTTTCTTGAAAACATGGCAAATCCTTCAAAGAACGACGTTCTGGGTGGCCTTGACGCCCCCCCCCTGAATCAGGCGGGCTTCCACGCTTTTGAGCCGGGCCCCGGGGGGCACGGAGAAACCACCCTCCAGCTTGCGGAAATGCCTGATGGTGACCTGATACTGTGCAGACGCGGGATCGTTCGGCGTCGGAAATTCCATCATAACATCCTTGCCACCCTGTTGCAGGGTTGCCACGATCTTGAGCATCCCATTGAATTCGCTTGATTTATTGGCGCCAGTCATGGCCACCACAAGATGAAAACGGTACTGCCCCGGCGTGGCCGTCGGCTCCACCCGCAGACGGCTCAAAACGAGGCCGCCCGCCTTGCCCTCGCCTCGCGCCAGATTTTCGAACGCTGCCAGATCCTCCTTCAGCCGCGCATTCTCCTGCTCCAGCGTTCCAACCTGGCCGGTCAGTTGGCGCAGTGTCGTCTGTTCGATCTGCAGCTTGCTCTCGCTAGCGTCGGCAACGCTGCGCAGGCGCACAAGCTCTGATTCCAGTTCCTGCATCCGGGCGCGCAGGGCGGCGACTTCCTGCGCCGAGACGCTGCTGTCGAAGCCGGCGAAGCGCCGACCGGTGTCGTAAATCCAGCCTGCCAGCGCCAGCGCCGCAGCGGACATGACCACGATCGCCAGGCCCCGCCAGTACCAGGGAATGTGCGTGCGCACCGCAACGCGCGGCGCCGAAATGCCGAAGCGCCCGCGCAGACGCCGCAGAATCAGGGCAATACGGGAAGCTGCGTCAGACCGGTGCATTCGTCGAGCCCATGCATCAGATTCATGTTTTGCACCGCCTGCCCCGCCGCGCCCTTGACGAGATTGTCGATCACCGAGAGGATGACCAGCATGTCGCCGCCCTGCGGACGATGGATCGCGATGCGGCAGGTATTCGCCGCCCGCACCGAACGCGTGTCGGGGTGCGATTTCGGTGGCAGCACATCGACGAAAGGCTCCGCCGCGTAACGCCGCTCGAACAGCGCCTGAAAGTCGTCTTCGCGCGTGATCCGCGCATACAGCGTCGCGTGGATGCCGCGGATCATCGGTGTCAGGTGCGGTACAAAGGTCAGCCCCACCTCGCAACCGGCAGCAAAGGCCAGGCCCTGGCGGATCTCCGGCAGATGGCGATGCCCGGGCACGCCGTAGGCCTTGAAGTTGTCCGATGCTTCCGAGAACAGGATGTTCGTTTCCGCCTTGCGCCCGGCACCGGACACGCCCGACTTGGCATCAGCGACCAGATGGTCGGTGTCGACGCAGCCGGCTTCCACCAGCGGCAGGAAACCGAGCTGCGTTGCCGTCGGGTAACAGCCCGGATTGGCGACCAGCCGCGCCTTGCGGATCGCCACGCGGTTAACCTCCGGCAGGCCATAAACAGCCTCGGCCACGAGCTCCGGCGCGGCGTGGCTCATGCCGTACCACTGCTCCCAGACGGCGATGTCCTTGATGCGGAAGTCGGCGGCAAGATCGATGACGCGAACACCGGCGTCGAGCAGTGTCCGCGTCTGCTGCATGGCCACGCCGTTGGGCGTGGCAAAAAAGACCACGTCGCAGCGATCGAGCGGTGCCTCCTTCGGGTCGCTGAACTTGAGCGACACATGGCCACGCAGGCTGGGGAACATGTCCGCCACCGCCGTGCCGGCTTCGCCGCGCGATGTAATGGCGGTCAGTTCGACCTCGGGATGCTGGGCCAGCAAGCGCAACAGTTCGACGCCGGTATAGCCGGTACCGCCGACAATGCCCACCTTGATCATGCCTGGACTCCTTTCCAGAAAACTCGCCTTATCGTAGCGCAGAAAAGATCATCGGCGCCAATCGGCTAGCCCCCACGCTCACTTCGTTTATGTCCCCGGCCGAGCCGGGGACGGTATCCCTTGCGGACGCTGCCCCCCACAGGGGGCGCTGCCTCTCTCGGGGCGGCCCCTCGAGAGGCAAAAAAGCCGCCTGCGGTTCCCCTGGGGCGGCTTTCTCGGGCGCGGAGCGCGAATTAACGCTTCGAGAACTGCTTGCGCCGGCGCGCCTTGTGGAAACCGACTTTCTTGCGCTCCACCTCGCGGGCATCGCGGGTGACGAATCCGGCGCCCGACAGGGCGGGCTTCAGCGTGGCGTCGTACTCGATCAGGGCACGGGTAATGCCGTGGCGCACGGCACCGGCCTGACCCGACTCGCCGCCGCCGATGACGTTTACCATGATGTCGAACGTCGTGGCATGCTGAGTTAGCTCGAGCGGCTGGCGCACGATCATGCGGCCCGTCTCGCGCGAAAAGAATTCATCGACCGGCTTGTCGTTCACCACGAACTTGCCGGAGCCGGATTTCAGAAACACGCGCGCCACCGCAGTCTTGCGGCGACCGGTGCCATAGTAATAATTGACGGCCATGGATTTCCTCGGGTTTTCTCGTTATGTCCGGCGGCTCAGACTTCCAGAGCCTTGGGCTGCTGCGCGGTGTGCGGGTGGGCGGCACCGGCGTAGCACTTCATCTTCTTGATCATCGCGTAGCCGAGCGGGCCCTTGGGCAGCATGCCCTTGACCGCCTTCTCGAGAACGCGACCGGGGAAGCGCTGCTGCAGCTTCTTGAAGTTGGTTTCGTAAATGCCACCCGGAAAACCGGAGTGACGGAAGTATTTCTTGTCCTCGGCCTTGTTGCCGGTGACGCGCAGCTTGTCGACATTGACGACGACAATGTAGTCGCCGGTATCGACGTGGGGCGTGAATTCGGTCTTGTGCTTGCCGCGAAGGCGGCGGGCGATCTCGGCGGCCATGCGCCCGAGCACTTTGTCCGTCGCATCTACGACGAACCAGTCGCGCTTGACTTCATGAGGCTTGGCGGAAAAGGTTTTCATCGGTGTTCCTCTAAACGCCCGGGAAATGGGCGGCAACTATTTGCGGAAAGCTTTCGATTCTAATCGACAGAGAAGGTGCATGTCAAACCCCGATTCATTTCGGGATCCAGTCAAGGGAGGAATAACCAAAAAAAAGCGCAACCCCGAGGGATTGCGCTGAATCCACACCAAAGGAGGAGGGTGGAGGAGACACCGGGGAAGACGATGAGCAAACCCTCAAGGCGCGCATCAACTTCAATCGGTGTCACTATGCTCGATCTTTTGTTGCAGTGCAAGATTTTTTTCCGCTGCCAATCTAATAAACAAAGATCATTTATATCATATCGTTACATTAATCGCCAAACGCCAGCCCGACGCTTGATGCCGCGACGCACCATTCCACCGGTGGCCCGCCCAAGCCGACCGGCTAGAATGGCGCCCTGTTCAGGCGGCAACACGGGAGACGCGGCATGGAATGCACGGTACGCTGGCACGATGGGATGAGTTTCATCGCCGAGACGGGAAGTGGCCACATGATAGCGATGGACGGCGCGCCCGAGGCCGGGGGGCGCAACCTGGCGCCGCGGCCGATGGAGTTGCTGCTGGCGGGCACGGGCGGCTGCACCTCTTTCGACGTGGTGATGATCCTGAAGAAGGGCCGCCAGGACGTGACGGGATGCGAAGTGAAACTGAGCGCCGAGCGGGCCGCCGAGGATCCCAAGGTCTTCACCCGCATCGACATGCACTTCGTCGTGCGCGGTCGCGGCCTGAAGCCGGAAATGGTCGAGCGCGCCGTCAAGCTCTCGGCCGAAAAATACTGTTCCGCCTCGATCATGCTCGGCAAGACCGCCGCGATGACGCATAGCTGGGAAGTCATCGAGGCCTGATCAGAGCCGGTAGGACAGCGTCGTCATCAGCATCGACGACAGCCGCATCGCCGCCTTCACCGGCGGCGGCAGTTCGTGCGCACCCATGCGCACCGCCGTCTCGGCGTGGCGAATCTCGTCGGTCTTCATCTGGTCGAGCACCGCCCGGGACCGGCCATCGCTCGCGGGCAGGGTCGCGAGATGGCTGTCGAGATGAGCCTCGACCTGACGCTCGGTCTCCGCCAGGAAGCCGAGATTCCAGGCATCGCCAAGCTTGCCGGCGGCGATGCCGATGGCCAGCGAGCCCGCGTACCAGAGCGGATTGAGCAGACTCTTGCGCCCGCCGAGCTCGGCGATACGGCGCTCCGTCCAGTTGAGATGCTCGGTTTCCTCCCAGGCCGCCTCCGCCATCGCCTTTTTCACGGCGGGGTCGTGCGAGGTCAATGCCTGCCCCTGATAGAGCGCCTGGGCGCAAACCTCGCCGCAATGATTGACGCGCATCAGCGCCGCGGCGTGGCCGCGCTCGGCCGCGCTCATCTCGGCTTCGGGCAGTTCGGCCCCGGGCATGGGGCGGCGTGTCGGCGCCGGAGCGAATACCGTGCGCAGGGCCTTGTCGAACTCAAGGATGAATCGGTCGATCATGGCAAACATTTCCAGAGCGGCGGTTGGCGGTTAGTATAGGTGCTTATTTCGCAGTCACGAGGAGAGGCCACATGACGTATCGCACCGCTTTCGCCGTCGCCCTTGCCGCCGCCAGCAGCCTGGCCCAGGCCGCCCCCGTCATCCAGCCCGGCCTGTGGGAAATTACCACCCGCATGGAAATGCCCGGCATGCCGGCGGGAATGGGGCAGCATGCGACGCAGACCTGCTACCGCCCCAGCGATGTCCAGGATGCGGCCAAAACCGTGCCCAAGGACAAGAACTGCGAGGTCAAGGACTACAAGCTGTCAGGCAACACCGCCAACTGGCGCATGGAATGCCGCGGCGAAACCGAGATGACCGGTACCGGTACCGTCACCTATGCCGGCAACAGCTACAGCGGCACCACCAAGTTCGCGATGAAACAGGGCGGCCGCGCCATGAACATGTCGCAGTCGTATTCCGCCCGGCGCATCGGCGACTGCAAGTAGGATCAGTCCGCCTGGGGGTGCTTGCCCCGCCGCAGGGCATCGCGCCCTTCGTCGGCGCTCGCGATCGGATTGCCCAGAGGACAAAAGTAGTCGCGCGACAGCGCGGCGTGGTGGCGATTCATGGCCTTGTTCTCGATCGGCCGCCACGCCGGGTTGCGCGCCATCGACCAGGCGCGGTCGGCGCGACCGGTCGCATGGAGCTTGTATTCGCGCGCGCCGCAGCGGATGCCCTCGAAGGTGACATTCGTCGCCCCGCCCGAAGTCGTCACCACCAGCACATAGCGCACCACGCCATCGCTGCCGGCGCTCAACGATTTCGCGTCGATGAAAAAGCGGTTGGCGGTGGCCGCGCTGACGTAGAACTCGAGCAGATCGGCATCCCGGGGAAAGGCCGGCAGCGTCACCTCGCCCTCCTCCCGCGCCGACTCCGCCGCGTCGCCGAAGCCGGCCCGCGCACACTCCGCCGCCAGTGCCAACAGCAGCACGGCAAGCAGCCTGGCCACGGCCATCACGTCCGCGCCTCGGTCAAGTGCGGCCAGCGCGGCTGGCGCTCGGCGGGGTGATGGAACAGCTGGCGGGCGAGCTCGGTCAGCGCCTGCTCATAGACGGCGCGCTTGAACTCGATCACCGCGTCGAGCGGCACCCAGTAGTCGTTCCAGCGCCAGGCATCGAACTCCGGGTGTTCGGAGGCGCGCAGGCAGATGTCGGAATCGCGGCCGACAAGGCGCAGGAGGAACCAGATCTGCTTCTGGCCCCTATAGGTATCGCGCCACTCGCGCCGTACCCACTGCTTGGGGACGTCATAGCGCAGCCATTCGCGCGTGCGCGCGAGAACGTGGACATGCTCCGGCAACAGGCCGACTTCTTCCTGAAGCTCCCGATACATCGCCTGCTCCGGCGTCTCTCCGCGCTTGATGCCGCCTTGCGGAAACTGCCAGGAATGCTCGCGTATGCGCTTGCCCCAGAAAACCTCGTTGCGACTGTTGGCCAGAATGATGCCGACGTTCGGGCGATAGCCTTCACGGTCGAGCATGGTTGAACCTTCGAATTGATTGATTGCCGTCCATTTTTCCACATTCGCGGGTGCGTGGAAAGGACGGCGGACGGTAGAATTTGGGGTTTCCTCCCTGGAACACGCCATGCGCGCCAGCCAATTCTTTATTTCCACGCTCAAAGAAGGCCCCGCCGACGCGGAGGTCGCCTCGCACAAGTTGATGACCCGCGCCGGCATGATCCGCAAGCTGGCCGGGGGCATCTACAGCTACCTGCCGATGGGTCTGCGGGTGATCCGCAAGATCGAGGCCATCGTCCGCGAGGAAATGAACCGCGCCGGCGCCATCGAACTGCTTATGCCGCTGGTGCAGCCGGCCGAGCTGTGGCAGGAAACCGGCCGCTGGGACAAGATGGGGCCCGAGATGCTGCGGATCAAGGACCGCCACGACCGCGACTTCATCATCCAGCCGACCTCCGAGGAAGTGGTCACCGATATCGCCCGCGGCGAGATCCACAGCTACCGCCAGCTGCCGAAGAACTTCTATCACATCCAGACCAAGTTCCGCGACGAGCGGCGCCCGCGCTTCGGCGTGATGCGCGGGCGCGAATTCACCATGAAGGACGCCTACTCCTTCGATCGCGACGAGGCCGGCGCCGAGAAGAGCTACCAGGCGATGTATGCCGCCTACGTCAAGATTTTCGAGCGTCTCGGCCTCACCTTCCGCGCCGTGCGCGCCGACACCGGCGCCATCGGCGGCTCGCTGTCGCACGAGTTCCAGGTGATCGCCGATACCGGCGAGGACCTGATCGTTTACTGCCCGGATTCCGACTACGCCGCCAACATCGAGCTGGCCGAGGCCCTGCCGCTGATAGCCTCCCGCGCCGCGCCCGGCGCCGCGCCGCAGAAGGTCGCCACCCCCGACACCATCCGCTGCGAGGATGTGGCGAAGCTGCTCGGCCTGCCGCTGGAGCGCACCGTCAAGTCCATCGTGCTCGCCGCCGACACGCCGCTCGGCGCCGAAGTGTGGCTGCTGCTGGTGCGCGGCGACCACGATCTCAACGAGGTCAAGGCCGGCAAGCTGCCGGGCCTCGACGGCGGCTTCCGTTTCGCCACCGAGCAGGAAATCATCGAGCATTTCGGCTGCCCGCCGGGATTCCTCGGCCCGCTCAACACGAAGAAGCCACTACGCATCGTCGCCGACCGCACGGTCGCCAACATGAGCGACTTCGTTTCCGGCGCGAACGAGATCGGCTTTCACATCAAGGACATCAACTGGGGCCGCGACCTGCCGGAGCCGGAACTCATCGCCGACATCCGCAACGTCGTCGCCGGCGATCCCTCGCCCGACGGCAAGGGCTCGCTATCCATACAACGCGGGATCGAGGTCGGCCACGTCTTCTTCCTCGGCACCCGGTATTCGGAGGCGATGAACTGCACTTACCTCGATCAAACCGGCAAGCCGCAGGTCATGGTGATGGGCTGCTACGGCATCGGCGTCACACGCCTGGTCGGCGCGGCGATCGAGCAGAACCACGACGAGCGCGGCATCGTCTGGCCGGCATCCATCGCCCCATTCACGCTGGTCATCTGCCCGATCGGCTGGGGCAAGTCCGAGGCCGTGCGCGAGGCGGCGACAAAACTCCACGAGGAGCTGCTGGCCGCCGGCATCGACGTCATGCTCGACGACCGCGACGAGCGTCCCGGCGTCATGTTCGCCGACTGGGAACTGATCGGCGTGCCTCACCGCGTCACCATCGGCGACCGCGGGCTCAAGGAAGGCTTGGTCGAGTACCAGCACCGCCGCGACAAGGAGGCCACGAAACTGCCGCTGGACGCGATTGCAGCCCATGTGGCCGCGCTGACGCGACAGAAAGCATGCGCCTGAGACTGCTGCTCGGCATACTGGCCTTCGCGGCAGGCAGCGCCTGGGCCGGCGCGCAGAAGTACGAGCCGCTGGCCGCGAGCGTGCAGGCGGCGCTGCATGCGGCGGTGGCCGACCGCGCCGCGCCCGAGCCGCGCTTCCCTTCGCTGCAGGAAAAGATTGCGTGGATGTCCGAGATGTCGCGCCGGATGGAAAAGCGCATCCCCGACCGCCATGGCCGCCTCGAATTCCTCAAGACCGTCTATTACGAGGCCCAGCGCGCCGGGCTCGATCCGCAACTGGTGCTGGGCCTGATCCAGGTCGAAAGCGGTTTCCGCAAGTACGCCGTCTCCAGTGCCGGCGCGCGCGGCTACATGCAGGTCATGCCCTTCTGGGTCAAGCTGATCGGCAACCGCGACCACAACCTGTTCCACCTGCGCACCAGCCTGCGCTTCGGCTGCACCATCCTGCGCCACTACCTCGACATCGAGAACGGCGATCTCTACCGCGCGCTCGGCCGCTACAACGGCAGCCTCGGCGCGCCCGAGTACCCGAACATGGTGCGTGGCGCGTGGGAACGGCACTGGAACTGGGGTGCGCGCTACATCCAGGCGCGCTGAGAAAAGTGCCGCCCGTGGCGTCCAACAAGCCAGGCATTACCAGACGAGGAGTGCCGACTACCGTTGGCTCGTTGTCGGTGTTAGCGACACGGCGGTGTCACCGAAAATCAGCGCGGCATCCCCGGCAGCATCCCCTTCATGCCGCGCATCATCTTGGCCATGCCGCCCTTGGAGAACTGCTTCATCATCTTCTGCGTCTGCTCGAACTGGCTGAGCAAACGATTCACTTCCTGCACCTGGACGCCGGCGCCGGCGGCGATGCGGCGCTTGCGGGTAGCCTTGAGTATTTCGGGCCTGGCGCGCTCGCCCGGCGTCATCGAGTTGATGATGCCCTCGATGCGGCCGACCGATTTGTCCTCGACCGCGCCGCCGGCGGCTTGCGCCATCTGCGCGAACTGCGCCGGCATCTTGTCGAGCATCGACGACAAGCCACCCATCTTGCGCATCTGCCCGATCTGCTCCTTGAAGTCGTTGAGGTCGAAGCCCTTGCCGGACTTCATCTTCTTGACGAATTCCTGCGCCTTGTCCTGGTCGACCCCGCGCTGGGCATCCTCGACCAGGCCGAGGATGTCGCCCATGCCGAGGATGCGCGAAGCCATGCGCTCGGGATGGAATTCCTCGATGCCGTTCAGTTTCTCGCCGACGCCGGCGAACTTGAGCGGCTTGCCGGTGACATGGCGCACCGACAGCGCGGCACCGCCGCGGGCATCGCCGTCGAGCTTGGTGAGCACCACCCCGGTCAGCGGCAGGGCCTCGTTGAAGGCGCGCGCGGTGTTGACGGCATCCTGGCCGAGCATGGCATCGACCACGAACAGGCTTTCGACCGGATTCAGCAGCGCGTGCAGTTCCTTGATCTCTGCCATCATCGCTTCGTCGATGGCGAGGCGACCGGCGGTATCGACGAAGAGCACGTCGAAGTAATGCTTCTTGGCGTAGTCGAGCGCCGCCGCGGCGATCGCCGCCGGCTTCTCGCCGGCATGGGAGGGGAAGAAATCGATGCCGGCCTGCGCCGACACGGCCTTGAGCTGTTCGATGGCCGCCGGGCGATAGACGTCGCAGCTCACCGCCAGCACTTTCTTCTTCTGCCGTTCCTTGAGCCACTTGCCGAGCTTGGCGGTGGTCGTCGTCTTGCCGGCGCCCTGCAGGCCCGACATGAGGATGATCGCCGGCGGCACGGCGGCGAGGTTGAGGCCCGCCGCCTGCCCGCCCATGAGTTCGGTGAGTTCGCGATGCACCACGCCGACCAGCGCCTGACCGGGCGTGAGCGAGCCGATCACATCCTGGCCGAGCGCCTTTTCCTTGACGCGGGCGATGAAGTCCTTGACCACCGGCAGCGCGACATCGGCCTCGAGCAGCGCCATGCGCACCTCGCGCAGCATGTCGGCGATGTTGTCCTCGGTCAGGCGGGCTTGGCCGCGCAGGGTCTTGACGACGCGGCCGAGCCGCTGGGTCAGGTTGTCGAGCATGATGGCGGGGGGAGAAGAGGAATGGAGATGCGATAGACTTCGGGAATGCCTGCAATTTTACTGCATGTCCTCGCCGCGACCCTGTACGCCGGGCTCGCCCTGCACTTCTGGCGCAGCCGCTGGCGCGGCCCCGCGCTCGACCAGCCGGTCGCCGGACTGGCCGGTTGGGAGCGTGCCTGGCTGCTGGGGGCGCTACTCCTGCACGGAGCGACGCTGGCGCAGGAAATCTTCCCCGGCAATGCCATGCGTTTCGGCTTCGCGGTGGCGTTGTCGCTGATCCTCTGGCTGGCCATCGCGCTGTACTGGATCGAAAGCTTCTACGCCCGCATGGAGGGCCTACAGATGCTCGGCCTGCCGCTGGCGGCGCTGAGCGTGCTGCTGCCGCTCGCCCTGCCCGGCCAGCACCTGCTCGCCAACGCCGACTCGCCGGCCTTCCGCGCCCACTTCCTCGCGGCCATGCTGGCCTACAGCCTGTTTACCCTGGCGGCGCTGCACGCGGTGCTGATGGCCGTCGCCGAAAAACGCCTGCATCGCGGCCGCCTGACGCCGCTGTTCGCCGGACTGCCGCCACTGCTGACCATGGAGGCGCTGCTGTTCCGGCTGATCCACGTCGCCTTCGTGCTGCTGACGCTGACGCTGGCCTCGGGCATCCTGTTCTCCGAGACCCTGTTCGGGAAAGCGCTGCCCTTCAACCACAAGACGATTTTCGCCATCCTCTCCTGGGCGATCTTCGCCGCTCTGCTCGCCGGCCGACATCTGCGCGGCTGGCGCGGACGGGTAGCTCTGCGCTGGACCCTGGCCGGCTTCGGCGCCCTGCTGCTGGCCTACGTCGGCAGCCGTTTCGTGCTGGAAGTGATTCTCGGCCGCGCCTGATGGACGGCGTTCCCTTATCCGCGCAGTTCGCTACGCTGGCGGCGCTGCTGGTGTGCTCCGCCTTCTTCTCCCTAACCGAGACGGCGATGATGGCGAGCAACCGCTATCGTCTGCGCCATATGGCGGCCAAGGGCCATCGCGGCGCCATGCTGGCGCTCGAACTCCTGGGGCAGACCGACAAGATGCTGGGCGTGATCCTGCTCGGCAACAACCTGGTCAACGCCGGCGCCGCGACGCTGGTTTCGCTCATCACCATCGAGTTGTTCGGCGAGGACAAAGTGGCATTGGGTGTCGGCACACTGCTGATCACCTTCCTGATTCTGGTCTTTTCCGAGATCACGCCCAAGATCATCGGCGCGACCCACGCCGACCGATTGGCCGTGCTACTCGGATATCTTGTCTGGCCGCTGTTGCGGCTCGCCTACCCGATCGTGTGGTTCATCAACCTGTTCGCCTCCGGGCTGTTGCGCCTCATGCGCCTGAAACCCGAAGCAGGGGCCGGCTCCCCGCATCTCAGTGCCGAGGAACTGCGCTCGGTAGTGCTCGAATCCAGCCATTTCATTCCGGCACCGCACCGCGCCATCCTGGTCAACCTGTTCGACCTCGAACACGTCACCGTGGCGGACATCATGACGCCGCGCGGTGAAATCGAGGGCATTGACCTGGAGGATGCGGTCGAGGACATCCGCTCGCGCCTGGCCACCAGCTTCCACAGCCGGCTGCCGGTTTACGCGGGTGAGCCCGGCAATATCGTCGGCATGCTGCAGGTGCGCAGGCTGATCGGCGGGGCGCTGGAGGGCGATTTCGATGTCGAGGCGCTGCGCGAGCAACTCAGCGAGCCCTATTTCGTTCCAGCCTCGACGCCGATCTACACCCAGCTGCAGTTTTTCCGCGACAACCGCCAGCGCACCGGCCTGGTGGTCGACGAATACGGCGAACTGCTCGGGCTGGTGACACTCGAGGACATCATCGAGGAGATCGTCGGCAAATTCACGACTGGCATGCCGGGCGGCCCTAGCTCCATCGCCTGGCTCGACGACGGTTCCACATTGGTGGATGGCAGCCAGCACCTGCGCGAGATCAACCGCGCACTGAATCTCGCCCTGCCGACCGACGGTCCGAAGACGCTCAACGGCCTGATCGTTGAACACCTACAGGACATCCCCGAGGTCGGCGTCGGGCTGCGCATCGGCGAGGTCGGCATGGAGATTGTCCAGACGCAGGATCGGCGCATCAAGACGGTACGTATCAGGCGCCCGGACTCCAGTACCGATTGACCGGCTTTACAAACCCCGTCGGGCGGGGCATCATCGCCCGATACCACTGAGATTTCATGGCGTTGGCAAGAACACTTCCGCTAGAATCTGGCAACATAACGTCCTAAACGCGCGATCCAAACGAGGCGAGCCCATGGCAACCGCAGCAAAAAAACCGGCGCCAACCGCAGTCAAGGAATTCAACTTTTCCTGGGAAGGCAAGGACAAGGGCGGGAAAACCATACGGGGCGAAATGCGTGCGACGACCGAAACGGTGGTCAGCAACACGCTGCGGCGCCAGGGCATTCTGCCGGTCAAGGTCAAGAAGCAGCGACTCAAGGGCGGCGGCAGCGTCAGCGAGAAGGACATCACGCTGTTCGCCCGCCAGCTGGCCACGATGATGAAGGCCGGCGTGCCGCTGCTGCAGTCCTTCGACATCGTCGGCAAGGGGCATCACAATCCCGCGGTGTCGAAGCTGCTGCTGGACATCAAGACCGATGTCGAAACCGGTAATTCCCTCGCGGCCGCCTTTCGCAAGTACCCGCTGTATTTCGACCAGTTGTTCTGCAACCTGGTCGCCGCCGGCGAGCAGGCGGGCATTCTCGAGACCCTGCTGGATCGCCTGGCCACCTACAAGGAAAAGACCCTGGCAATCAAGGCCAAGATCAAGGGCGCCCTGTTCTACCCGGTGTCCATCCTGGTCGTGGCGTTCCTGATCACGGCCGTCATCATGATCTTCGTCGTGCCGGCCTTCAAGGAGGTATTCCGGAGCTTCGGTGGCGACCTGCCGGCGCCGACCCAGATCGTCATCGGCATATCCGACTTTTTCGTGGCCAACTGGTACTTTATCTTCGGCTCCGTTGGCGGTGCGATATACACCTTCTTTTACACATGGAAGCGTTCCAAGGCCATGCAGAATTTCATGGATCGCCTGGCGCTCAAGCTGCCGATCTTCGGCGACGTGATCATGAAGGGCACGGTGGCGCGCTGGACCCGCACCTGCTCGACCATGTTTGCCGCCGGCGTACCGCTGGTCGAGGCGCTCGAATCGGTGGGTGGCGCCTCCGGCAACTACGTCTATGAGAGCGCGACCCGGCAGATCCAGGCCGAGGTCAGCAGCGGCACCAGCTTGACAGTCGCCATGCAGAATGCCAACGTCTTCCCCAACATGACCCTGCAGATGGTCTCGATCGGCGAGGAATCCGGCCAGCTCGACAACATGCTATCGAAAGTGGCGGACTTCTACGAGGCCGAAGTTGATGAGGCGGTGGCAGCGCTTTCCAGCCTGATGGAGCCCATCATCATGGTCGTTCTCGGTGGCCTGATCGGTGGCTTGGTGGTCGCCATGTATCTGCCGATCTTCAAGCTCGGCGCGGTGGTCGGCTAAGCCTCCCGCCCACATCCCGCATGGCAGTCGATCCCAGCCTGCTGGCGCTTGTCTTTGGACTGGCGGTCGGCAGCTTTCTCAACGTCGTCATCCATCGGCTGCCCATCATGATGGAGCGCGACTGGCTTTCCCAATGCGCCGAACTGCGCGGCGAGCCGGCCCCGGAATACGAGAAACTGACCCTGGCGACACCGCGCTCGCGCTGCCCGCATTGCGGCCACAAGATCACCGTGCTCGAGAATATCCCGGTCCTCAGCTACCTGATTCTTGGCGGGCGCTGCCGCGGTTGCCGCGCGGGCATCAGCCCGCGCTATCCGCTGGTCGAAGCCTTCACGGGCATCGCCTTCGCCTTCGCTGCCTGGAAGCTGGGTCCGACAGCCGCCGCCGCCGGTGCCATGCTGTTCGTTGCAGCGATGATTGCCCTGACCTTCATAGATTTCGACAAGCAACTGCTGCCCGACGACATCACCCTGCCCCTGCTCTGGGCCGGCCTGTTGTTCAACGCCTTCGGCGTCTTCACCGACCTGAAAAGCGCCGTGCTCGGCGCCGCGGCAGGCTACCTGTCGCTCTGGGCGGTGTATTGGCTGTTCAAGCTCGCCACCGGCAAGGAAGGCATGGGCTTCGGCGACTTCAAGCTGCTTGCGGCCATCGGCGCCTGGACCGGCTGGGCCATGCTGCCGCTGACGATCCTGCTGTCGTCCTTCGTCGGTGCCGTGGTCGGCATCGCGTTGATCGTGCTGGCCAGGCACGGCCGCAATGTGCCTATTCCCTTCGGCCCCTATCTGGCCGCCGCGGGAATCATCGCCCTATTCTGGGGCAAGCCGCTGACCCAAACTTACTTGCGCCTGCTGGTATAATTTTCCGTTTTTCAGGAGGCGGGCATGCCCATCTACGCCTATCGTTGCAGCAGTTGCAATTTCGAGCAGGACGTCATGCAGAAAATGGCCGACGCGACGCTCACCACCTGCCCCGAGTGCCGCGCCGAAACATTCTCGAAGCAACTGACCGCGCCCGGATTCCAGCTCAAGGGAAGCGGCTGGTACCAGACCGACTTCAAGGGTGGACCCAAGACCGCCGCGCCCGCCAAGAGCGACAGTCCGCCCCCCTGCCAGGGCGGCACGGGGTCATGCGCCTGCAACTGAGTCGAGCTTGAAAAAATACTTCATCACCGGTCTGCTGATCTGGGTTCCCCTGGCGATCACTGCCTGGGTGCTGTCATTGATCGTCCGCACCATGGATCAATCGCTGCTGCTGCTGCCCCACGCGATCCAGCCGGAGCAGTTGCTAGGCATCTACATCCCCGGCATCGGCGCCCTGATGACGCTGCTGGTCGTCTTCCTCACCGGCCTGATCACCGCCAACTTCGTCGGCCAGCGCCTGGTGAGTTTCTGGGAATCGCTGCTGTCGCGCATCCCGGTGGTGAAGTCGATCTACTACAGCGTCAAGCAGGTCAGCGACACGCTGTTCTCGGGCAACGGCGAGGCCTTCCGCAAGGTGCTGCTGGTGCGCTATCCGCATCCCGAGGCCTGGGCCGTGGCCTTCCAGACCGGCACGCCGACGACCGACGTCTCCCAGCACACCGACGACGAGGTGGTCAGCGTCTTCATCCCGACCGCGCCGAGCCCGGTCAACGGCTTTTTCTTTTTCGTGCGCAAGCGCGACACCGTCGAGCTCGACATGAGCGTCGATGACGCCCTCAAGTACATCGTCTCCATGGGCGTGGTCGCGCCGCCGCTGCGGGGCAACGGCATCCCCAACCTGCTGGGCCGCGCGCAGAACGAATAATTCCATCCTGGTGCCGCGATATTGCCGTATCGCCAGCGCCGACTTTTCGAAACGAGAGCTCCATGCGTACCCACTACTGCGGCCAACTATCGGCCACGAACGTCGACCAGACCGTCACCCTCTGCGGCTGGAACCACCGTCGGCGCGACCATGGCGGCGTGATCTTCATCGACCTGCGCGACCGCGAGGGCATCGCCCAGGTGGTCTGCGACCCCGACCGTCCCGAGATGTTCGCGCTGGCCGAGGCCGTGCGCGGCGAGTTCGTGCTGAAGATCGCCGGCCGCGTGCGCCGCCGTCCCGCCGGCACCGAGAATCCCAACATGCCTTCGGGCGAGATCGAGATCCTCTGCCAGGAACTGGAGATCCTCAACGCCGCGGTAACGCCGCCGTTCCAGCTCGACGACGACAACCTTTCCGAGAACGTGCGCCTGGTCAATCGCGTCATCGACCTGCGCCGGCCGCAGATGCAGAAGAACATGATGCTGCGCTACAAGACGGCCCGCGCCTTCCGCCGCTTCCTCGACGACAACGGCTTCATCGACATCGAGACGCCGATGCTGACGAAGAGTACCCCCGAAGGCGCGCGCGACTACCTCGTGCCCTCGCGCGTCCATCCCGGCCAGTTCTTCGCCCTGCCGCAATCGCCGCAACTGTTCAAGCAGCTCTTGATGGTCGCCGGCTTCGATCGCTACTACCAGATCGTCAAGTGCTTCCGCGACGAGGACCTGCGCGCCGACCGCCAGCCGGAATTCACCCAGGTCGATATCGAGACCTCGTTCATGGACGAGACCGCGATCACCGGCATTATCGAAAAGCTGATCCGCTACGTCTTCAAGGACGCCATCGACGTCGATCTGCCCGATCCCTTCCCGCGCATGAGCCATGCCGAGGCCATGCGCCGCTTCGGTTCGGACAAGCCCGACTTGCGCGTGACACTCGAACTCACCGAAGTCACCGATGCCGTCCAGGACGTCGCCTTCAAGGTCTTCTCCGGCCCGGCCACCAGCGGCGGCCGCGTCGCCGCGCTGCGCATCCCCGGCGGTGCCACGCTCACCCGCGGCGAGATCGACGGCTACACCGAGTTCGTCAAGATCTACGGCGCCAAGGGGCTGGCCTACATCAAGGTCAATGACGCATCGAAGCTCAACGAGGAAGGCCTGCAATCGCCCATCGTCAAGAATATCCACGAGGCCGCGCTGAGAACCATCGTCGAGCGCACCGGCGCGCAAAGTGGCGACCTGATCTTCTTCGGCGCCGACAAGACCAAGGTCGTCAACGACGCCATGGGTGCGCTGCGCGGCAAGATCGGCCACGAGAAGTGCTTCCTCAATGGCAAGGCCTGGGAGCCGCTGTGGGTCGTCGACTTCCCCATGTTCGAATACAGCGAGGAAGACCGCCGCTGGACGGCTTGCCACCACCCCTTCACCTCGCCCAAGGACGGCCACGAGGAACTGATGGCAACGAATCCGGGCGAGTGCCTGGCCAAGGCCTACGACCTGGCGCTCAACGGCTGGGAAATCGGCGGCGGCTCGGTGCGTATCCACAAGGCCGATGTGCAGGCCCGGGTGTTCGAGGCGCTGGGCATCGGCCCCGAGGAGCAGCGCGCCAAGTTCGGCTTCCTGCTCGACGCCCTGCGCTACGGCGCGCCGCCCCACGGCGGCCTCGCCTTCGGCCTCGACCGCATCGTCACCCTGATGACCGGCGCCGAGTCGATCCGCGACGTCATCGCCTTCCCCAAGACCCAGCGCGCCCAGTGCCTGCTGACCGACGCGCCCTCCGGCGTCGACGAGAAGCAGCTGCGCGAGCTGCACATCCGCTTGCGGCAGAAGGTTGAAACCCAGGTCGAAGTCGAAAAAGGTTGATGGGGCGGGCATGATTCGCTGGCTCCTCGCGCTGCTGCTGGCTGCGCTGCTCGGAGCAGCCCACGCGGGCGAGACCACCTTCGCCAATCTTCCGCGGGAAGCGCAGGACACGCTGCGGCTGATCGCCCGGAACGGCCCTTTTCCCCACAAGCGCGACGGCAGCACCTTTGGCAACTACGAGAAACAGTTGCCGTTGCAGCCGCGCGGCCACTACCGCGAATACACCGTGGCAACGCCCGGCGCCCGCAATCGCGGCGCCCGCCGCATCGTCTGCGGCGGCACCCAGCCGTGGCCCGCGGCGGCGTGTTACTACACCACGGATCACTACCGCAGTTTCAGGAGGATTGGCGAATGAGCGCACGCTACGAATCCATCCTCGCCCAGGTCGAACACGCCGGCGTCTATCACATGCCCGGCGACGGCGAGGTCGGGCTGATCGCGGCGGCCGAGCGCAACGGCTTTTTCGTGTTTCGCGTCGACCTGCTCAAGGCCCGGAACAAGGATGAACTGCTCGAGACCATCGGTCGCGCCATGGCCTTTCCCGAGTGGTTCGGCCACAACTGGGATGCCCTGCTCGACTGCCTCGCCGACCTCGGCTGGCAACCGGCCGAGGGCTACGTCGTGATCCTCGGGCACTGCGACGGCATCCACGGCCGTGCCGAGGCCGACTTCGTGCAGACACTGCAGGTATTCGAACAAGCCGTCAGCGAGTGGCGCGAACAGGGCATCGCCTTCTGGTGCTTCGTAGACATGCAGGCCGACGGCATCAACTGGCTCACCGATATTGCCTGATCCGATGGCCGGCACCAAGAAACCGGTCTCCGTCCTGGTCTTGATTCACACTGCGGCGCTCGATGTGCTGCTGCTCGAACGCACCGCCCACCCCGGCTACTGGCAATCGGTCACCGGCAGCCAGGAAGGCGACGAAGCGCTTGTCGCCACCGCCGTGCGCGAGGTGGCCGAAGAAACCGGGATCGCCTGCCATGCCACCGAGCTGAAAGACTGGCACCTCTCCAACCGCTTCGATATCTTCGCCCAGTGGCGCGACCGCTACCCGGCCGGGGTGATGCACAACGTCGAGCATGTTTTCAGCTTGTGCGTGGCGCGCGACACGGCCGTCACCCTGGCTGCCGTCGAGCACGCTGCCTGCCGCTGGCTGCCTTGGCGGGAGGCCGCCGCGGCCTGTTTTTCCTGGAGCAACCGCGACGCCATCCTCATGTTGGGTGCGGCCGGCCGGCAATGATTTCCCTGAGGCAGTCCGGACAGTAACACGCCGCACCCTCCGGGTCTGGCAGCGCCACCGCCGGCAATTCGACGCGTCAGCACTTGTCCAGGACGGTGGCGCAATTGCTGAATGCGGACGGCTACAGCTTGCGGGGCAACCGCAAGACCCTGGAGGGAACGGAGCACCCGGACCGCAACACGCAGTTCGAGTACATCAACGCCAAGGTGAAACGATTCCAGCAGCGCGGACAACCGGTGATTTCGGTGGACACGAAAAAGAAGGAACTCGTCGGCCCGTACAAGAACAACGGGCGGGAGTGGCAGCGCAAAGGCGAGCCGGAACGCGTGGACGTTCATGACTTCCCCGACCCCGAACTTGGCAAGGTGATCCCCTACGGCGTGTTCGACATGAGTCGCAACGAAGGCTGGGTGAGCGTGGGCATTGAGCACGACACCGCCGCGTTCGCGGTGCAGGCCATGGGTCGGTGGTGGAACAAGATCGAGCATCGGATGATTTGTCACAACACGCAAAACTGGCGAGGACGACCGCTGGTGAGTCACGAAGTCATCGTCAATCCGATCGCCAACACAACCACGCAAGCCGGTCTGAAAATTCGCGCTGAACTGGATCGAGGCAAGTACCCGACTGGCATCAAGATCACCGATGCAGAGCTGGCCTCCCTCAATCTCAAATTGGACAAGTTTCATGGCGACTGGAACCATGCGGTCCTGCCAACACAGAAGTAAAGTTGGTCATGTTATTGTTGCGCGACGACTAATTGGCCTTCGACTTGGCGAACAGATTCTTGTCGATGGGCTTGCTGGTGTCGATCCCCGCGGCGGCGGCGCGCGCCTTGACGTGGCGCTGCAGGTCGAGATAGCTCTTCACCTCGGCCGGCAGCGGCGACCGCGCCGGCAATGACGTAAAGTTTCTTCATGGTGCCCCTCCAGGATTGACGAGCTCCGCAAGACTGTGGATTTTTAATCGCCTGCGGCCCGGGCAGGATAGACGGACGCCGCCGGCCGGCACTATGATCCTGGAATCACATGAAGAAAAAATCGGCCGCCGCGCCGCAAGCTGCAGACGTTCCATCGGTTCCGGCGATTGCGGGCGCGGTGCCGACACCGCGCCACGTGCCCGCCGGAAGCACGCTGCTCCATCGCGGCGACAAGTCCTTCGGCATCTTCTTCCTGGCCACGGGCAAGCGGCGCCTGCAGCGGCTCACGCCCGACGGCGGCACGGTGACCCTGCACATGGCGCGCCCCGGCGAGTTCTTCGCCGAGGCCTCGCCGTTCGCCGACGCCTATCACTGCGACGCCCGCACCGAAACCGAGTGCGAGGTCGAAGGACGAGCCGACGCAGCGCCCGCGCGACGATCCGGCAAGCCTGTGGGCCTTCGCCGCCGGACTGGCGCGCCGGCGGGACGGTGCAGGGTCTTGAGCCGAGGCGTTCTTAGCCCGCCAGTGCCTCCATCGGCACATGGAATCGCGCGGCGAGCGCCTTAGCCTGGCGCAGGTTGAGCGCGCGCTTGCCGGAGAGCACGGCGGAAACCACGCTTTGCGGACCGAGCTCGGGAAGGTCGGACTGCCGCAGACCGTGCTGCTCCATCAGGAATGCCAGGCGCGATGCCGGCGTGGTGGTGTCCGGCCAGGGATGCACGCGATCTTCATATTCGCGAATGCGCACCGCCACCAGATCGACCAAGGCGAACACCGGATGAAATTCGTCCGCGCCAAAACGGTCGAAACATTCCTCCACGAAAGCCAGCAGCGCTTCGTGGTGCGCCTCGTCGCGCAGAGGCGCCGATAGTCCGAGCGCGGCATTGACCGCTTCCCACGGGGCCAG
>JAUYFI010000033.1 GCA_030691075.1 Sulfurisoma sp. | reverse complement strand
AGCATGATTTACGTGGCGGTGGCGGACCTGATTCCGGGGCTGCACAAGCGGCCGGAAATCAAGGCCACGGTGCAGCAGGTCACGCTAATCGCCCTGGGAATCGCTTCCATCTGGCTGACCGGGACGCTGCTTGGCGGCCATGCGTGAACGTCTGCGCTGAGGCGTGCCGAACAGCCACAGAAATAGCGCCAGCGGCGCCGCGCCGTACCAGAAAAAAGTCAGCAGTCCGGCAATGAAGCTGGTTTCCGTGATGGACATCATCAGCACGACGTAGCCCCAGGCGATGGCGACGATATACACCTAATTTTCTCCCAACACGATTTGCCATAGCTGGCGTACCGATGTGATAAAAGGCGCCGCCTGCTCCGGCGCGATACGGGCATATGCGGCGCTTTGCAGGCGCAGCGCGTGCTGCCACTGGCGGAAGTGGCGGTAGGCGCCGCGCGCCGCTTCCGCCAGTTCCGGGGCTATCAGACCCAGTTCCGCGGCGATCCCGAGCAGCGCCAGATTGCCGACGTTGCGCGTGAGTTCCGGGCGTGCGTGGGCATGGGCCAGCACCAGGTATTGCACCGCGAATTCCACGTCGATGATGCCGCCCCGGTCATGCTTGAGGTCGAATTGGCCGCTGGCGTTGGGGTGGGCGTCGAGCATCTTTTGACGCATTTCCAATACTTCTTTTTTCAGCACAAGCGGGTCGCGTGGCTGCGCCAGCACCTCGCGACGGATGCGTTCGAAACTGGCGCCGATTTCCGCGTTGCCGGCACTATATCTGGCTCGGGTCAGTGCTTGATGCTCCCATATCCATGCCTGGTTCTGCTGGTAGTGCTCGAAGGCCTCGACGGTGCTGACCAGCAGGCCGCTGGCGCCGTTGGGGCGCAGGCGCAGGTCGGTGTCGTAGAGCATGCCGGCGGACGTCAGGCTGGTGAGCCAGGTGTTGATGCGCTGGCCGAGCCGGGCGTAAATTTCCGGCGCTTCCGGGGCGTCGTCGTCGTAGAGATAGATGATGTCGAGGTCCGAGGCGTAGCCCAGTTCCTTGCCGCCCAGCTTGCCGTAGCCGATGATGGCGAAGCGTGGTTCCTCGCGGTGCCTGATGCGCAGCCCTTGCCAGCACAGGCGTAGCGTTTCGCCCAGGATCAGGTCTGCCAGGTCGCTCAAATGATCGCTGAGCTTTTCCAGCGGCAAAATGCCCGCCAGATCCTGCGCCACCAGGCGG
>JAUYFI010000029.1 GCA_030691075.1 Sulfurisoma sp. | reverse complement strand
TTAATAACAGAAAGATATAAAAATGTCAAAGTGCTTTATGAAGAAAATGAAATTAATGAAATAAATGATAAATATTTTATTTTATTTCATGAAAAAGCTATTGAAACTATCGCATTACCTAAAGTTAATATGAAAAAAAACACTACTCTTTATCCAACTGAAGTATATTATTGCGCATCCCTAGCGGGAAAAAAAGATAATATTTACGGAGAGAGAGAAAATTGGTATAATGTTAAAACTGATCTTGTGCGTGTAAAATGCGATCAAATAAAAGATAAGATAATTAATGGAGACTTAAAAAATGATCTTATTATTTTTTGCCACAAGTTTGTAGAAAAATCAAATAATTCATATTACCAGTTTGACACAGAACAATACAGTCAACTATCAAACACAACTTTAGAAAAAATATCAATTTCTCTAACAGATGAGAATAATAATTATCTTGATGTTTCTAGAGGCATATCAACATTCGCAAAATTGAAATTTAAAAAAATGAATTTTTCAGAATTTTTTAATCTTAGAATTTGTTCTGATGTATTAAATAACGATTTCACTGTAACCCTACCCCAGCCATATTATCTCGACTCCGGATGGAAGGTTGCATTAACGTCAATAAATTATCCAAGTACTATTTTACCACTGCCTTATGAGAGCAGACTTCGTACAATATCAGGAGCAAAAATAGGATCCGCTATTACTTGGCTAACACTCGAAAACAAATCAATTGATCTCGCTAGCTTGCTTGAACTTAGTAATCAATATATGAAAACAAATATTCTCGGTCTTTTTATAATGAAAAAACATAAAGAATTTGGTGTAGAAAAAAATAAAATAACTCTAAAACTTGAAAAAGATACATTTTTCATGATTTCTGAACATCTAGCTGAGTTATTAGGTTTTCCTTTTGAGGAAATTGAAGATGGTGTTGATAATGGTCAACAAGAAATTGTTAGAAAAAATAAATTTATTATTTTTGTTAACAAATCTGCTGTTGTAAAAGAATTTAATTTTAAAAACAATGCCTCAATTGAGAATATTAAACCTGAATATTTAATGTTGTATACAAATATTATAGAATCTTGTATTGTTGGAGATGAGTATGTTAAACTGCTAAAGATTGTGCCACTACATAAAACACAAGAGGAAAATTACAAAATTGAAGAATTTAGACACCTTGAGTATCACCCCCTAGAAAGCACACTAATTAGGGAAATTAGTATTCAAATCCGCACCCATTCAGGTGAATTGATAAATTTCCCAAAAACAAAAAAAGTATTTTTAAATCTTTTATTTACACGATAATTCATTAATACAAAAAATGTTCATAAGCAATAGAATAAAAATAATAAAACAAAAGTATGATTTTATTTATTCATTTATTTACAAAATTTTCAAAAAGGTTAAGTGTGTGATAGTGCGCATATAAAGATATTTTTAGAATTATACAGGGTATTAAATCTTCAAACTGCCAAGGTACTGTATCAGATAAAAGTTCGTAACATTTAGATGTTTGGTTGTTTATATAGGAGAGATGTTTTTTCTTCTTCTGTTTTCGCATTTGACAGATTTGTTTGAACAAAATTAATGTTCTTTTATGGGACGCGACAGTTTCCCTAAGAATTCTCCTAACAACAAAGTTCGCATTTTCATCTAGGTTGATTATTAAAACATTATTATGTTTTTCTGTTTCAGACATCAATTTTTTTGTATGTTTTTTTAATATGCTTATATATGATAGGGGGTGTTCACGGTAGAAGAAAACTTCTTTTTTTTGATCAAAACATTTGCATTTAGTTGACGACCTGAAGCATTTTGGTGTAATAAAACTTTTGTCATAGTGCAGAAAAATTTCAGTGTTTGAATTCTCAAACTTGTCAAATTTGTTATCCTTAACTTCTTTACTTTTATTTCTATTTACAAAAAATTTAAAACTCATTTTTAGAGACTAATTCTT
>JAUYFI010000028.1 GCA_030691075.1 Sulfurisoma sp. | reverse complement strand
CGAGCTGAATGCCGAAAGAGTTGCGCAGGAGGTGAGCGCCTTCTACGAGTGCCATCCCTACCCGCCCCCGGTCGATGACCTCGACCGCTACCGAAAATCGTGGAATGACGCGCGGCGGCGTGCCGATGCCCACCTGTTCTGGCCGGACGAACCCTATCGCGACGACCGGGCTATTCTGGTCGCCGGCTGCGGCACCTCCCAGGCGGCCAAGTACGCACTGCGCTGGCCAAAGGCGAAGGTCACCGGGATCGATGTCAGCGCGACGAGCATCGAGAAAACCGAACTCCTCAAGCGCAAGTACGGCCTCGACAATCTCGATGTGCATCTGCTCCCGATAGAACGCGCTGGAGAGTTAGGCCACCGTTTCGAACACATCGTCAGCACCGGCGTGCTGCACCATCTGCCCGACCCGGATGCGGGCCTGCGGGCGCTGCACGATGTGCTCGCACCGGATGGCGCCATGCACCTGATGGTCTACGCGCCCTATGGCCGCGCCGGGGTCTATCTGCTGCAGGACTACTGCCGCCGGCTCGGCTTCGGCACATCGTCGCAGGAGATCAAGGATCTCGCCGCCAGCCTCAGCGCGCTGCCGCCCGACCATCCGCTGGTGCCGCTGTTGCGTGTGTCGCCGGACTTCCGCGACGAGGCCGCGTTGGCTGACGCGCTGCTCCATCCCCAGGACCGCGCCTACTCGGTGCCGCAGTTGCTCGATTTTCTGGCTGCGGCTGGTCTCAGCTTCGGGCGCTGGGTGCGGCAAGCGGCCTACCTGCCGCAGTGTGGCGCGCTGGCGTCCACGCCGCATCAAGCGCTGCTGTCGCGGCTCCCACCGGAAGTGCAGTACGCCGCGGTGGAACTCTTCCGCGGCTCGATGCTTCGACACAGCGTCGTCGCATATCGCAATGACCGGCCGCATCATGATTCAGTTAGCTTCAAAGGTGACGCATGGCTTGGCTATGTGCCGATCCGCCTGCCGGACACGATCGTGGTTCAAGAAAAACTGCCGCCGGGGGCCGCAGCGGTGCTGATCAACCGCAATCACACCTACACCGACCTGTATCTGCCCATCGACGCGCGGCAGAAAAAACTGTT
>JAUYFI010000155.1 GCA_030691075.1 Sulfurisoma sp. | reverse complement strand
TGCGGAGCAGTTCAACTCGACGACCGTCTGGACTTTGTGCTGCGACCATATCAAGCAGACCATCGCCCGAATCGGGCCGTCTCAAACGCACCGATCTCTCGCGCATCATGCGAATGGAATCGGGTAACTGCCGTTTTTAGGTTTATTACCCGGAAGCCAATTCCACTAGCTCGCCCACGGCCGCATAGAACACCGCGATGCGTATCGGCAGACCATCGGCGCGGAACACTTCCGCATAGCGTTCGAGTTGCTCGCGGTAGCGTTCGGCGTGTTCCTTCGCCGTGGCGTCAGCACCGACAATGGGCCGACGGGAGTCGGCATCGTTATCAGCGAAGCCTGACTGGTTGGACGCCGCAGGCGGTACTTTCATGGTCTTGTAGTCGATGATCCAGCGCACGCCGTCCTCGACGAAGCTGCGGTCGAGCACCTGCGTGGCAAGTCCTTCCGCGCTGGTGAGCGCGAGTTCGGCCGCCGCGCCTTCACGCGCGGCGAGCACCCAGCGGCCGTCCTCGCTCTGCAGCGTCACTTGCAGCGCCTCGCGCGCACGACCGGTGCCGGCCTTCGCCTGGGCAGCGGCATGGCCCTGCTGGCCGAACCACAGCGCCATCGCATCGTTCAGCCCGTCGATGCGCTCGACCGGCCAGGCATCGAGACCGTCGCGCGCGATCATTTCGAGGTAGGCATGCACCAGCGTGCCGGTGTCGGAGGCGAGGCGGTCGCCCTCCTCCTTCACGGCCATCGGGAGCACGACCGGCGCGGCGCTCTCGACTCGCAGCACCGCCGGTGTCGCCGGTTCGATAAGCCGCACCAGCTTCGGCACGAAGGCGGCATCGTCGTCGTGCGCGCCGTCGCCCTCGATCAGAGCGGCTTGCGCGAACTCGGCTTGCAGCGCCGGCCACAGCAGTCGCAGAAAACTGCCCGCCGCCGGCGCGGCAATGGCATCGTCCTTCGATCGCGCCACACCCACCCAGTGCAGTGCGCGCTTCGCCCGCGTCGCGGCGACATAGAGAGCACGCACGTCCTCGTTGGCGCCGCGCTCGGCATCGAGCAGGCGCAGGTAGTCGTGCAGCGAGGCATCGCCATTCCCGCGCTTGCCACGCCTGATGGGCGCGGCCACCAGCCGCTCGGCCGTGCCCTCGAAGGCCACCTCCTCCCAGCGCATCAGCTTCTGGTCGATGCCGCCGGTGGCGCGGTGCAGGCCGGGCACGATCACGGTATCGAATTCGAGGCCCTTGGCGCGGTGGATGGTCATGAACTGCAAGGTGCCGTTCGTCGCATCGGGCGTCGCGTAGAGCTTTTCCATCTCGCGCTCCAGTTCGTCGAGCGCAAAGCGTCCGGTGGCATCGAGCCGGTCCACCCGATCGAGATAGGCGCGCGTGTCGGCCACGTCGCCCGGCCCGGCGAGGCAGGCCGCGCCGCCGAGCTTGAGCCAAGTGCTCTCGATCCAGCGCCGCGGCCGCTGCCGCCCGCGGTGGGCCATGGCTTCGGCGATCACCCCGCGCAAATGCAAAAGTCGGCGCTGGCCGGACGGCGACAGGCGTGCCACACGCCCCTCGTCCTGCATCAGTTGCCAGATCGTCGCCTTGTGGTCGTCGCCGGCCAGCGCGAAGAGATCGGAAAGCAGAAGCCCGCACCACGGCGCGCGCAAAATCGCCAGCCAGGCCACGCGGTCGGCGCGGTGGAACAGCGCGCGTGTCAGCGACAACAGGTCCTGCACCGGCTGGCGCCCGGCCAGTCTCTCGATCTCCACGGCCTCGAATTGCAGGCCGGTGCGCCGCGCCGCCGCCACCAGCGCATCGAGATGCCTGCGCGCGCGCACCAGCACGGCGATGCTCGCCGCAGGCCGCTCGCGCCGCGCGGCCGCGATGACTTCAAGAATCTTTTCGGCCTCGATCAGCGCCACGCTTTCGTCATCCACTTCCTTCGCCACCAGCAGCGGATGCACGAACACGCTGCTGCCCGGCTCCGGCTCGCGCGTCGCCGCGAACTCGCGGTAGCGGATGGCGCCGTCGAAGACGCTGTCGTCGTTCGGGAAAACACTATCGAAGTGGCTGTTGATCCACTCGACCACGGCCGGAGCCGAGCGGTTGTTGCGCGTGAGGCGCAACGATTCCAATTGAAGATCGCCGACCCCGCCCTCGGCCACGCGCAGGAACAGCCCGACGTCGGCCTTGCGGAAGCGGTAGATCGACTGCATCGGGTCGCCCACGGCGAACAGCGTGCGGCCATCACCCGGCGTCCAGCCGGCGATCAACCGCTCCAGCAGTTCCACCTGCGTCGGGCTGGTGTCCTGGAACTCGTCGACCAAAAGGTGGCGGATTTTGTAATCCAGCGCCAGCGCGAGGTCGGTCGGCGCTTCCGCGTCGCCCAGCGCCAGCAGCGCGCGGCGCGCCACCTCGATGAAGTCAACCTCGCCGGCGGCATTGAATACCGTCCACAGATCGGCCGCCGCGACCGCCAGCAAAGCGGACATGGCCTCGACCGCGCGCCATTCCTCGTCGCTGTAGCGCGGCTCGGGCAGGCCGCGCACGCGGGCCAGCGCGGCGATGTCGCGCCGGGATAGCTGCGCGACAAAATCCGCGAGCAGATCCTTGTACGGCTTGCCCTCCTTGCCCGGCGGGATGCCCTGGTTCTTGTTCCAGGCCTTGCGCGCCTCGCCATCGGCCTTCAGCAGCAGCTCGCACAAGCCGCGCCACCGCGGCATCGCCGCCATGTCCGCCGCCAGCGGCGCGGTCCAGCCGCGCAGCGCCGCGATGGCCGAGTCGTCGGTGACGTTGTCCGCCGCGTAGCGCGCCGTCGCCATCAGCACACCCTGCCGCCGCGCGTCGACGGCACCGGCCGCGCGTTCCAGTTCGCGCCCGATCAACTGCGCGAAGCCCGCTTCGGCCTCGGCGCGCGACAAGGGGGTGAGCGCGTGGCGCAGCCACTGGTCGCGCCGCGCCAGCATCTCGGTCAGCAGCTCGGCCATGCGCACGGCGTCGTTGTCGAGATGGCGCAGCGCCTCGGCCACCCGCGCGGAAAAATCATCGCCGTCTTCCATGCGCGCCAGCGTGCGCCGCGACGCCTCGGCGTAATGGCGCGAGGCGTCATCGACCACGCGCGGCTGGCTGCCGAAGCGCGACAGCAGCGGCATCTGCCGCGCGAAACCGGTGCACAGCGCGTCGATGGTGGTGATGCGCAGCCGCCCCGGGTGGTCGAGCAGCCCCCAGCCACGCGCCGCGCCGGCCGCCAGCGCCGCCTGCGCCAGACCGAAGGTGATCTGCTTGTGCGGTTTGTCGGGCCGCTCGCCGCGCGCCGCGAGAGAAAGGCTTTCGAGGATGCGGCTGCCCATCTCGCCCGCCGCCTTGTTGGTGAAGGTGATGGCGACAATCTCCTCGGGCGACTCCACCGTGGCCAGCAGCTTGAGGTAGCGCTGCGTCAGCAACTCGGTCTTGCCCGCCCCCGCCGGCGCCTCGACGATGAAGGAGTCGAAGTCGAGCGCGCGGACACGCGCGGCTTCGTCCTCGGCCAGAAGGCGCGCCGACTCAGTCATCGCCGCTCTCCATCTGCGTCTTACGCTCCGCCAGTCGCAGCAGCGGCAGCACCTCGCAGTATTCGAGGTCCCTGGCATCCTCGAAGCACACCGCCGCCACGCCCTCGCCCACCTCGCGCGCGATGATGTCGATGTTCTCCTTCCACGCGGCAAGCAGTTCCGGCCAGCTCGCAACGTCAGGAAAAACCTTGCGCGCCGCGTCTTCGCCGATACCCGCCACCTTCGGCAGCAGGCCGCCCTCGGCGGCGATGCCGGCGAAGCCGCACTCGTCGAGCCGCACCTTGGCCAGCGCGACGCCGACAACCTCGCCTCCCGCCGCTTCGCCGGCGTGGGCCGCATATATCGGCAACTGCAGTTCGGTGACGCGCTCGGCACCCCAGCTCTCCGCGCTCACCTTGCTGCCCGTCTTGTAATCGATGATCAGCAGACGCCCGTCGTCCAGCGCATCGATGCGGTCGATCACCAGGCGCACGGCGATGCCCTCGATCTCGACGGTGAGTTCGAGCTCGCGGGCGACGACGCTGAACGGGACTGTGCGCTTCGCTTCCAGGTCCAGCCATTGCGCCACCAGGCGCGCCAGCCGCTCGCGCTCCAGCTCGACAAAGCGCGCCGGCAGCGGGTCTTCGCGCTGCGCATCGAAGGCGACAAGGCCCGCGCCGACGGCAAAGCCGATGGCCGCGGCGCGCGCGGCAGCGTTCATGGCCGCCAGTTCGGCCGAACCGCGATCCTTCCAGAAGGCTTCGAGCACCGCGTGCAGCAGCGTGCCGCGCCCGGCAGCGTCCAGCCCCTCCACCGGCTCGGCCAGCGCGCGGGCGCCGAGCCGGCACTGGTAGAAGGCCCAGGCCGGGCAGACCGCCTGGGCGCGCAGCAACCCGGTGCCGCCGCGCACCTTCTCGCCCGCAGCCACCTCCGGCGCCTTGGCATCAAAAAGTTTTTCCATGGCGGCGCCGGCCTGCGCCGCGACGAGCCCCGGTGCCATCACCCGCGGTTCCGCCCGCGCAATCCCCGCCAGCAATGGAGAAGGCCGCAGCTCGCGCCCGCTGTCGGCCTGCGCGAAGGAAAACACCACCTCCGTCGCGCCATGCAGCAGCCGCTCATGCACCGCGCGCGCCAGCGCCACCTGCACCTCGGCCGAGGCATCGGGCATGCCGGCGCGGCGCTGCAAATCCGCCGGCAGCAGCGGATTGGGCCGCGCGGCCGGCGGCCACAGGTGTTCGTTCATGCCCATCACCCACAGCGCGTCGAAGGGCGCGGCGGCGGGTTCCAGCGGACCCATCACACTCACCTGCGCCTGACCTGCTGGCTCGGGCTGGAACATGCGCTCGGCGCAGAGCTTGCGCAGCCGATTCGCCGTATCGCCAGCGCCGACTTTTCCCAGCACCGCATCCAGCGTACCCAGACCGTCGAGCATTTCATTGAAGGCGGCATGCGCCTCGATTTCCCGCGCCGTCGTCGCACGCTCGCCGGGCCAGCCCACGGCCGCGAGCAGCTCGGCGTAGCGTTCGGCCCAGATCGACGGCGCCTGGCGGCCGCCGTTCCCCGAGCGCCACCCCGCCAGCCGCTCCAGATCGGCAATCAGTCTCGGGGCCGCGATCGCCCCAACCTCGTCGAGCGCGGCGCGGCGCGCCAGGCGCAGCAGGCGTTCCAGCGTGATCTCGGGCGCGAGCTTCTCGCGCATCAGCGCCTCGATGCGGTGGCGCGCGTCGGTTTCCATCTCGCTCGACCAGAAAGCACCGCGCAGCAGTTCGCCCAGGCGCGCCTGTTCCGTGCGTCCAGGGTTTGCGGCGAAGGTCACCCGTTCCAGCGCAACCTGCACCAGCGGCTCGCGCACCAGGGGCACACCCACCGCGAAGGCGTGGCGGCGCGGGGCGTCGGCCTGCGCGGGGTTGAGCGCGGACGGCTGCAAGCATTCGTCGAGCGCGTCGTTGAGCGTCTCGCGCAGGGCGGCAAGCTCGGGCACCACGATGCCGATGCGCGAATCGGGCTGCTCGTTCAATCGCTGCGCCGCCCACGCCGCTGCGGCGCGGCACTCGGCGGCGCGGTCTGGCAGCGCGACGGCCTGCGCCTGGCCCGGCGCCTCTGCCTCCAATCGCAGGTCGACCACACGCGCGCCGCGCTCGGCCAGCACCCGGGCCAGTCGCGCTTCCTGCGGCGGCAATCTGTCGAAGCCGGCGAAGACCACGGTGGCCGGCATGCGCCCCGCCCCGCGCGCCAAGGCCTCGACCTGCCAGTCCAGCCCGCGCACCGGCTCCAGCCAGCCATGTTCCGCGCAGCGGCGACGGAAGGCCTCGCGCCAGGCGATGAAGCGCACCGTCTCCGCACTGCCCGCCGCATCGGCGCCCAGTTGCAGCCGCCACGCCTCGGTCAGCGCATTGGCCTCGGCCGCCGCGCCGGCCAGCCCGGCGCGGTCGTAGAAGTCGGTCTGCTCATCCGCCGCGCCATCGTCCGCGATCACCCGCTCCCACAGTACGCGCTCCTGCATCGGCGAGAGCACCAGGCGCGGCGCCGCGCCAACCGGCAGCGCGCCCGAGAGCAGCGCCTCGCGCAGCACGGCGCCGCACCACTGCGACACCGTGGCAGTCTCCAGCGCCGCCCAGCGAACCTGCCCGGCGGCGGCCTGCGCCCGGCCGTGGGCCAGCCGCAGCTCGCGCGTCAGCCGATGCGTGGCGCAGAGGATGACCGCCGGACGCTCGATGCCGTCCAGCGCGCCGAGCCCACGCAGGAACTCAGCCATGAATGTTCAGCCCAGACGCGGCAGCAGCAGCGCGATCAGCCCGCCGAAAGCGGTGATCCAGAAAACGACGGTGTCGGGAAGTTGCGGCGAGGATTGCAGCAGGGGTTCGATCATGACGGTCTCCTTGGTTGGTGAAGACCATTGTCCGCCGCGTGAGGCTCATGGCGTGAGCTAGTCTGATTTCTTGCTGCCGCCGGCCTCGTCGCCGGGAAACTCCGGTGCCTGCAGCGACCGCGCCTGCGCCTCGACCGGCCCGAGATCGCGTATCTCCTTGCCCTCCGGCGCGGCCTGCAGTTCCTTGAAGCGCCGCGCGCTCACCAGCACCCGGCTTTCCAGCGTGCCCACCGCGCGGTTGTAGGCCGACACCGCCTCGCCGAGGTTCTTGCCCACGGCGCCCCAGTGGTCGGCCAGCACGGCGATGCGCTCGTACAGCTCGCGCCCCAGCGCCGAGATGCTCTGGGCGTTATCGTTGAGCGCCTCCTGCTTCCAGCCGTAGGCCACCGCGCGCAGCAGCGCGATCAGCGTGGTGGGCGTGGCGAGGATCACGCGCTGCTCGATGCCCTGCTCGATCAGCGACGGGTCGGCCTCCAGCGCGGCGGAATAGAAAGTCTCGCCGGGCAGGAACAGCACCACGAAATCCGGCGAGGGCTGAAACTGCTCCCAGTACGACTTGCGGCTGAGCTTGGTGAGGTGGTCGCGCACATGGCGCGCGTGGTCGGCGAACTTCTTGCGGCGCTCGGTCTCGTCGGTGGCCTCCAGCGCTTCCAGGTAAGCCGCGAGCGGCGCCTTGGCGTCGATCACGATGTTCTTGCCGCCGGGCAGCTTCACGATCATGTCGGGCCGCAGCCGGCCCTCTTCCGTGTCCGTGCTCTCCTGCTCGAAAAAATCACAGTGGTCGAGCATGCCGGCCATCTCCACCACGCGCTTCAGTTGCAGCTCGCCCCAGCGCCCGCGCGTGTGCGGCGCGCGCAGCGCCTTCACCAGGTTGGCCGTCTCGTGGCGCAACTGGCCCTGCGACTCGGCCATTTGCCGCACCTGCTCCGACAGCGTCGAATAAGCCTCGATGCGCGCCTTCTCGATGCCGCCGATCTGCGCCTCGAATTTCTCCAGCGTCGTCTTCACCGGCGCCACCAGCTCACCGATGGCCTGCTGGCGCCGGTCCAGATCAAAGCGCGCCGCATCCTGCTGCTGCGCAAGCGTCTGCTTGGCCAGGTCGAGAAAGGCGCGGTTGCTGCTGTCCAGCGCCTCGGCCGAAAGCGCCTTGAAGGTATCGGCCAGCGCGTCGCGCGCCGCCCGCGACGCGTGCTCGCGCGCGATCAGCAGCCACGCCACCACCGCGCCGCCGAGCAGCAAACCCGCCATGAAGGCCAGAAACAATTCCAAGGGATCCTCCTGCTGCGGGCCCACCGTACCAATGCCCGCGATGCTGCGATTCTACCGGCCGGGCGGAGGCAGCGCTGTCCATTGATTGCGCGGGCGCGGATAGCAACAATAGCCGCGACGCATGGCCGGTGCTAGACTTGCCACTTGTCATGAGTTTTGGCGGGGAGAACGATGATGACGGAACTGGCACTCAAGCTTCCCGATGATCTGGCACAGCGTGCCAAAAGCGCAGGGCTGCTCTCCGACAGCGCGATTCAGCGGCTGCTGGAGGATGCCATGCGGCGCACAGCCGGCCGCAAGCTGCTGGAAATCGCCGAGCGCGTGCATGCAGCGGGTATCCCGCCAATGACCGACGAGGAGGTCGTCGCAGAGGTCAAGGCAGCGCGCGCCGAACAGCGCGCACGTCCGTCCAAGCCGTAAGGCTCCCGGTGAGGGTCGTGCTCGACACGAATGTGGTCGTCTCGGCGCTGCTCTGGGGTGGCACACCCTACAGGCTGCTTCAATCCGCTACCGTCTAAGTGACTCCTCTGCCTTTTCTGATCGCATGAAGGCGCTGCACAAGATATCGCCTACTGACATGTGCAATTTGCCAGAGTGCTGCAAGAACGCGGAAAGGCGGCTTCTCGGGACTGCGTATTGTTTGGGACACTATTATGAACAACGGGCGAAGACATCGAATCCGGCCGCGGCGTAGCCATTTTCGACAGGCTCAAAGCCCTGAACTATCGCAATACCGCCAATTCCATTTTTTTGGAGACAAACCATGCGAGTCGTCGAATTCAAGAGCAAGCCCCACGACAACGTGGTTGACCTACCTCCCGACCTGCGCGACTGGAACGGTCGCCGCGTACGGGTAATTCTGTTGTCGGAGGAAGGTAGCGAACAGCGTGCCGAACCCGTATTCAAGGCGATATCCCTGAGAACCCGTGGCTTCAAGTTTGACCGGGACGATGCCAATGCCCGGTAAGCGGTTCATCGACACCAATGTCGTTCTCTATCTCTACTCGGAGGACGAGCCAGACAAGAAGAAGGCGGCGGATGCTTTGGTGCGCGGCAGTGAGCGCGCCTGGAAGCACCCAGGTATTGAGTGAAGCGGCCAATGTGTTGCGACGCAAGTTTAAGCTGGACTACCCGAACATCGCCGCCGCCGTGGCCGAGGTGTGCGCCGCTTGTCACGTATATGTCGTAACGAGCGAAACCGTGGCACACGCGCTAACACTGGGGGAACGCTATCGCCATTCCTATTTCGACAGCCTGATCCTGGCAGCCGCGCTGGAATGCGGCTGCGAAACGCTGGCGAGCGAGGACATGCAGAATGGTTTTGTTGTCGAGTCAAGTCTGACCATTTGGAATCCCTTCGTGTGAGTCTGTCCGGTCGCCAGCAGCATTCATCGACATTGACGGGAGAATGAAACGTGGATAGCGCCGAACAACGCGCACGTCCGCCCACCAGGCCGTGAGGCTCACCGGCGCGGCGCAGCTGGCGCTACCGGTGGATGACCTGGTGGGGTTTTAGTCCGATATTCTCGACTTGATTACTCGGGTATTGCTGCTATGAAGGAATTGCAGCACCCCAATCAAGGAGAGAAACCATGCTGGACATCAACAAGTTCGCGGCCAACCAGCGGCTCGCGGAATCCGACCCCGACGGACATCTTTACAGCCTCGACCACTGGTCGCCGGTTGTTGCAGGGCGCATCGCCAGGGAAGAAGGCTTGGTGCTGGACGACGACCACTGGCTGGTCATTTTCTACCTGCGCCAGCACTTCCGCGAGCATGGCGCCTCCGCCAGCGCCGGCACGCTGCTGCGCGAACTCGAGCACACGCTGTTCGATCACGCCGACCGCCGCCGCCTTTACGAACTGTTCCCGCGCGGGCCCATCGCGCAGGCCAGCCGCATCGCCGGGCTGCCGCTGCCGAAAGGGACGCTGGATCCGTCCTTCGGCAGCAGTCACTGAGCCGCCTCAGTAGCTGGCGCTCATCCCGCCGTCGACGCCTAGGCACTGCCCGGTGACGTGGCGTGCTGCGTCGGAACAGAGAAACACCGCCGCGCCCTTGAGATCGTCGTCGCCGCCGAGACGACCGAGCGGCGTGGCGGCGAGCATTGGCACCTCGATCGTTTCCAGCAGCCCGCGCGACATCCTGGTCGGGAAGAAACCGGGCGCCAGCGCATTGACGCGGATGCCGTACCGGCCCCATTCCGCCGCCAGGCTTTGCGTGAGATTGACCACCGCCGCCTTGCTGGCGTTGTAGGCCGCCGTGCCGAAACCCATCGCGGGCGGGTTGCCGCCACGCGCGACGATGGACGCGATGTTGAGGATCGCCCCCGACCGCTGCGGGATCATCGCCCGCCGCGCCACTTCCTGGGTCAGCGCGAACAGCGCGTCGAGGTTGAGCGCCATCACCTTGCGCCAGGCGTCGAGCGGATGATCCTCCGCCGGCGCGCCCCAACTGGTCGCGGCATTGTTCACCAGGATGTCGATGCGGCCGAAGCGCGCCAGCACGGCGTCGACGACGGCCGCCGGCGCCGCGGCAGCCGTGAGATCGACGGCGATGGTCAACACCTCGCCGCCCGCCGCGCCGAGGCGTGCGGCGGCGGCATCCAGCTCGTCCTGCCGCCGTGCCGCCAGCGCCGACTTTTTCGCGCCCATCTCGGCCAGCCCTTCGGCGATCTGCAAGCCCAGCCCGCGCGAGCCGCCGGTAATCAGCGCCACCCGGCCCGAGAGATCGAAGAGATCGCGGGCATTCATGGCGTTACAGCCGGTACTCGAGCTGCAGTCGGCCCTGCAGCTTCTTGGCCTGCTTGAAGGCTTCGCGCAGCACCAGGCGGTCGAGTTCGTTGAGCTTGTCGGGATCTATGCGGTTGGCCGCTCCTTCCTCCTTGGCATCCTGCTGCTGGCGCAGGCGCAATTGCTGGATGAAGAAGAAGCCGTCGATGACCGCGCCGATGTCGTCGCGGCCGAGCTTGCCGCGTTCGGCCAGCGCGCGCAGGCGCTGAGCCGTGCCCGTTGCACCGACGCCGTTGGCCAGCGCCAGGATGCGCGCGGCATCGACGAACAGGCGGGCGCCGGCGGTCTTGAGGTCGATGGTGTGCGGAAAATCCGGGTTCTTGTCGAAGGTGAAGTCGCGAATGAAGCCGACCGGCGGCTCGACCTGCACGGCGTTTCCTGCCATCAGCCGCAGGAACAGGTTCTCGCCCGGCACGCGCTTCAGCACCCACTCGCGCAACTGGTCGGCCAGATCTTCCTCGCCGTAGATGGCGCGGAAGTCGAAGTAGATGGTGGCGTCGAGCAGCGCCTGCGGGCTGTTGGCGCGCATCCAGCCGCCGAACCTGGCATGCCATTCCTCCACCGACAGGCACAGTTCGGGGTTGCTGGCCATGACATTGCCCTTGCACAGCGGGAAGCCGCAAGCGGCGAGCTTCTCGTTGACGGCGCGGGCGAAGGGCAGGAAGGCTTCGCGCACTTTCGCCGCATCCTCGGCGGACGCCGCGAACACCAGGCCGTTGTCCTGGTCGGTCGACAAAGTCTGTTCAAAGCGGCCCTCGGAGCCGAAGGCCAGCCAGCACCAGTCGGTCTTTGGTAGCGTGAACTCGGCCCGGGTCAGTTCGATGATGCGCACCGTCAGGTGGTCGTTGAGCGTGGACACCAGCTGCGTCAGCGGGTCGGCCGCCGCGCCCTCGGCCAGCATGGTCTCGGCCAGCTTGCGGATATCGGCGGCGGCGATGATGAGCGCGTCCATGTCGCGGGCGCCGCGGATGGCGCCGGAGATGGCCTTGCCGCCGCCGCTCTGCAGCTCGTGGATGTCGTCCTGCGACACCACGCCGGCGAGCTTGCCCGAGGCGTCGACGACAATGACGTGATGCACGCCGTGACGCGCCATCAGCAGCGCCGCCTGGTAGATGGTGGAGCGCCAGTTGAGCATCAACAGGCCCGAGTCGCTCATCACCTGCATCAGCAGCTGGTCGAGGTCGCAGGAAACGGCGGCGACCCGGTGCAGCAGGTCGCGGATGGTGAAAATGCCGAGCGGCTTGCCGCTCTCGGGTTCGACGATGACGATGGAGCCGACGCGGTTTTCAGACATGGCCTGGACGGCCTCGCGCAACGGCGTGTCGGGGGTAGCGGTGATCGGCTTCCCGCGGATCAGGGCGGCGAGCTGGCTGTGGAGCGATAGAGTCATATTCTCAGTACTTGATGCGGGCGTAATAGGTCTTTTCGGCGGCCTCCCGCGCCTGGCGCAGGGTGTAAATGCCCATGGCGGCGAGCAGCTTCACCAGGCCGAGGAAGACCTCGGCGGTGACGATGGCGTCGCCCAGCGCGTTGTGGCGACCGATGAGGGGAATGCCGAGGCGCAGGGCGATGGCCTCGAGCTTGTGCGATTCCTGGTTGGGATGCACGACCGCCGAGAGCAGCAGCGTGTCCAGCAGCGGCTGGGTGAAGCGGATGCCCGTGGCCTCCTCCTTGAGCTGGAGGAAACGCATGTCGAAGGCGGCATTGTGCGCGACCAGCACGGTGTCCTCGGCGAAGGCATGGAACCGCGGCAGCACGCTGGCGATGGTCGGCTGGCCGGCGACCATGTCCTCGGTGATGCCGTGGATCGGGATCGAAGCGGGATTGAGCCGCCGCCGCGGGTCGATCAACTGGTCGATGCTCTCGTGCCTGAGTAGCCGGCCGTTGACGATGCGCACGGCGCCGATCTGGATGATTTCGTCGCCGTTCGAAGGCTCGAGTCCGGTGGTCTCGGTGTCGAAAGCGGTATAGGTCAGCGTCGCCAGTGGACGGTCATCGAGGGCGTGATCCTCGTTGCCGCGGTGGAACAGGTCGAAGTCGTAGAACTCGGGACGGCTCTCCACCAGCAGGAGCGGCGTCACATCTGCCTCCTGCGCCACGGCGACCGGTATGAGGATGCGGAACAGTGATGCCTGCGCCGCCCGATCGCGGCCGCAGGTCAGCTGGCCGCCGTGGCGGTCGGTGACATCGCGCAGCGTCAGCGGGCTCGCCTCGCCCGCCTGATGCATCGGTTCGAGCTGCCAGCCGAGCAGGATCTCGGTGGAAATCGAGGTACCCGACCAGAGCATGTCGAAATGCACCATGCCGTTGGCGGTCGGCAACCCTGCCGCGGCCTCGCTGGCCAGGCGCAGGCGCACCAGCTTGACGGCATGGTCTTCCTCCAGGCGGGCCGCGAGGCAGGTCATGGCCAGCGTCAGCGAGTAGCTGTCGACCTTGACCCAGAGATCGGGCTCGACCTCGTCGATGCGCACCTGGATGCCGACGCGCGCCTCGATGCGCCGCTGCGCGGCGGCGGCGAGGTCGGCGGCGAGCATTTCCTCGAGCGGCCAGCGCGACCGAATGCTTTCGGCATAGCGATTGCTGGCCGCGCTGAGCTTGCCCGAAAGGTGCTCGAGGGCGCTCTCGATACCCGCGGACAGTTGCTGGCCGGAACCGCCCGCGGCCATCTGGCGCAGGCTGCCGCGAATGCCGGCGATGGCGGAGTGGCTGTCGTCGGCCAGTTGCTGCATCATCAGGTCGCACTGGGCATCGTGTTCGAGATAGCGCGAGATGTTTTCCAGGGTCAGCACGTAGCCGCCGATCGCCGGCGCGCCCCCGGCGTCGCCGGCGTTAACCTGGGCCGCGAGCACCGGGGCCATCTGCACCCGGATCAGCTGGCCGGCGCGAGTCGTGGTGACGAAGTGCCCCAGCGGCTGGCTGCCCGAACGTTCGAGCCGGTGCTGCAGCGTCTCCAGCGCGTGGGCGATCAGGGCGTGGTCGAACACGGCGTAGATTGAGCGGCCGAGACCGATCAGCGCGCCGGTCGCCTGGGCGTCGGGCACCAGGGCGCGTGCCTGCAGCCGCGCGCGATTGTTGTAGAGGATGATGCGGCCGTCGAGGTTGCAGACGATCACCGCTTGCGGCAGGTCGGCCACCAGCGCGGCGAGGCGGTTCTTCTCGCTCTCGACGGCGGCCTTGGCCTGCGCCACCCGGGCCTCGACGTCGGTGAGCAGGTCGTCGCGCTGCTGCGCCAGTTCGTTGGCGGCCTGAGCCAGCGCGCATACCTCGGGCGGCCCCTCCGGCGTGACGCGGAAACCGCGGTTGGCACCCAGCATCAGCCGCAGCGTCTCCGCCAGCGCCAGCAAGCCTTGCACATATTGTTTGAATAGCCACCGCAGCAGTTGCAGGCCAAGGACGAGGGCGAGCAGCGTGATCATGCCGCCGATCGGGAGCCAGCGATCCATCGCTTCGATGAATCCGGCACGCTGGGTTTCGTTGAGATCGCCATAAACGATGCCGGCGGTGAGCAGGAAGGGCGCGGTCATCAGCAGCCCGAGTACGACGGCGGCAAGAATGAAGCGGTGGCGTACGTTCATGGGACGATTCTAGAACGATAGCGGGCGAGGGAATCGGAAAAGGGCGCCGCAGCGCCCCTTCTCGATTCGGAACCCGGCCGAACGATCAGGCGTTCTGCTTGAGCTGGTCGAGGATGTGCGGGTTCTCGAGCGTCGACACGTCCTGGGTGATCTCCTCGCCCTTGGCCAGCGCGCGCAGCAGGCGGCGCATGATCTTGCCGGAACGGGTCTTGGGCAGATTTTCGCCGAAGCGGATGTCCTTGGGCTTGGCGATCGGGCCGATCTCCTTGCCCACCCAGTCGCGCAGTTCCTTGGCGATCCGCTTGGCGTCCTCGTCGCTGGGACGCGACTGCTTGAGCACGACGAAGGCGCAGATGGCCTCGCCGGTCAGGTCGTCGGGACGGCCGACCACGGCGGCTTCGGCCACCATCGGGTTGGCGACCAGCGCCGACTCGATTTCCATGGTGCCCATGCGGTGGCCGGAGACGTTGAGCACGTCGTCGATGCGGCCCATGATGGTGAAGTAGCCGGTTTTGGCGTCGCGCATGGCACCGTCGCCGGCGAGATACAGCTTGCCCTGGAAGTCGGCCGGGAAGTAGGACTTCTTGAAGCGCTCGGGATCGCCCCAGATGGTGCGGATCATCGACGGCCAGGGCTTTTTGACGACGAGGAAGCCGCCCTTGCCCCAGTCCAGCTCGGTGCCGGTTTCATCGACGATGCTGGCCTGGATGCCCGGGAAGGCGAGCGTGCAGGAACCTGGCACCAGCGGCGTCACGCCCGGCAACGGAGTGATCATGTGGCCGCCGGTCTCCGTCTGCCAGAAGGTGTCGAGGATGGGGCAGCGGGCGCCGCCGACGTTGTTGTAGTACCACATCCAGGCTTCGGGGTTGATCGGCTCGCCGACCGAACCGAGGATGCGCAGCGACTTGAGGTCGTAGTTGCGCGGATGGGTGGCCGGCGTGCCCTCGTTGGCCTTGATCAGCGAGCGGATCGCCGTCGGCGCGGTGTAGAAAATACTGACCTTGTGATCCTGGATAGTCTTCCAGAAACGGCCGGCATCCGGATAGGTCGGCACGCCCTCGAACACGATCTCGGTGGCGCCGCAGGCCAGCGGGCCGTAGGTGATGTAGGTGTGGCCCGTGACCCAGCCGATGTCGGCCGTGCACCAGAAAGTGTCCTCCGGCTTGATGTCGAAGGTCCACTTCATGGTCAGAATCGCGTGCAGCAGGTAGCCCCCAGTGGAATGCTGGACGCCCTTGGGCTTGCCGGTGGAGCCGGAGGTGTAGAGCAGGAACAGCGGATGCTCGGCCTCGACCCACTCGGGCTCGCAGGTCTCGGACTGGCTGGCGACGATGTCGTGATACCAGACGTCGCGGCCGGCAACCATGTTGCAGGGGCCGCCGGTGCGCTTGACCACGAACACGGTCTTGACCTGATGGCCGGCGGCCATGTTGAGCGCTTCGTCGACGGCGGGTTTCAACGGAATGTGCTTGCCGCCGCGGCACTGCTCGTCGGCGGTGATGACGGCCACGGCGCCGGCGTCGAGAATGCGCTCTTCCAGCGACTTGGCGGAGAAGCCGCCGAACACCACCGAATGGATGGCGCCGATGCGGGCGCAGGCCTGCATCGCCACCACGCCCTCGACGGACATGGAAATGTAGATGAGGACGCGGTCGCCCTTCTTGACGCCCTGGGCGCGCAGCGCGTTGGCGAACTTGGCGGTCCTGGCCAGCAGATCCTTGTAGGTGACCTTGGTCGCCTTGCCGTCGTCGGCTTCGAAGATCAGCGCGACCTTGTCACCGAGTCCCGCCTCGACCTGGCGGTCGAGACAATTGTAGGAGACGTTGAGCGTGCCGTCGGTGAACCACTTGTAGAACGGCGCCTCGGACTCGTCGAGCGATTGGGTGAAGGGGGTCTTCCAGTTCACGTGCTCCCTGGCCAGACGTGCCCAGTAGCCGGCGTAGTCCTGCTCGGCTTCCTTGCACAGCGCCTCGTAGGCGGCCATGCCGGAAATCGTGGCCTTCTTGATGATTTCCTCGGAGGGCGGGAAGACACGGGTTTCCTGGACCACGGACTCGATCGTAGACATCTACATTTCTCCTCTCGAAATTGTTGGCGGCTGGCTGATTTTATGGGCTGCGTGATTAAAGTGGAACTGTCTTACATAGGACTTACGCTGCCACTCAGGGCCGGAGCATGAAAACTCGTTTACCGTCATGGGCTTATGACGCGGGAGAGAAGAGACATCTGGCACCGTCCCAGCAGCACCGACTTTCAGGGTTTGGCGTGAAGCCATGCCAGCACGCCTCTGCCGGCGGCATGGCCGCTGGCAAAGCAGGCGGTCAGCAGATAGCCGCCGGTCGGCGCCTCCCAGTCGAGCATCTCGCCGGCGCAGAACACGCCGGGCAGATCGCGCAGCATCAGATTTTCGTCGAGCGCCTCGGCCATCACCCCGCCGGCGCTGCTGATGGCCTCGTCGAGTGGGCGCGGTGCGATGAGACGCAGCGGCAGCGCCTTGATCGCGGCGGCCAGCCGCGCGGGGTCGGCGTAGTCTTCCTTCGAGGCGCATTCGCGCAGCAGCCCGGCCTTGACGCCATTGACGCCGGCACGGCTCTGCAGGTGGCTGCCCATCGAGCGCGAGCCCCGCGGGTGGGCGATCTCGGCCGTCAACCGTTCCACCGTCTTGCCGGGCGCCAGATCGAGCAGCAGCGTCGCGCTACCGTCGGCCTCGATCGCGTCGCGCAGCGGAGCCGCCAGCGCGTAGATCAGGCTGCCCTCGACGCCATGCCCCGTAATCACGAACTCGCCCTGGCGGCGCCGTTCGGCAAGCGTCGCCACCACCGACTTGACCGGCTGGCCGGCGAACTTCTCGCGGAAATGATCGCTCCAATCCACATCGAAACCGCAGTTGGCGGGCTTGAGCGGCGCCACGGCGACCCCTCGCGCCGCCAGCCACGGCATCCAGGCGCCGTCGGAACCGAGCTTCGCCCAGCTGCCGCCGCCGAGCGCCAGTATTGCCGCCGTCCCGCCAGCGCCAACTTTTTCATCTCCGGCGGGCGTGACGAAGCGCAGCGCGCCATCTTCATCCCAGCCGAGCCAGCGATGACGCATGTGAAAACATACCCCCGCCGCGCGCAGCCGGTGCAGCCAGGCGCGCAGCAGCGGCGCTGCTTTCATCTCCGCCGGGAATACGCGGCCCGAGGAGCCGACGAAGGTGTCGATGCCCAGCTCGCGCGCCCACTCGCGCAAGGCTCTAGCGCCGAAATCGGCCAGCCACGGCGCCACCCAGTCGCGTCGCGCCCCGTAACGCGACGCAAAAATGGCGAAGGGCTCGGCGTGGGTCAGATTGAGGCCGCTCTTGCCGGCCATCAGGAACTTGCGGCCGACAGAAGGCATGGCGTCGTAGACGTCAACACTCACGCCGCCCCGCGCCAGCACCTCGGCCGCCATCAGTCCCGCCGGGCCGCCGCCGATGATCACCACGCGGCCGTCTTCACCTCGAAATTCGCTCATGTTTTCAGTCTACTTGACACGTCTGAGATAATGGTCTTTTCCGTGGTCACCAAACACCCTTGGGCCACTCTTTCCTACCCCGCTTCCTGCGGGTACGCCATGACCGAACCCATTGAAACCTTTGCGGCACTCCAGTTGCCGCCATTCCTGCTTTCCGCTCTCGCCGATGTCGGCTACGAGAACCCCTCGCCCATCCAGGCCGCGTGCATTCCGCTCTTCCTGGCGGGGCGCGACCTGATCGGCGAAGCGCAGACCGGCACCGGCAAGACGGCGGCTTTCGCCCTGCCGCTGCTGGCGCGGCTCGATATCGCTCGCAAGATACCGCAGGCGCTGGTGCTGACGCCGACGCGCGAGCTGGCCATCCAGGTGGCCGAAGCCTTCCAGAAATACGCCCACCACATGCCGGGCTTCCACGTGCTGCCGGTGTACGGCGGGCAGAGCATGGTGATCCAGCTGCGCGCGCTGTCGCGCGGCGCCCACGTCATCGTCGGCACGCCGGGGCGCATCATGGACCACCTCGAGCGCAAGAGCCTCAACCTCGAGGGCCTGCAAACGCTGGTGCTCGACGAGGCCGACGAGATGTTGCGCATGGGCTTCATCGACGACGTCGAGTGGATTCTCGAGCACACGCCGGCGACGCGGCAGACGGCGCTGTTCTCGGCCACCATGCCCGATCCCATCCGCCGCATCGCCCAGCGCTATCTGCGCGAACCCGAGCAGGTCAAGATTCGCTCGGCCACCACGACGGTGGCGGCGATCCGCCAGCGCTACTGGCAGGTGCGCGGCGCCGACAAGCTGGAGGCGCTGACGCGCATGCTCGAAGTCGAGGAGGATTTCGACGCCGCTCTCATCTTCGTGCGCACCAAGATCGCCACCGTCGACCTCGCCGAAAAGCTGGAAGCGCGCGGCTACGCGGCGGCGGCGCTCAACGGCGACTTGACGCAGGGCCTGCGCGAGCAGGTGATCGAGCGCCTCAAGAGCGGCAGCCTCGACATCGTCGTCGCCACCGATGTCGCCGCGCGCGGACTGGACGTGCCGCGCATCAGCCACGTCATCAACTACGACGTGCCCTACGACACCGAGGCCTATGTGCATCGCATCGGCCGCACCGGGCGCGCCGGGCGCACCGGCAGCGCCATCCTGTTCATCGCGCCGCGCGAAATGCGCATGCTCAAGGCCATCGAGACCGCCACCCGACAGAAGATCGAGCCCATCGCCCTGCCCACGCGCGGCGAGGTAGCCGAAAAGCGCGTCACCCAGTTCAAGCAGCAGATCCTCGATGTGTTCGCCGAGGAGAACCTCGATTTCTTCTATGAGGTCGTGCGCCGCATGGAGAGTGAGGAAAACCTCGCCGCCCGCCAGATCGCCGCGGCGCTGGCCTTCCTCGCCCAGCGCGAGCGGCCGCTGCGGCCCGAGGGACTCGACGCACCCGAGTACCCGGCCGCGCCGCAGCGTGCCGAACGTCCCGCCTACGCCGAGCGCAACGAACGGCCCGAGCGCGTGGAGCGTACCGAACGCCCCGCCAAGGCCGAATGGACCGAACGCCCTGCCAAGGCCGAACGTGCCGAGCGCCCCGCGAAAACCGAATGGAGCGAACGTCCGCCGCGCCCCGAGCGTGAGCCCCGCGCTCCGCGCGAGGTCCGCCACTTCTCCGACGGCCAGCTTGCCCGCTACCGCATCGAAGTCGGCCGCAACCAGGGCGTACTGCCCAAGGAAATCGTCGGTGCCATCGCCAACGAGGGCGGCATCGAAGGCAAGTTCATCGGCCAGATCCATCTCTTCGACGACTACAGCACGGTGGAGCTTCCCGCCGGCCTGCCCGCCGACCTGATGGACATCCTCAGCCGCACCCGCGTGCGCCAGTCCCCGCTGAAAATCCGCCTGGCCGAAGTCGGCGAAGGCGACACCCGGCCGAAATCGCCTTGGAGCGACAAAGCTGAAAAGCGCCCCTTCACGGGCGACCGCCCGCGCCAGCCGGGCAAGGAATGGTCGGCCAAGCCGCCCTACCGCAACGACAAGAAACCGGCGCCGCACGGCCACTCGCACAGCCCGCACGGCACGGTGGAACGCAAGCCCACCGGCAAGACATTCAGTAAATCCAAGAAGTACTGATGCAAATCTGGGTCGACGCCGACGCCTGCCCCGGCGTCGTCAAGGAGATCCTCTACCGCGCGGCCGAGCGCGCGCGGATTCCGCTGACCCTGGTCGCCAACCAGTGCCTGCGCGTGCCGCCATCGCAGTGGATCCGCGCGGTACAGGTGGAGAAGGGTTTCGATGTCGCCGATAACCGCATCGCCGCCGAGGTCGCGCCCGGCGACCTGGTAATCACCGCCGACATTCCGCTGGCCGCGGCCGTGGTCGAGAAGGATGCCCACGCCCTCAATCCGCGCGGCGAGCTCTACGGCCGGGAAAACATCCGCCAGCTGCTCGACATGCGCAACTTCATGGACACGCTGCGCGCCAGCGGCGTCGACACCGGCGGCCCGCCGGCCTTCAGTCAGTCCGACCGCCAGGCCTTTGCCAACCGGCTCGACCGCTTCCTGGCGCAACGGCCGCTCAAGGAAGCGGGTTCTTCATCCTGAACACCGTCCGCGCATCCTCATGCGCGCGCTCCAGCGTGCGCATCGAGGCGTCGTCGTCGTGGGCGCTGAAGAAATCAGCGGCCTGTGCGCGCATCACCAGGCGGATCGCGTCATCGTCGGCCATGTCGTATTTCTCGGTGATCAGCGTGGTGACCTCGTCGAGATACGCCTCGTAGCTCATGGTTTCCGTCGCCGGATTCTTTGCCATCACTCCTCCTGTTGCATCACGCCCGGTCCAGACCGAGCTCGCGCCGCACCATCAGGCAGTCATCCGAGCCGGCCTGAAACTCGCGGCAGACCAGCGGCCGCCTGCCATAAACACTGCACCCTACATGTTTGCCGATCTTGCCTTCGAGCGCCGCGCAGCGATGGCCGTAGCTCTGCATGCGCTCGTTGTCCACGTCGATCAGGTCCTCCGGAATCCCCTCGCCGTCGCGCGGCCCCATCAGCACCGGCCAGGTTTCCGACCAGGCACAGCAGCCACCGCAGCTCTGGCAGTCGGGCGCCTTCGTCATTTCTTCCCAACCGCTCAATCGCGCCGTCCGGTGAGCCAGCGCGGCTCGATCAGTACCGTATCCGTGCCGTCGGTAAGCCAGGTCTGCCCGTCCTGGATGGTGCATTGCAGCTGCATGCCGCGCTGCGCCAGGGCCGTCAGCGCGGCAGACTGCTCGCCGTCCAGCGCCAGCACCCGCAGCTTGTCCAGTCGCGCCAAGGCACCGCCCACCTTCGCCCACCACAGATCGACCGTGCGCCCCCCGTAGGCCAGCACCACCACCTCGTCGGCGCGCCCGGCCGCCTTGCGGATCGCGCGCTCGTCGGGCAGGCCGACCTCGATCCACAGCTTGATATTGCCGGAATAATCCCTGAGCCACAGCGCCGGCTCGGCCTCGGCCGAGAGCCCGCGGCCGAACTCCAGCCGCTCGTCGGCGAACCAGGCAAAGGCCAGCAGCCGCGTCATCATGCGCTCGTCGGTTTCGGATGGATGCCGTGCAAGCGTCAGCGCGTGATCGCCGTAGTAGGGACGATCCATGTCGGCGATGTTGAGGCTCGCCTTGAAGATGGTGGACTTGAGCGCCATGCGAGGTGCAAGGTGTTGCCTGGAAGGCCGGCACTATACTGCGCGCCGCGGGAATTTTGCGGCCGGGCGCCGGCCTATTCCGCCGGCGCCGATTTCAATAAGCCTTCAAACCCTGAACTGACTGACGGCGGCGCGAGTACCAGCCGCGAGCTCCCCCAATTGGAGAGCGGTATCGGCCGCCTCGCGCGTGGCCGCGCTGTTTTCCTCGGACATCTGGGCGATTTTTTCGACATTGGCCGCAATATCATTACTCGCCGCGCTCTGCTCCTTGATCGCGCCGGATATCTCATTCACCACCGCAACCACGCGCTGCGCGCTTGCGCCGATGCCCTGCATCGAATCGCTCGCGCGCTGCGCCAGGCCGACGCCCTGCTCGACACGCGATACCGCCTGCTGCATGGTGTCCACCGCGCTCTGCGCGCTGGACTGCACTTCACCGATCATGGCGCTGATTTCGGTCGTGGCCTTGGCCGTGCGTTCCGCGAGTTTTCTCACTTCATCCGCCACCACGGCGAAGCCGCGCCCCTGCTCGCCGGCGCGCGCCGCCTCGATGGCGGCATTCAGCGCCAGAAGATTGGTCTGGTCGGCCACGTCCTTGATCACCTGCACGATGCCCGTTATTCTCCGTGAACTCTCGCCCATCGTCTGAATGGTTTCCGCCGCGTCGCCAACAGCCCGCGAAATCTGCTGCATGTCGGCCACCGTCTCTTGAATGATGCGACTGCCGTCTCGCGACATGCCGTCCGTCTCGATGGTGACGCTGTGGGCCTCACTGGCGCTGTCGGAGACATGATTGATGCTCACCGTCATTTCTTCCACCGCCGCCGCCATCGCCGAGGCCGCCTCGGATTGGGCCGCCGTCGCCGTCGCCACCCGCGATGAAGTCGAGGCTAACTGCTGTGCCGCTCCCTCGACGCCTTCCGCATTCGCCTGCAGGTTGCTCACCATCGTGCGCAAACCGGCCTGCATGCGCCGCGTCGCCGCCATCAGGCTGATTTCATCGCCTGCCTTCACCCGAATTTCCGACGTCAGATCGCCCTGAGCGATTTTCTCGATCACCGCCTTGGCTTCGTCCGGCTCGCCACCCAGCGGCCCCGTGACCGAGCGGATGATCCACATGGACAACAGGGTCGCGGCAACCGCCGCGATGCCCAGAAAGACAATCAACTGAATGCGCGATTCGGCATGGGTGGCCCGCCCGGCGTCGCCGGTTTCCTCGAGAATCTTCCCCTGTACCTGGATCAGCGCATTAACCGAAGCCAGCAGCGCATCCAGGGCCGGCACGACTTCCGCCGCCATCATCCTGGAGGCCTCCGCCTCCTTGCCCGCCTCCAGCAGCCCCCTGGCATTGGAAAACGAGGCGACATAGATCTTCCGCTTCGCGCGGATATCGTCGAGCGCGGCCTTGCCTGCCGGCTTGTAGAGCAGCTTGTCCAGCTCGTCGAGCTTTGCCGTTATGGTCTGTACGTTGGCGGCAATCCGCTGCTTCACCGGGCCGCGATCCGCCACATGAAACAGCAGGAAGGTCTCGCGCGCGTTCGCATTCATCAGACCGATGGCATCGTTGGCCAGCACGGTCTTTCGCCAATCCTTGCTGACGATGCGTTCCAGCATGTCGTTCACCGAGTCGAGCCGGGTCAGGCCAAGCGCCACTGCAATAACCAACATGACAAAGAACACGCCAAAGCCGAGCGCCAATCGTTTTGCAACCGTCAGTTTTCCCAATTTCATCCCCTTGATGTTCGATCCGTGGCGGTTGCGATCAGATGTTCAAACTGCGCGGCCGGCATCGGCTTGGAAAACAGGTAGCCCTGGGCATAGTCGCAACCCGCGGCAGCCAGCAGATCGCGCTGCTCGATGGTCTCCACCCCTTCGGCCACCACCTTGAGGCCGAGTTTGTGCGCCATGGCGATGATAGCATCGACAATCGCCCGGTCACTCGTGTCGGTGACGATGTCGCGCACGAACGAGCGATCGATCTTGAGATAGTCGATGTCGAATTTCTTGAGGTAGGACATCGCCGAATATCCCGTGCCGAAATCATCGAGCGCAATCTGAACCCCCGCATCGCGGAACGTATTGAATTTCCCGAGGACTTCTGGATGCCGATCCAGCAGCAGGCCTTCCGTGATTTCGATGACGACACAACTGGGAGACACCTTGTTCTCGCGCAGGTAGTCGCCCCAGGTGACATCGGTGTTTCCGGTAAAGAACTGGCGCGGAGACTTGTTTACGCTGATCTGGTAAAGACAGGAGGCCTCTCCTGCGTCGTTTGCGCCGGTTCGCGCGCAAACCCCGTTCACCGAGAACGGACAATGGCCGCACCAGCGCTTGGCCATCTGCGCCGCTTCCCTGAACACCCAGTCTCCGATCTCGCCGATCAGCCCGGTTTCCTCGGCGATCGGGATGAAATCCGCGGGACTGACCATCCCGCGTTCGGGATGATTCCAGCGCAACAGCGCCTCGGCCTTGGCAATGTTTCCCGTGGCCAGTTCCATGATCGGCTGGTAGTGCACCTCAAACTGGTTGGCGGCGAGCGCGCCTCGCAGATCGTTGGCAAGATTCATCCGTGTCTGCACCGCCAGTTGCATCGAGGCGGTGAAGTAGTCATATCGATTGCGCCCCTGGCTCTTGGCAACGTGCTTTGCCCGATCTGCGTTCTTGAGCAGTCCGGCGACATCCGCTGGATCACCGGAAGAAAGGGTGATGCCGATGCTTGCCGAAATATGGACCGTCTCGATGCCGGCGTGGAAAGGCTCGGCAATCGTCCGCAGGATGTCTCCCGCCACCTGCTCGACCCGGGGCGAGGATTCCGCCAGAGCGCCCAACACGACGACGAATTCGTCGCCGCCCAAGTGGGCCACCGTATCGGCGTCCGCCGCCACGCAGGAAGAAATCCGTCGCGCCGCCTCGATGATGATTTGATCCCCGACATCATGGCCCAGCGTGTCGTTCACTTCCTTGAAGTGATCCAGATCGACATGCAGCACCGCAAGGAACCAGCCGTCTCGCCGCGACTTGTCCAGCGCCTGTCCCATAAGCTCATGCAGCAGACGACGGTTGGGCAGCTTGGTCAGCAGGTCGTGGTTGGCCTGTTGCCAGATGACCGCCTCGGCCCGCTTCTGTTCCGTGATGTCGGCGGCGATGGCGACACGCCTGATCACCTCGCCGGCCTCGTTGTAAAGCGACGAGATGGTCAAGCGCTCGGGGTAGATCTCGCCGTTCTTGCGGCGATTCCAGATTTCCCCCTGCCATTGGCCCGTATTACGCAGCGATGCCCACATCTCCCGATAAAAGGCGGCATCGTGCCGGCCCGACTGCAACAGTCTTGGGCTCCCGCCGATCAGATCGCCTTCGTCATACCCCGTCATTTTGCAAAAGGCGCGATTGACGCTGATGATGCGGTTGTCGGCAGTGGAAATCAGGATAGCCTCGCTGGTTCCCTCGAACACCGACGCGGCCAGCTGGATCTGCTCCGAACATTGCTGCAAGGAGTCGGCCTGTTCGCCGATATGTTGCTGCAGCCGGTTGAAACTGCCGAGCAAGCGCCGTATCTCCTTGCTGCCCACAAGAGGCAGGGGGAGAAGTGGCGCATGCCCGCTCGCCATCGCGTCGGCGGCATGCGCCGAACGGCTGATAGGACTAAGCTGGCGATGGAGAAAAAGCCAGAGCAGCAGGACGATGACCGCCGAGGCCAGGGCGGCATCGCGGTAAATTTCTTCTTCCAGCGTTGCAATCTTTTTGAAGGCGATAGCCGTCGGCAAGGTGGCGACGACGAGCCAGCCGGTGCTGCGGACGCTTTTTGCCGAACTGAGGCTCTCGATGCCCCGCGAATTCACCGCCACCCCGGACCCTTCGTGGCCTTGCTTGTAACGGTCATGCATCATGCCGCTATCCGCGGCGGAATCAGGCTGCATGACGCGGCTCGGGTCGGTGGAAGTCACAAACATGCCGTGCCTGGGTGACATAAGATGAACGTCCCCGCTCATATCGAGCTTTTGGGGCGATGTTTCACCGAGAAAATCGCTCTCCGAGATTTGATTTCCACCCACCAGAACGCCGACGATCTCCTTGCCGCCGCCGTTCTTGATGGGCACGGCGATGTTGATAATGGGTTTTCCGGTCTGGCCTGGAATCGGCTTGCCCACCACCGGCTTTCCTGTCATCAGCGCCTCGCGAAAAAAATCCGCCTCGGTAAAGCGGGAACCATCGCGTCCTACCCGATGCGGCAGATCCGCAAGCCCGATACCCTCCCTGGATATAACAAACAAACCCGTGTTGAAGAAGTGATGCAGGGGGCCCCGCTCCGCCAGAAATGTGTGCAGACGATCCGGGCTGGCCATCCACCCGGGCTCGATCATGGAAGCGGCATCGACAAGGGAATTGATGCGCAACTGGACTGCCCCATCGAGACTGTTGGCGATATGTTCGACGATATAGAGCTGCTGGGCGGCAAGCACCTGCTTGAAATTGTCACGGACGTCCTTGCCCAGATCGTGCGCCAGCCACCCGATGGCGGAAACGAAAAGCGCCACGGTGAAGATGGCAATCCTGGCCTTGAGACCGAGCGCGTGCAGGATAAAATTCTCTTTCATTATAATGAGTTGGCAGGAAGCGGCTTTTCCTGGCTGCCACACTGTTGTTATGGTTTTGAATCCGGCATATTAGAGATACGAGCAATACTTTTCCATGCCGGGATCGGAGTATTGTCACTACCGGTAAACGGGTAGTCGCAAATGAATGGATTGCGACCATCAGGCGGCGCGCCGCCCGGAGGCTTTTCAGTCGGGAACGAGGCCGTTGCGGATAGCGTACCGGGTGAGTCCGGCGACGCTGTGCAGATCGAGCTTGCGCATGATATTGCGCCGGTGCACCTCGACGGTCGACGCGGCGATGTGCAGTTGGTCCGCGATTTGCGCCGAGGTGAACCCCGCGGCAACGAGTTGCAGTACCTGGCGCTCCCGGGCGCCGATCCGGGCGGGGCCCTTCGTTTCGTCGCCGTGGCCGGACAATATCCCCTTGACCGCATCCGTGGCGTCGGGGCACAAATAGGTACGGTCGCGACTGGCCGCGTCGATCGCCCGCAGCAATTCGGCGCCTGCCGCCGCCTTGGTGACGTAAGCCGCGGCGCCGGCATTCATCATGTCCTGAATGTATTGCGGCTCGGAGAACGCCGAAAGCGCGATTACCCTGACCGACGGCCAGGCGGCGGTGATCTGCCGCGTGGTCTCGATGCCGTTCATGCCGGGCATGTTGATGTCCATGCACACGATATCGGGCGACATTTCGCCAACGAGCCGGAGCACTTCGAGCCCGTCGCCGGTTTCGGCCGCAACATCGAGTCGCGGATCCTTTTCCAGCAGGCTCCGCAGCGCTTCGCGAAACATCTGGTGGTCGTCGGCAAGCAAAATGCGCAGCTTCACGCCCGGCCTTCCATGAAGTCAAATTTCCACATCGATGCGCGTGCCTTTTCCGGGGTTCGACTCGATGGTGAATTTCCCGCCGAAGAATTCGGCCAACTCCCGCATGGTGATGATTCCCAGGCCACTGGAGTACGCAGCTTCTTTCATCTGCTCCAGGTCGAATCCAGACCCATCGTCAACCACGGTCAGACGGACAGGGAAATCGTCCTGGCGCAGTATCACCCCGATTGACGTGGCGCGAGCATGCTTGGCGCAATTCGTCAGGGCTTCCTGGACGATGCGAAACAGCGCCGACTCCAGTTCCGGCGCAAGTTTCGCGCCGCCATGCGCACAATCGACCCGGACCGCGATGCCGGTCCGCCGGCCAAACTGACCGGCATAGCTCTCCAGCGCCGCCGGCAGGCCGGCATAATCGAGCACGGGCGGGCGCAGGTCGGCGCAGATTTCGCGAATGCTGGCCGTCGTATCCTCGATCAGCGCGCGGGTATCCTCCAGCCGCGCGCCGAGATCCGGCGCCTCCGCCTCGGGCAGTGCCGCGGCAATCACGTCCAGATTGATCCCGATGGCGGCAAGATTCGGGCTGGTGCGGTCGTGCAACTCGCCGGAGAGCCGGCGCCGGGTGCCTTCCTGCACCGCCACCAGGTGCCGCGACAACGCGCTCATTTTTTCCTCGCTCTGCTTGCGCCGGACGCTATCGGCGATGAAACCATGGGCCAGCAGCGTCAATAACACGCTCAGACCAATGCCGGCAATGGCGATGAAGTCCGACTTGTCCTTGCCGGCACGCGCATCGAAGCCGGGCAGGGAGCGAATTGCCAGTGTCCAGGTGTGGCCGGCGATCTGGAGGTACTCGGTCGCCGCGATGTGCGCTTTCCCCGGCTTGCCGTGGGAGCCGGCGGAATCGAACAGCAGCGTCCGGTCGGACATTTCCAGGCCGTCGTAGATGGTGATGTCGGTCGCGGGCGGACGCTCGCCGTAAAGACTGGCCATGAAGTTATTCATGCGGATCGGCGCTATCACCCAGCCGATGATGCTGGCGCGACGCGTGGCGATGGTGTCGCGCGGCATGCCATTCCCGTAAATGGGCAGGAACATCGCAAAACCCGGCTGAACATCGGTGTCGCTCTCCAGCGCCAGGGTGATCTTTCCCGTGATGGCCGGGGTCCCCGAATCGCGAGCCTGATCCATGGCGGAACGGCGCTCGGCGGTGGCGTAGGGATCGCGGCCCAAGACACGCCGGTTGCGTCCGACGAATGGCTCGAGCTGGACGATGGGAGCATAGATGGCGCGCACCCCGCCCGGCCTGATGGCATAGTCGGGGAAGCCCTGTCGGCGCAGCGCGGCGACATGCCCTTCCCTCTGTGCATGCGACACGATCCGCGCCAGTCCGACACCTTCGATCCCGGCGAAATCCGCGCCGAGTTGCAGGGATTCGACGTAAGTCCGGAATGAGTTGCGTCCCACGTCGCCGGACGCGGCGAACAAACCCTGAGCTCCGCGCAGCATCTGCTCGTAGACCGCCATGCGCTGCTCGATGCGACTGGTCACGTCGCGCAGGTCCGCATCGAGCCGCGCTTGCAGATCGAGGGCCGCGTTGTGATGTTCATGTCGCCACAGTAGCCAGGTCACGCCGAGCGACACGGCGAGAACCAGCAGGATGGGAATCCGGTGGCGAAGCCAGTCCACTGCGCTGCTCAAAAGTTGGCCATGGCCCGGGCCAGATCGGGCTTGAAGTATTTTTCGAAAATACGCAGCGTGGTGCCGTCCGCCCGCATCTCATCCACCAGCTTCCGCCATTTCTCCTGCTCGCCCGGCTCAATGGATTTCCGCGACATGATCAATCCATGGCGCACGGAATCGTCATGAGTATCGAGGATGATCGTCAGATCCCTGATCGAACTGCCCGTCACCTGCGGATAATCGAAGGGTTCGATGATCATGCCCTGAATGCGATTCATGAGCAGAACCTCGTAGAGCGGTTCGAGGCCCGAAGCATAACTGATACGCCGTTCCGCGTTCAGCTTGTCCACCAGGCGATTGGCATTCTTGCTGTAGCGAAAGCCGCGAATCGCTCCCAATTGAAGCCTGGGATTGTTCTCAAAATCGGCCAGCTGCCGCACGTCGGCATCCTTGCGCGCCAGCAGGTAGTACTTGTTGGAAAAATACCAGGCGAAGGCGGCGAATTTCTCGCGCGCCTCGTTGCTGATTCCCGAAAGACTGAAATCCAGCGCGCCTGACTCGATCAATTGCCAGATCCTGGCTCGCGACATCACGGTGACGTTGATCCGGCATCCGCTCCGCTTGATCAACTCGTCGGCGAAGTCCTTGTCGATCCCCTCGCCGGTGCTTGACGAATAAAGCAGGCCATGATCATGCAAAGCCAGCGTCATGGGGCGAGCGCAGCGAGGGCCATCCGCCGCCAATGTGGCCCCCGCGACGCACAGCAATACGTGCATCAACAGAAATCGAATGCAACGATGCAGGTTCCGTCCCATGAACCAGGATGGGGAACCCATGCCGGCGAGGTCGAGGTTCGCCTTGAAGAGGGTGGATTTGAGCGCCATGCGAGGTGCAAGGTATTGTCTGGAAGGCCGGCACTATACTGCGCATTGAAGCGATCTTCGCCGCTGCCCGAGGGCTATCGTCATGAATCAGAAACGCTGGGGCCTCTATGCCGCCATCGGCTTCATTGGCCTGCTCGCCGCCATCGCGCTGGCCATGGTGGCCGGCGCCCGCGCCCTCAAGGGTCAGGTCGAACGCGCACTCGGCCCCGAGAGCGAGATCGGCGAAATTCGGCTGCGCTGGAATGCCGTCGAGGTGCATGGCCTGCGCCTGAGGGCGCCGAAGGGCGGGAACTGGCCGGCCGGGGACACGCTGCGCGCCAGGCGCATCGTGATCGAACCCGACCTGCGCAGCCTGCTTTCTGGAAGCGTGCGCATCGCCAGCATCGTGATCGAGGACGGCTATGTTTCGGCCCTGCGCACCGCTGACGGCAAGCTGCGCGTGGTGCCGAGCCTGCTCGAGAAAAAGCCCGACGCCACGGCCACTGCGCCGCCCAGCGTGACTATCGGCCGCATCGAACTGAAGAACGGTGCCATGACCTTCTTCGATGCCACCCTGCCCGGCAGAAAGTCGGCGCTGGCGGTACGCCTCGAACAGATCAACGCCCATGTCACGGACATCGCGCTGCCCGCCCTGGCGGAGAAATCTCAACTGCGGCTCGAAGGCGTGATCAAGGGCGAACGCAATGACGGCAGCCTGCTGATCGACGGCTGGATGCGCTTCGCCAACAAGGATTCGGACATCGCCAGCAAGCTGCGCAATGTCGACCTCGTCGCGCTGCAGCCCTACCTGATCAAGGCCGCCGAGACCGGCGTCAAGCGCGGCACGCTCGACCTCGACCTGCAGGCCACCATCAAGGACAACCGGCTGCGGGCGCCGGGGAGCATCACGCTGAAGCAACTCGAACTCGACAGCCGCGGCGGCAGTTTCATGGGCATGCCGCGCCAGGCCGTGGTCGGACTGATGAAGGATCGCAGCGGCCAGATCGCGGTCAAGTTCGTGCTCGATGGCAAGATCGACGATCCGAGGTTCTCGCTCAACGAAAGCCTGGCCACGCGCTTCGGCGCGTCGATGGCCGAGACCCTCGGCATCAGCCTCGAAGGCATCGCCAAGGGCGCCGGCAGCATCGGCCAGAAGGGCATCGAAGCCGCCGGCGGCGCCGCCCAGGGCGTCGGTCAGGCGGTCAAGGGCCTGTTCGGAAAATAGTTGGCCGGCGGGGTCCTCGGCGCCTGGGCCGCAAGTGGCCTTCGTACTCGAGGAAGGACTTGAATTTGAGGTCGCCGGGATGCCGGCCTCGCCGCCAAGCAACTATCCCGCGATTTTTGCATAATGGGCGCAACGCCAACGAACCCTGGTCCATCATGGACGCATCGCAACTGCTCCACGCCGATCTGTTCGATCTCCTGCGCCAACCGCTCGGTGGCAAGACGCGGGATATGGACGCCTGGCTCGCCGGCATCAAAACCGCCCCACCGGAAACGGCCGCCCTCGAATTGGCGCAGCGCCTCGCCACCGAGGTCGCGCAGGAAGCCGCTCCCGAAATGCGCTTCAAGCTGCTCGGAGCCTGCGACGCGGCAGCCGAGAAGATTCTGCCGGCGCTCGAAGCCGCCACGGAAGCCGCCAGCCTGCCGCTGACCCCGGCGGCGCTGCGGGCGGCGCTGGCCGCCGACTCCCTGCTGAAGACACTGGCGACGGGCTACGTTACTCTGATGACCGATGTCGCCGCGGACAAGACATCCGACCCCTCGGGCAAAATGCTGCAAGCCGCCGCCCGGCGCGCGACGCAAACCCTGTCCCGCCGCCAGTTGGTCGACTTTCGCGCCCATGCCTCTCCCTCTGCCGCCTCGTGGAAGCTGCTGCACGAAACTTACCGGCTCGCGCTCGGCCACGGACTGACGGCGGCCGATAACGATGGCGACGGCACCTCGATCACGCGGGAATACATCGCCGCCCTGCTCTTCGCCCTCGCCGAACCCGGCCGGCTGCCGCGCGAGCAGCTGGGACGGATCCACGCCTTCATCGCCGGGCTGGCCAACCTTGCCCGCCTCGACGCCGTTGGCGCCGCCAGTGACGAGGCGGCCTGCCGCTTTCTGGTGGCGAGCGATCCCGGGCATCCGGCACAGTCCATGCCCCGCCTGCCCGAGGGCAAAACGCCGCCGCCGCAAGGCCTCGCCCTCGACTGCACCGACATCGTTGCCGAAATCGACCGCATGATCGCCGCGGGTGCCGCCGAGCCGCTGCCGCTCGAAACGCTGCGACTGCTGCGCGACGCCTGGTCGGCCGCAGCCACGTCGCCGCGGCGCTTCTCCCGCATGCAGTTCAAGCCGCGCGTCGATATGATCGCCGGCCTGCCCGCCATCCTGCGTCTGCTGGCCGGCAAGTCGCTGGGGCGGCGCCAGAGCGACTCCTCCCGCCGCGAGGAAGAGGAAAGTGGCGAATGGCTGGTGATCAACGAAAGTCCGGACGGCTTCGGCATCCGCAATCTCGGCGGAGAGGCACCGCCCCTGGCCATCGGCGACCTGGTCGTGCTGCGACCGCGCGAGCACGGCAAGATTCACATCTGCCTCGTCCGCCGCGGCAACCAGGGCACGCGGGAGCCGCTCGAACTCGGCGTACAGCTGTTGAGCTCGAATGCCTGCGTCATCCCACTGCCGTCCGAGGACATCCTCGCGATGGGACAGCAGGGTATTCTGCTGCCGCAACTGCCCGCCTTCGGCAATGCCGCCGGGCTGATCACCGCGGCCGGGGCGCTGACGCCGCGGAGTGTCATCACCGAGAATCAGGCGGGATCGCTGAAATACTACCGTCTGGGAGCGCGCATCGCGACCAGCACGGCCATCGACTTCCACCTTCTACAGTCTGCCTGAACCGCCATGCCCGCATGTGATGATCATTGCCCGCCGCCCGGCGCCGACAGCGGCATCGGCATTCCGCGCCCGGGCCGGTTCGACCCCACCGCCTTCGAGCGCGCCGTCACCGACCTGCTGCGCGCCTGCGGCGTGGCACCCGATTCGACGCACACCGGCAAGACCGCGCAACGGGTGCGCGAGCTGTGGCAGAAGCGCCTGCTCGGCGGCTACGACATCGACCCGGCCGAGGCGCTGGGCGAAGGCTTCGAGGACCGCCGCTCGGACATGGTGGTGGTGCGCGGCATCGCCATCCACGGCGTCTGCCCGCACCACCTGGTGCCCTTCCGTGGCGTGGCGCACGTCGCCTACCTGCCGGGCGGGCGGCTGCACGGCTTCGGCCGCATCGCGCGGCTGGTCGATGCCATTGGCCATCGCTTCACCTACCAGGAGTGGATGACCCGCGACATCGCCGAGGCGCTGATGCACTTCGGCATGGCGCGGGGCGCCGCCTGCGTGGTCGAGGCCGAGCAACTGTGCCTGCTGCTCGGCGAGGACCGCCGCGGCGACGAGCGCGTGGTGACGCAGGCCTTCACCGGAACGTTCGCCGAATCCGACCAGGCCCGCAACGAGTTCCTGCGGGCGATCGGCTGAAGCAGGGGAGAAAATCATGTCGCTTGCCTTCGACGTCACCGAGGACGACTTCGACCAACTCGTCGTCGCCCGTTCCCACGAAACCCCGATACTGGTCGACATCAGCGCCGACTGGTGTGCGCCCTGCCGCGTGCTGGCACCGCTTCTCTACACGGCGGTGAACGGCTACGCCGGCCGCTTCCTGCTCGCGCTGGTCGATGCCGACGAGAACATGCGCATCGCCGGCCGCCACAAGGTGCGCGGTTTTCCGACCATCATTGCCTACAGCCATGGGGTCGAGGTCGACCGCTTCCACAGCGCGCAAACCATGGGTTTCCTGACCCAATTCATCGACGGCGTCATCGCCAAACACACCGAAGGAAAACCGCAATGAACCAGGCAGCCGAACTGAATCGCCGTCTCGCCAGCGCCGTCCCAGGGGATACCGCTTCGCATAACTTTTTGAATTTCGAGGACATCGCCGAGGGCTTCACCGTCGCCAACGTCACGACGCGCTACGCCACCGCCCGCATCGCCCTGCAGGGCGCCCACGTCATGACCTACCAGCCGGCCGGCCACGCGCCGCTGATCTGGCTATCCAGGCTCGCCAAGTTCGCGCCGGGCAAGTCGATTCGCGGCGGCGTGCCCGTGTGCTGGCCGTGGTTCGGCCCTCACGCCACGGACGCCAGGCTCCCCGGCCATGGCTTCGCCCGCACGGTTCCGTGGGAACTCGTCGACGCCAGGGTGCTGCCCGACCACCGCGTTCGCCTCGAGTTCGAACTGGTGCAATCGGAGGCGACGCGCGCGCAATGGCCGCACGCCTCGACGGTCAGGAACATCATCACCGTCGGCCCCGAGCTCGAAGTCGAACTTGCCACCACCAACACCGGAACCGCTCCCTTCGAACTCGGCCAGGCCCTGCATACCTACTTCGAGGTCGGCGACATCCGCAAGACCACGATCACGGGACTCGAAAACCGCGACTTCATCGACAAGGTCGACGGCAGTACGCGCAAGGCCCAGCATGGCGCGGTGAGCTTCACCCAGGAAACCGACCGCATCTATCTCGGCACGAGCGGCCACTGCGAGATCCGCGACCCGGCGCTCGGCCGCCGCATCGTCATCACCAGCACCGGCAGCCACTCGACCATCGTGTGGAACCCGTGGAACGAGAAGGCCGACAAGATGGGCGACTTCGGCGCCGACGGCTGGACCGCGATGGTCTGCGTCGAGACCGCCAACGCGTTTGATGACGTGATACAGCTCGCCCCCGGCGCGACCCACCGCATGACCGCGCAGTATCGCTCCGTCAAGGACTGATCGCCGCCGGCGCGGCGCGGCCATGTTCCCGGAGTTTCCCGTCCCCATCGTTCGTTATGTCGATCCGGTGTTCCGCCCGCCGAGCGAGGCGGACTCGCTGATCCTGCCGGTCACCGATGGCTGCTCGTGGAACCGCTGCACCTTCTGCGAGATGTACACGGAGCCGCGGAAGAAATTCCGCGCCCGCGATCAAGCCGAAACGCTCGACGCCATCCGCCGCTGCGGCGAACGTTTCGGCAACGAGGTGCGCCGCGTCTTCCTCGCCGACGGCGACGCGCTGGTGCTGCCGACCCGACGCCTGCTCGAGGTGCTGCAAGCCATCCGCCTGCACCTGCCCGACGTGCATCGCGTTTCCAGCTACTGCCTGCCGCGCAATCTGCGCAGGAAGTCGGTGGCCGAGCTGCGCGAGTTGGCCGATGCCGGCCTCTCCATGGCCTACGTCGGCGCCGAATCCGGCGACGACGAGGTGCTGGAGAAAGTCGACAAGGGCGAGACCTACGCCACCACCCTCGACGCTCTCGCCAAGCTGGGCGATGCCGGCATCAGGCGCTCGGTGATGATCCTCAACGGACTCGGCGGAGAAGCGCTGTGGCAGCAGCACGCCGATAACTCGGCACGACTCGCCAACGCCGCCCAGCCCGAGTATCTCGCCACGCTGGTGGTCAGTTTCCCCAAGGGCGAAGAGCGCTTTCGCGCGGCCTTCCCCGAGTGGCAGCCGCTGGACATCGGCGGCCTGCTGCGCGAGATGGAACGTTTTCTCGCGGCGCTGGAACTGCGCCGCACGGTCTTCCGCTCCGACCATGCATCGAACTGGCTGATCCTCAAGGGCACCCTCGGCGCCGACAAGGAACGCTTGCTGGCGCGGGTGCGCGAGGCCATCGCCCACCCCGATTCCGCGCCGCTACGCCCGGCCTGGGTCCGCGGCCTGTAACGCCCCTAGTAGTTCGTTCAAGCAAATCAGTTACCGTTCGCGGTGAGCCGTGAGCTTGTCGAACGGTCGAACCGCCAGCCCGCGCCAGAACCGGTCTTCGACAAGCTCCCTTCGACACGCTCCCTTCGACACGCTCCCTTCGACAAGCTCAGGGCGAACGGGGATATCGGAATCGGTTTGTTGGAACGCTCCATTAGCTCAAGTGGCGGTCAGACACCCAGTAGTGTCGTAATCATGCGGACGTTATAATCGCGCCTTTTTTCGAGACGTTCGCCATGCCCGAGACCATTATCGAATCACTGGATCACGAAGGACGCGGGGTCGCGCACGTCGACGGCAAGGCAATTTTCATCGAGGGCGCCCTGCCGGGCGAGCACGTCGACTACGCCAGCCATCGTCGCAAGCCAACATACGAGCAAGCCAGCGTGACCGCTATCCGCCGCGCATCGAGCCAGCGCGTGACGCCGCCGTGTCCGCATTTCGGCGTCTGCGGCGGTTGCAGCATGCAGCATCTCGAGGCGGGAGCGCAGACGGCGACGAAGCAGCGCGTGCTCGAGGATGCGCTCTGGCATATTGCCCGGCTGAAGCCGGAAGCGATGTTTCCGCCCATTGTCGGCCCCGCTTGGGGTTATCGCCGCCGCGCGCGGTTGTCGGTGCGCCTGGTGCCGAAGAAGGGCGGCGTGCTGGTGGGTTTTCGCGAGCGGCTCAGCAGCTACGTCGCCGACATGCAGACCTGCAAGGTACTGCCGGCGGAATTTGCGGCGCTGCTGCCGAGCTTGCGCAAACTGGTGTTCGCCATGTCAATTCCGGATCGGCTGCCGCAGATCGAGGTGGCGATCGCGGACAATCAGACGGTTCTGTTGCTGCGCATCCTCGAACCATTGACGGCGGCGGACGAGGATCTGTTGCGAGCCTTCGCCGATGCCAATAATATTGTCTTTTACCTGCAAACAGGCGGACCGGATACGGTCACGCTGTTTCATCCCGCCGATGCCGGGCTGCTGAACTATGCGCTGCCGGACTTCGGCGTGACGCTGCAATTCCGGCCTACTGACTTCACCCAGGTCAATTTCGGCATCAACCGCATGCTGGTGCGCCGCGCCATGGGCCTGCTGGCGCCGCGCGTTGGCGAGAACATCGTCGACATGTTCTGCGGGCTGGGCAATTTCACGCTACCGATAGCGCGCCACGGTGCGACGGTCGTGGGCGTGGAAGGCAGCCAGACACTGGTTGATCGTGCCTTTGCCAATGCGGCGGCAAACGGCCTGTCCGAGCGCACCGAGTTCCACGTCGCCAACCTCTTCAATGCAACCACGGAGAGTCTGGCCGCGCTCGGTTCCTTCGACAAGATGCTGATTGATCCGCCGCGCGAGGGCGCGATCGCGCTGGTCAAGGCGCTGACCGAGCCCTATCCGCGACGCATCGTCTATGTCTCATGCAGTCCGGCCACGTTGGCGCGCGATGCCGCCATACTGGTGAATGACCAAGGCTATCGGCTGCGCGGTGCCGGCATCGGCAACATGTTCCCGCAGACATCGCACGTCGAGTCGATCGCACTGTTTGAGCGTTGAATCGGGCTTGACGGTATCCAAAAACAGCCGTCCCAACGACATGGCAAGTGCCAGGATCAGGCCGCGGCCTGATCGAGCTCGAAAGCCTTGTGCAGCACGCGCACGGCCAGTTCGAGGTACTTCTCGTCCACCACCACCGAGATCTTGATCTCGGAGGTCGAGATCATCTGGATGTTGATGCCTTCCTCGGCCAGGGCGCGGAACATCTGGCTGGCCACGCCCGGGTGCGAGCGCATGCCGACGCCGACGGCCGAGACCTTGCAGATGCGGTTGTCGCCTTCGATGGCGCGCGCGCCGACATGGGGCTTGATCTGCTCCTCGAGGATATTCCTGGCGCGGGCGAACTCGCCGCGATTGACCGTGAAGGAGAAGTCGGTGGTGCCGTCGTGGCCGACGTTCTGGATGATCATGTCGACGTCGATGTTGCTGTCGGCGATCGGGCCGAGGATCTGGTAGGCGATGCCGGGGCGGTCGGGCACGCCGAGCACGGTGAGCTTGGCCTCGTCGCGGTTGAAGGCGATGCCGGAGATGATCGGTTGTTCCATGGTGGTGTCTTCCTCGAAAGTGATCAGCGTGCCGTTGGTTTCCTTGCCCTCTTCCTCGAAGCTGGAGAGCACGCGCAGCTTGACCTTGTACTTGCCGGCGAATTCGACCGAGCGGATTTGCAGCACCTTGGAGCCGAGGCTCGCCAGCTCGAGCATTTCCTCGAAGGTGATGCGCTCGAGTTTTCTGGCCTCGGGCACGATGCGCGGGTCGGTGGTGTAGACGCCGTCGACATCGGTGTAGATCTGGCATTCCTCGGCCTTGAGCGCGGCGGCCAGCGCCACGCCCGAGGTGTCGGAGCCGCCGCGGCCGAGCGTGGTGATGTTGCCGTGCTCATCCACGCCCTGGAAGCCGGCGACGATGACGATGGTGTCGTTGTCGAGGTCGCGGCGCATGTTGGCCTCGTCGATGTCGAGGATGCGCGCCTTGGTGAAAGTGCTGTCGGTGAGCACCTTGACCTGGCCCCCGGTATAGCTCCTGGCCTTGAGGCCGATGTCCTTGAGGGCCATCGCCAGCAGGGCGATGGTGACCTGCTCGCCGGTGGAAATCATCACGTCGAGCTCGCGCGCGTCGGGCTGCGGCGAAATATCCCTGGCCAGCGCGATCAGGCGATTGGTTTCGCCGCTCATGGCCGAAACCACGACGACGAGCTGGTGGCCCTGGGCCTTCCAGCGCGCCACGCGCCTGGCGACGTCGCGGATGCGATCGGGCGAGCCCATCGAGGTGCCGCCGTATTTTTGAACTATGAGCGCCATGTGCTTTGTTGGATTAACTCTTTGGAAAAGCTCGCGATTATATCCGGCCGGCGGCCGGCGGCGGAAGAGGCCGGCGACTGCGCCGGAAAGGTCGACTGAAAATTTGCTTGTGTGACATCCAGATATCCATTATGCTTGCGACCTATCACTTCAGTGATAGTGATTCCAAAACCGAACTAACGAGGTAACCCTATGAAGAATATTGAAAAGATCGACGCGCGCGAAATCCGCCGCAAGCTCGGCCTGAATCAGCAGCAATTCTGGTCGCAACTCGGAGTCACACAGAGCGGCGGTTCGCGCTACGAGAGCGGCCGCAACATGCCCCGCCCCGTGCAGCACCTGCTGCGCCTGGTTCATGTCGAGAACATCGACATCGGCAAGATCAAGCGCGACGACTACGAGGTCATCGAATTCCTCAAGAGCAACGAGTCGAACCTGTTCAAGGACCTCAAGAAGCGCGCCAAGGCCGCCAAGAAGGCGGGCTGACCCGCACTTCCGGCCGTGACTACGGGCTGACCCGCACGGTCAGCCCGAGTTTTTCTATTTTCCACGCCAGTTCGGCGAGCCAGATTTCCGGCAGGCGGCCGAGGCGCCCGGCTTCGGGCTGACACGATGGCCGCGCCAGGCCATAGAGCAGCACGCCGGCCACCGCATCCTTCATGCTCGCCAGAAAGTCCAGGTAGGCCGCGACTTCGGTGGCCGCCGGCGGCGAGCCATCCCATTCGAACACGCAGGTCTGCACCCAGGTCGGCACCAGCCCGCCGCACAGCCGCAGACGGCGGCGCATCGTGTCCGCGTTGAGCCGTACGCCGTTGACGCGAAAAGTCGGCGCTGGCGACGCCCCGGAGGAAGTCCCCTTGGTGGACACGGCGTCCACCTTGAACCAGACCTCGCCGCCGAGTTGCCCCAGCCGCGCCAGCGCGGCGCGCACACGCAGCCGGTCGACCAGGCTACCGTTGGTGATGAGGCGAATTTTCACCGTGCCGAGCAGCCCGTGGCGCACCAGCACGCGCTCGACGATGTCCACCGCCGAGCCGAATTCCGGCGCGCTGGTCGGCTCGCCGTTGCCGGAGAAGGCGACATCGACGATACGCCGCGCGCCAGGCGGCGCCAGTTCCGCCAAAAAGTCGGCGCTGGCGACACGGCGCAGCAACTCGTCGAGTTCCGCCTCGAGCAGACCGAGGTCGATCGGCGGCGGGCCGCCGCGCTTGAGGTCCGGCACCTGGCAATAGACGCAGCGCCAGTTGCAGGCGTTGTTGGGATTGAGGTTGATGCCGATCGAGATGCCGCCGGCGCGGCGCGACACGACCGGATAGACGTAGCGCAGGCCCGCGGCATCGCGGCTGTGGTCGGTGGTCGTCAGCATTGCGGCTGATATACTTTCTTCATCTTTTCATTATCGCCGATCCCTCCGAAGCCATGCAGATCACACGCCGCCTCGAATTCGACGCGGGCCACCGTATCCCCGATCACAAGAGTCAGTGCCGCCACCTGCACGGGCACCGCTATGCCATCGAGATCACGCTGTCGGGCGACGTGATCGTTGCCTCCGGCCAGCCGGAGAACGGCATGGTGATGGACTTCTCCGAGGTGAAGGCGATTGCGCAACGTTGCGTGGTCGCCAACTGGGACCATGCCTTCCTCGCCTATTCCGGCGACACCCTCGTCGTCGCCTTCCTCGGCTCGCTGCCGGACCACAAGACCGTGCTGCTCGACGTCGTGCCGACGGCCGAGAACCTGGCACAGCTTGCCTTCGCCATGCTCGACCCCGCCTACCAGGACGTTTTCGGCAACCACCTGCGCCTCGAGCGTGTGCGCCTCTACGAGACGCCGAACTGCTGGGCCGACGCCACGCGCGCCAAAACCTGAACCATGAGCGTCTTCCGCATCGCCGACAAGGCCCCGCTGATCGACCCCACCGCCTGGATCGCCCCCAATGCCACGGTGATCGGCGACGTGCGCCTCGCCGCCGGCGCCAGCGTCTGGTGGAATGCCGTGCTGCGCGGCGACAACGATCCCATAGTCATCGGCGCGAACAGCAACATCCAGGACGGTTCGGTGCTGCATACCGACGAGGGCGTGCCGCTGACGCTGGGCCGTGACATCACCGTCGGCCACATGGCGATGCTGCACGGCTGCACGATCGGCGACGGCTCGCTGATCGGCATCGGCTCCATCGTGCTCAACCGCGCGGTGATCGGCCGCCACTGCCTGATCGGCGCCAACAGCCTGGTTCCCGAGGGCAAGGTGATTCCCGACCGCTCGCTGGTGATGGGCTCGCCGGGCAAGGTGGTGCGCGAACTCACCGACGAGGAAGTGGCCCGGCTGTTGTACAGCGCCCGGCACTATGTCGACAACGCAAGTCGCTACCGCGCACAACTCGAGGAGATCACCTCATGAATTATCGCCTTGCCCTCGCCGTCGCCCTGTTGACGGCCCTTCCCGTCAGCGCCCAGACCCCCGCCAAGCCGGCCGGAACTCTGATCGACTTTCGCGTCGACGTGCAAAGGAGTGTGCCCAACGACCTCGGCCGCGCCACCGCCTATGCCGAGATCAGCGGCCCGGACGCCGCCGACATCGCGCGCCGCGTCAATGCCGCCATCGCCGCCGGGCTGGCCACCGCCAAGGCCCAGCCGGGCGTGACGGTGAAGACCGGCAACAGCCACACCTACCCCATCTACGGCAAGGGCAGCCGCAACATCGAAGGCTGGCGCATGCGCTCGGAACTCGTGCTGGAAAGCCGCGACGACGCCGCGCTGTCGACGCTGCTCGGCAAGTTGCAAACACAGCTCGCGGTCAGCCAGGTCGGCTTCGTGCCGGCGCCGGAAACGCGCCGCGCCGCCGAGGACGAGGCCGCGCTCGAAGCCATTGCATCCTTCCAGGCCAAGGCCGCGCGCTATGCCACCGCGCTGAAGAAGCCCCACAGGATCCGCAGCATGAACATCGGCGGCGGCCACCTGCCACAGCCGCTCTACCGCGCCGCGATGATGACCGCCGACGCGGCGCCGATGCCGGTCGAGGCCGGCGAGTCGAACATCACCGTCACCATCAACGGCCAGATCGAACTGGGCGAGTAATCAGCGCCCCACAGGGGGTATGCCTCGCTTGGGACGGCCCGGCGAGGTGGGCGGAAGTTCCCGGTGGCGCCTGGCCCCGCACCTCGCGCGCGTGCTGCTCGAACAGCGGCGGTCATGGTTCGATACGCCTTGCACGGCAAGGCTACTCACCACGAACGATAACTCACCCGAACAGCGGAACCCTGTTCGCCCCGAGTAACCGCGTGGCGGGCATATTCGATCGGATTCCTCCACCATTTCCGGGGACGGCCACCAAGGTCAACGCCCTTGCCACAAAGAGCGCCGAGCAGCAGTTCAGGCCGGGAAAACACCGGTAGACAGGTAGCGGTCGCCGCGGTCGCAGACGATGCTGACGATCACGGCGCTCTCGACCTCGGCGGCGATGCGCAGCGCGACGCAGAGCGCGCCGCCGGAGGAGATGCCGGCGAAAATGCCCTCCTCGGCCGCCAGGCGGCGAGTCATTTCCTCGGCCTCCTGCTGCCCGACGAATTCGAGGCGATCAATGCGGGAAAAATCGCATATCTTCGGCAGGTAGGCCTGCGGCCACTTGCGGATGCCGGGAATCTGCGAGCCCTCCTCGGGCTGGCAGCCGATGACCTGGATCGCCGGATTGACTTCCTTGAAGTAGCGCGAACAGCCCATGAGGGTGCCGGTGGTGCCCATGCTGGAAACGAAGTGGGTGATGCGGCCTTCGGTGTCGCGCCATATCTCCGGCCCGGTACCCTCGTAGTGCGACTGGGGATTATCGGCATTGGCGAACTGGTCGAGCATGATGCCGCGACCCTCGCGCACCAGCCGTTCGGCCTCGTCGCGCGCCCCTTCCATGCTGGCCGCCTTCGGCGTCAGCACCAGTTCCGCGCCGAACGCCTTCATGGTCTGTCGCCGCTCCAGGCTTTGGTTTTCCGGCATCACCAGGATCATGCGGTAGCCGCCCATGGCCGCGGCCATCGCCAGCGCGATGCCGGTGTTGCCCGAGGTGGCCTCGATCAGCGTGTCGCCGGGCTCGATCTCGCCGCGCGCCTCGGCGCGGCGGATCATGAACAGCGCCGGCCGGTCTTTCACCGAGCCGGCCGGGTTGTTGCCCTCGAGCTTGACGAGAATGACGTTGTTGCGGCGCTCGTTGTCGGCGCCGGGGATGCGCTTGAGGCGCACCAATGGCGTGTTGCCGACGAAATCTCCGAGGGTCTTGAACATGGATCAGGCCGCCTCGTCGAGCGCCGCGTGGCCTTCCAGCCGGTTGCTGTAAATATCCATGATCGGAAAGCACGACGCGTAGTCACCCCAGACCCGTTCGCCGTGCTCGATCCGGAACGACCCGAAGCGCTCCGGATCGAGGCAGGCGCGAATGTCCGGGTGCGGCGAACGCGACAGGAAGGGCTTGAAATCGACCACCTGCTCGCTGCCGTCGTCGAAATCCAGGCGAAGCCGGCAGTCCCCGGCCGGCTCGGCGGCGACGATGTCGATGACGGATGCGCTCATTTCAGCCTCCCGGCGAGGCGCTCGGGCGCGAAAATGCACTTGCCATGCACATGCATCGACATATGCTCGTGGGCGTGGAACATCGCAGTGGCGCTGAAATACTCACAAGGTCCTGGCATCGGCCAATGATACCGGATGCGACTCTGTTGGCGCCTTCGGGCGCGCCGCAGGCCCAGGCCACGGCCGCCGCCTCACGCGCTCCCGCCCTGCGAGTCCCCTTGCGCCGGCGCGCCCGCCGGCCGGCCGCTAAACTCGCGGCTGCGCCGCTCAGACAATACGGCCGGACACCCCCGGCGAGCACCCCGTCGCCGCGGCAGTCGCAAGATCGGCGGCAACCGTGGCCTGGGCCTGCTCCGTAACCTGGAGCCGCGCCGTCCCGCCAGCGCCGACTTTTTTCAGTTGAAAAACGACTGCAACCGGCCAGGAACCGCCATCCAATCGACGTGTTGCATGACTGGTGCGAAGTCCGCAATGGGACGGCAAACAAACATTACCGGCGGCATGGACTCGGTGAGGTAAATTGCGGAACGCACGTCCCATCATGCGGCAATATCACAAGCCCGTACGAGAGGCGCGGATTCTCCTCTCTGCGCTGGAAGCCGTAAAGGCTTCAGCTATCCGGCATTCACTTCCGAATTTACTTGGTCGGTAACCGCCTTCGCCGTAAAACGAAGACTATGAGTAGCGCATTCAATATAAGCGCTGTAGACGACGGTCCCCGATACAGCAACGAGGACGCCCAGAAAACTTCCGGTGCGACCTACACGCCATTTGGCTTCCCGGAACCCTATTTTGCCGTTCAAATCGACACCACCCTTCGTCGCCTGGAATCCCACGTCAGTCATGGCTTTCAGCGATCTACCCCCTCATTTAACCGGACAGCAGTGCTGTGCACCATGTAAAAATCAGCCGGCCAGCGCCTGCCTGATCTGCTCCAGCGTCGACGTGTCGTCGATGGTCGTTAGGTCGCCCGGATCGCGGCCCTCGGCCAGCGCCTGAATCGAACGGCGCAGCATCTTGCCGGAACGCGTCTTGGGCAGTCCGGTGACGAAATGCACGCGCTTGGGCCGGGCGATGGCGCCGAGACTTTCGTCCACGGTCTTCTTGACTTCCTTCTCCAGCGCCTCGCGCAGCTCGGGCGTGGCGATCCTCGCCGCATCCTTCACGACGGCGAAGGCCACCGGCTCCTGGCCCTTGATCTGATCGGCGACGCCGACCACCGCGACCTCGGCGATGGCGCTGTGCGCCTGCACCGCCTCCTCGATCTCGCGCGTGCCGAGGCGGTGGCCGGCAACGTTGATCACATCGTCGGTGCGGCCAAGGATGAAGTGGTAGTTGTCGTTGTCGCGGATGCCCCAGTCGAAGGAGGAATAGACCAGCGGCTCCTTGAACAGCGAGAAGTAGGTCTTGACGAAGCGGTCGTCGTCGCCCCAGACCGTCGTCAGGCAGCCCGGCGGCAGCGGCGGCAGCACGCCGACGATGCCCTTCTCGTTCGGCGCGCACTCCGTCCCGTCCTCGCGGAAGATCTTGAGATTGAAGCCGTAGACAGGGAAGGCCGGCGTGCCGAACTTTATTTTCGTGTCCTCGACGCCGCGCACGGTCGACAACATCGGCCAGCCCGTCTCGGTCTGCCAGTAATTGTCGATCACCGGAAGATTCAACTCGCCCATGATCCACTCGTGCGTCGTCTGGTCGAGCGGCTCGCCGGCGAGGAACAGGTGCTTGAGCGAAGACAGGTCGTACTTCTTGAGATAGGCCGGATCATGCTTCTTCAGCACGCGGACCGCGGTCGGCGCCGAGAACATGACATTGACCTTGTACTTCTCGACGATCCGCCACCAGATGCCGGCGTCGGGCCGGATCGGCGTGCCTTCGTACATGACCGTGGCCATGCCGGCGATCAGCGGGCCGTAGATGATGTAGCTGTGGCCGACCACCCAGCCGATGTCGGAGGTCGAGAACATGGTCTCGCCGGCGAAGCCGGTGAAAATATGCTTCATCGAGGCCGCCAGCGCGACCGCATAGCCACCCGTGTCGCGCTGCACACCCTTGGGCTTGCCGGTGGTGCCGGAGGTGTAAAGGATGTAGGACGGCTCGGACGACTCCATCCAGACGCAGGGTACCTTGGCGTCCATATGCCGGACGCGCAGCGTGGCGTAATCGACGTCGCGGCCCTCGACCTTGCTGAAAGCCTTGTCGAGGCCGCGATCGATCATCAGCACCCTGGCCGGTTTGCTCTGGGCGAGCTTGATGGCCTCGTCCAGCAGGTGCTTGTAGGGAACGGCCTTGCCGCCGCGCATGCCGGCGTCGCTGGACACGATGAGTTTCGGTTTGGCATCGTCGATGCGCGTCGCCAGCGAGCCCGAGGCGAAGCCGCCGAAAACGACGGAATGGATGGCGCCGATGCGGGCGCAGGCCAATATCGCGAAGGTGGCCTCGGCGATCATCGGCATGTAGATCAGCACGCGATCGCCCTTGCCCACGCCGAGCGACTGCATGATCGCCGCCATGCGCATCACCTCGGACTTCAACTCGGAAAAACTGTATATCTTCTCCTCGTTGGTTTCGGTCGAGATGTAGACCAGGGCGCGGTCGTTTGGCCGCTTGGCCGCGTGGCGATCCACTGCGTTATGGCAGAGGTTGGTCTCGCCGCCGCCGAACCAGTTGGCGAAGGGCGGCCGCGAATAGTCGCAAACCTTCTGCGGCGGCTTGTGCCAGTCGATCAGTTGCGCCTGTTCGCTCCAGAAGGCATCGGGCTGTTCAATCGAACGCTGGTAAAACTCCTTGTAGCTGGCCATGTTCTGCCCCCTCGTCATTATTTGATGGATATTCAGGCGGCGACTTTAACCACGATACGACCGTGGGCGCGGCCCTGGATGAAGTCGTCGAACACCTTCGGCAGATCGGCAAAGGCGATGGTTCGCGTCATCGCCGCCAGGTGGCGTGGTTTCATGTCGCCCGCCAGGCGTTGCCAGACGCCGCTGCGATAGGGTGCACCGATATAGCCCGAGTCGATGCCAAGCAGGCAGGCGCCGCGCAGGATGAAGGGGGCCACCGTGGTATTGAAACTCATGCTGGCCGCCAGGCCGATGCTGGCGATCGTGCCGCCCTGCTTCATGGTGCTGGCGATCCACGACAGTACGTCACCGCCGAGATTGTCGACGGCGCCCGCCCACATTTCATTGCCCAGCGGCTTGATCCTGGCGAGGTCGAGCGACTGCCGCAGCATCACTTCACTGGCGCCGAGTCCCTTGAGGTAATCGGTTTCAGTCTCCTTTCCGGTCAGGGCCACGACTTCGTAGCCGAGGCCCGCCAGTATGTCGATGGCGAGGCTGCCGACGCCGCCGGTGGCACCGGTGACGATGACCGGCCCCTTGCCCGGCTTGAGGCCGTTCTCTTCCATGCGCACGATGCCCAGGCCCGCAGTGAAGCCCGCAGTGCCGAGGGCCATCGCGTCCTTGAGGCTGAGCCCGGCCGGCAACTTGAGCACCCAGTCGGCCGGCACCCGCGCGACTTCGGCATAACCACCGTGATGGGCTACACCTATATCGTAGCTGGTCGCGATCACCTGCTCGCCCACGGCGAAGCGCGGGTCGGCGCTGGAAATCACCGTACCGGCGAGATCGATGCCGCCGATGCAGGGAAAGCGGCGGATGACGCGCCCCGCGCCGGTAGCCGCCAGCGCATCCTTGTAATTGACGCTGGAATAGGCGACGCGGATCGTCACCTCGCCGGGATCGAGGCCGGCTTCATCCAAGTCGGCGAAGCGGCTCGACACCTTGCCGTCCTGCTGTTCGATCAGATAAGCCTTGAAGCCCATGTTCGCGCCCTCCTCTTTCCAAGCCGGCAAGTATAGCCATGGCCAGATTTCGGGAAGCTGACACGGCGCCGCGGCAGCGCCGTCCCGCCAGCGCCGACTTATTTCGCCAGATAACTCTCCCGCCGCAGGCCCTCGGCGATGCCCTCGGCCAGCTGGCGGTACCCGGCGGCGTTGGGATGGATATGGTCGGCCTTGAGGCCCGGATCGGAGAGTATGCGCGCGAACACCTTGGCCACCAGCGGCACCTTCTCCTCCTCAGCCAGTTTCTCGTACAACTCGGCATCGGGTAGCGCGCCGACCGCCGCGCCGATCAGCGAGAAGCGCGGCACCGCCACCAGCACGACGGGGATATTGGCGTGACGAATCTCGTTGAGGATCGCGCGCAAATCTTCCCTGATCTGGCCTTCCGGCCGGCGGCGCAGAAAATCGTTGCCGCCGAGTTCGACGATCACCAGCGCCGGTTGCGACTGCTCGATGGCGGCGCGGATGCGCCCCCTGGCCGCCTCGGCGGTATCGCCGGGAATGCCGGCATTGGTGATATTCCAGCCGCTGATCGCCGCCAGCTGCGTCGGGTAGTCCTCGCCCGGCGCCGCGCCGGTACCGAAGGTGACGCTGTCGCCGAAGGCCAGCACCGAAGATCCCGCCGGCAGCGGCGATGCTTTCTGGCCCCCGCCGCAGGCCGCGAGCAATGCAAGCAGCGCCAATAGGGAAAAGCGTCGCCACAGCCGCCCCATGATTCAGTCGTCCGGTGCCGCGGCGCCAGCGGGAAACAGCACGTCGGTGAAGCTAAATTTCGTGAAGTCGCGCACCCGCATCGGGTAGGCGACAATCGAATTAATGGCTCGCGGGAACTTGTCACACATGAAACATTCCATTGACGATACCCGCTTGGATACCCACATTTGTGAAATTGTCCCTCGCTCAGGCATCGATTGAATGATGCGTGACATTACCACTGTCTTGGGTGCCTTGGCCCGCCTGCGGTGAGCGGTTTGCCCATGCGCCTTCAGCACGCGGCTGAAGGTGGACTCGCTGGCGAGGTAGACGCCTTCGTCGGCCAGCATGGGTACGATGCGCGCGGGTGGCACGGCGGCAAAGCGCGGCTCGTTGGCCACGGCAAGCACGCGCGCACGCTCCGCTTCGCTCAGGGCATGGCCGGGTACCGGGCGCACGGCCTGCGGCCGGCGATCGGCGCTGACGAGGCCATCGGCGGCCTGCCAGCGCTGGAGGGTGCGCAGGTCGATGCCGGCAATCTTGCACGCCGGCG
>JAUYFI010000008.1 GCA_030691075.1 Sulfurisoma sp. | reverse complement strand
AAGTACCCGACCGGCATCAAGATCACCGATGCAGAGTTGGCCTCCCTCAATCTCAAATTGGATAAGTTTCACGGCGACTGGAACTATGCGGTCTTGCCAACACGGAAGAATACTTAGTCATGTTATTTTTGCGCGACGCCTAAGGAGGTGAAGCCTGACATCATTGGCGAGAGTACCTGGCTACCCGCGCTGGAACTCTATGGGGAAGGCGTATTTTTCAGCCTGGACGAGGATTTGCTGAGTCGATGGGAATCCCACCCGACCCTCGGGGAACGTTCCAATGACTTCCAGCGCCGCTTTGTTGCCACCGGCTTGCGATTTGACCCCGAGATCACCGTTACCCCGCGTTTTCTGCTGCTGCACACACTCGCACACCTATTGATCCGGCAACTGGAGACCGAGGCAGGCTACCCGGCGGCTTCACTGAAAGAGCGCATCTACTGCACAGCAGGCAAGTTGCCCATGTCGGGAATTCTGGTTTATGTGGCGGTGCCAGATGTAGTGGGTTCTTTGGGCGGGCTTGCCGAGCTTGCTACACCGGAGCGGTTTTTGCTCCTGCTGTCCAGCGTATTTGACCATGCAGAGTGGTGTTCACTCGACCCGGTGTGTTCTGAACATGGCGGCCAAGGACCCAGCCTGCTCAACCGTGCAGCCTGCCATGCCTGCGCATTGATCCCCGAGCCGAGTTGCGCATACGGCAATGTATTGCTGGATCGGACGTTCATCAAAGGTGATGCAACAACCGGCATGCCTGCATTTCTAAATTATTTGGATTAAGTCTGTTATGGCAAAACGCGAATTTAATCTACCGGGGATCCAAGATCTTAGCAAAGAGCAAGAAGATGCTCGTGCGCTGCCGAAGCAGGGGCAACACCTCATTATCGGCGGACCAGGTACGGGAAAATCGGTACTCGCGTTGCTGCGGGCACGACGCCATCGGGAGGACAAGGATAATTATGTTTTCCTCGTTTACAACAAACTGTTGAACCAAGCGAGTCGGCAGTTGTTTGGTAGGGAGTTGTGCAGCCAACAGTGGCAAAGTTGGTTCGCAAGTATTTTCAAAGCAGCAGCGGGAGAGGCCATTCCGAAGCTCCCCCCAAATGGAAATGGTTGGCAAGAGATTGACTGGGTTCGTACATCAGAAATCATCGCTGCTTCACCCCATCTTGGGCATGCAAAACGTCCGTTTCTGATCATCGACGAAGGGCAGGACATGCCGCCTGAGTTCTATCAGGCACTTTTCAACCTGGGGTTTGAAAACGTCTATGCGGTTGCCGACCAGAACCAACAAATTGTCCCTGGCCAGAACAGTACAAGGCAGGAAATCCAGAATGGTCTGGGCATTGCACCCAATGATGTCATTGAGCTACAAGATAACTACAGAAATTCCTACCCCATAGCTCGCTTGGCACGCGAATTCTATACAGGCGACCCCGCCAGCCCTCCGCCAGCACTACCAAATAGACCATCCGCCATCCGCCCAATACTCCATATCTATGAGCAGAGCGATTTCCAGAATCTGATTGAGCGTATTTTGAAAAACGCGGATATGGCACCAGAGAAGCTCATTGGTTTGATCGCGCCGGATAACAAGACTCGTGAGCGCTACTTCGAAGCACTAATGAAGACTAAGGCCACCGTTAAGTTCGACAATGGCCCCCCTGCCGTCCAAACCTATTCTTCTGGTTCAAGCCCAGCTATACACTTCAACGAAGGCGGGATCATGGTGATCAATGCCCAGTCATGCAAAGGGCTCGAATTCGATACGGTATTTCTGGCGGATATCAATCAGCATTTTTGCAATACCCAAAATCAGGATAAAACAAAACGCCTTTTCTACGTCATGGTCGCCCGCGCCAAGGAGGGGGTCATTACGCTGAAAGAGGCCGGCAAGCATTGCCCTGTCGATGCCATCCTCCCGCAAGACAATGAGATTCTGGAGCGCCAGTAATGGAACCCACCAGCACAGATATGTTTCCCGTGGCCAACCTTACGTCCTCAACCAGGGTGCCGACACGCTGGTTGTTGGTGAGCAACCATCTGAATTTTCTGTACATGCTGGCCGCTGGGCTGGTCATGCCGCCCATGGGGTTTGGTAAAAAGTATTACCAGGACACGCTGGCAGCTTATCCCGGCTGGATTCCACTTTTTGCGAATGATGTCCCCAAGGCTGCCATTGCCTATTCCGTCAGCGAACGTAAGCACCTCATCCCATGCATCGCCACCATGAATTTGGCATCCTTGCATGGCAAGGTGATGGCCATCGACTCGGAGGGGCTGGCGAAGGAAGTGAATTTCCCCGACGGGCTGGATGGCAGTGAACAGATTTTGCTTATTCCGGCCCCGCTGCCTGTTACTTGGGTGACTTCCATCGCTTTCCAGTCGAGCGAGAACAGAGCCACTTGCGAAGCCGATGCGCGGGATTTCGGAAACGTGCCCTTGCTGGACTTCAAGCGGGAGGTCAGCGCCCCCGCTTTCTCAAAAGCCACCGGATGGCACTGGCCGCCATCCGGCATTGATATTCCCTCGAAAGAGGTTGTCCTTGATGCGTCTTTCGCGGCTGGCGGGGTCATGGCCATGTTGTTGCGACTGGGCAATCTTGGCGAAGTAGGCATGCAAGCGTGTCGATTGGCTTTCGATGCCGAGGCAGATGTCGTGCAATCCATTACCGATCCGCTGATTTCGTCGCTAGGGATGTGGATGCAGACGGGTCAGACCATCGATACCGGCGATATTTCGAGCAGGTTATATTGGGGTGCCGTCATGAAGGTGGCGGCATGCCGGTTCTCCGATGATCCAGTCACGCCGCTAGAGGTGGTGCTCGACTATCTGGGATCGGCAGGCGATGGCTTGGACGAACGGATGAAGATTGCACTTGTGAAATTGGTCAATGACCTGCGCACCATTGCAAGCTTTACCGACAGCACGATCACTGAGATTTTCGAATGCCATTCGAAGTCATTCTCGCGCGTCCTGACGTTGTTCTTTCTGCGTGAAAAATGCGCCGACCTGCTGTCGTTCAAACATCCCCTGCTGACAGAATCGGACATCATCGCCGCCGCTATTCTGTTCGCTGCCCGTGATGGTTGGCTGGGGCTGCCGCTTCAACTGCGCAATTTTCCCGGTTCTCAGGTTGCCATTTCGCACCGTATGGCAGCAATGGCTCATCATATGGCCGGTACCGGCCTTAACCTTGGGTCGCCACCATCCAGACCATTGCCATTGCGAGAGTTGTTTTCGTTCGGCCCAAAAGGCTGGAGCGCCGCCCAGAAAGATGCTGCGTTGGTTCTGGCGCGGGAATGCAAATGGGGCTGTATTCAGACCCGTGTTAGTCTGGGCAAGGGTGACTATCGGCTGCTTGTCGATGGCGGTGGGATGCACATCATCGTTGCAGGTGAGGCCAAAGCTGTGGAGACCGAGGTAGATCGCGAGAAATTTTTTAGTGCACTGGCAAGCGCACCCATATCCGACAAGCAGGATCGCAAGGTTCGTGATCTGCTGAAGGCGTGAACGCACAATGCGCATGATTCCCGACACGCCGCATGGCACGCACAGCCAAGCAGAGAAGCGGGTTTTCGACCGATTGCGTGCAGCCTTTGCCAGTGAGCAAGATGGCGTTTTCACGGCATATCACTCGCTTAATCTGACACGTCATGCCTACAAGCGCTTCGGAGAGATAGATTTTCTGATCTGCTGCCCCCATGGGATATTTGTTCTCGAGGTGAAGGGTGGCAGAGTCGGCTGCCATAACGGCATTTGGCAGTACACCAACCGGTATGGCGATGTTACTGAGTCCAATGAAGGACCATTCAAGCAGGCTGAATCCGCCCTTCACGGATTGATGACCAATTTGCGCGCCAATCTTCCTGATCGGGTACTGGCACAGTTTTCGATCGGCCATGGCGTAATTTTCCCGGATTGTGAGTGGTCCGTGTCCGGCGCGGAGTGGGATGCCAAAACCGTGGCCGATGCACGGGGCTACAAAGATATCGAGCGCTGGTTAGAAAAATTGTTCCAGTATTGGAGGGGCAAGGATGGGGGCCAGCGGCATCCAACTGCCCCTGTGCTCAAAGAATTGCGCCAGTACTTGCGACCAGAGTTTGAGGCAGCCACTCCTATACATGTGCAGGCGCTTGGCGCGGAGGAACGCATTGCTACATTGACCGAAGATCAGATGGCCATGGTGGATGTCGTCGCGGCCAACCGCCGGGTGCTTTGTTCGGGAGGAGCAGGAACCGGCAAGACGTTTCTGGCGCTGGAATTAGCTCGCCGCTGGACAGCTGAAAACATGAATGTTGCACTGGTATGCCGCTCTCCATGGCTGAAAAACTATTTGGACGCAAGGTTCTCCATTCCAAAATTAACGGTTTCGCTGGTGAGTGCAGTTCAAAATGCCTGCCGACGCCAAGGGTTAGATAGCTTCGATGCTGTGATCGTTGATGAAGGCCAGGACATATTCGATATGGCTAGCCTGGATTGTCTGGATTCTGTATTGAATGGAGGACTGAGCGATGGTCGCTGGTGCATATTTCATGACATCAACAACCAAGCCGGCTTGTTCGGAAGTTTCGATCAGGAAGCCATGGATTACCTTGCATCCGTACAACCAGTGCGCGTGCCTTTGCGTACAAACTGCCGGAACACTCGCATCATCCTTGATAAAGTACAGACTTCGCTCGGCGCGGATATGGGGACAAGGGGAGCAGGAACTGGACCGAGAATTCGGGAGTATCGCAGTGTTTCACGGAATGAGTCTGCACAGCTTTTGGCGAATGAGCTCGTTGAGCTCATTGACCATGGAGGGTTGTCACCAGGCGATGTGACGATCTTGTCTCCTTATCCTGTTGGGGATTCCTGCGTTGCCTTGTTGCCAGAAAAATTCAAGCATGAGATCGTGACGCTTGATGAATATTCGCTGAGGAACTTCCCCAATGCAAAAACTAGTTTTGCGGAGATTGCGAATTTCAAGGGGCTAGAAAATGAGGCCATCATCGTTGTTGACCTGCCTGCTCCTGCGAAAAGCAGTCCGAATCTAGTTACGCATTATGTGGCCATGAGCCGTGCCAGATCAGTGCTTTCGCTTGTTCAGCAATCAGCTAAGTGATTTAGGGTTGCCAATTTCTCCCGCTGGCAGGAGGGAGGCAATTGCCTCGGTGCCCCGTTATCATCGTTAAATATCCTTGCAATATCTTACGACATGATTAAATATGCAAGGATATTATGAATCCTTGCTCACTTCATGTATCGTCGTCTCGCCACTGACCGCCTGCGGGTGCTGGCTGCCCAGTTCCCGGCCGTGCTTATCCTCGGCGCCCGCCAGGTGGGCAAGACGACGCTCGCCCGCGCGGCTTTCCCCGACCATGCCTATCTCGACCTGGAAACGCCGCGGCTGCGCGAGTTGTTCGCCGAAGACCCGGCGTTTCACGTCGGTGCGCGGGCGAACGAGACTCGAGGCGTGGTTCTCGACGAGGCACAGGCGGTTCCCGGATTGTTCGAGGCGCTGCGCGGCATCATCGATGCGGCCCGCGAAGCGAGGGGGCGTTTCATCCTGCTCGGCTCGGCCCAGCCCGCGCTGGTGCGCGGCGTTTCCGAGTCGCTGGCCGGCCGGGTCGGCATTCTCGAACTCGAACCGCTGACGGCGACCGAGGCGGCGACCGGCCCGGCGCCTTTGCCCTGGCGGCGGCTGTGGCTGGCCGGCGGCTTTCCCGATGCCGCGCGCGGCGACTTTCGCGAATGGCATGAGGCTTATCTGCGCACCTACGTCGAGCGCGATCTGCCGCAACTGGGCATCGAGGCCGACCCGGTGTTCACGCGGCGCCTGCTCACCATGCTCGCCCATCAGCAGGGCGGCCTGCTCAATGTTTCCGCGCTGGCCGGCGCGCTTGGTGTCGGCCACGCCCGCGTCGCCCGCGCGCTCGACGTGTTCGAGCAGACTTTCCTGCTGCGGCGCCTGCCGCCGTTTTTCCGCAATGTCGGCAAGCGTCTGACCAAGTCGCCCAAGGCCTACCTGCGCGATACCGGCCTGCTGCATCATCTGCTCAACATCGGCTCGGCGGAAGATCTCGATGCGCATCCGGTGCGCGGCGCGAGTTGGGAAACTTTCGTGATCGAAGACCTGCTGCGCCGCGAACGCCTGGCCCGGCCGTTCTCCCAGCCGTTTTTCTGGCGCACGGCCGCGGGCGCCGAGGTCGATCTGCTGTTCGAGCGTGGCGATGCCATCGCCACCATCGAGGTCAAGGCCGGCGTTGGCAGCCCGCGCCAGGCACGTCACTTGTCCGACGCGCTGGGCGATATCGGCGCGGCGCAAGGCTGGATCGTCGACCAGGGCCAGGGAGCGGAGCCGCTCAATTTGCGCGTGCATCGACGCGGTTTCGCCGACGATCTCGACTGGTTGCCACCCGCATGAGCCATTCCCACGAAGCCGATCCGCAGCGCCGTTTTTCCGGCATCGACCGCCTCCACGGCCATGGCACGCTGGCGCGGCTGACGGCGGCGCATGTCTGTGTCGTCGGCATCGGCGGCGTCGGTTCCTGGGCGGCCGAGGCGCTGGCGCGCTCGGGCATCGGGCGGCTGACGCTGATCGACCTCGACCATGTGGCGGAGTCCAACATCAACCGCCAGATCCAGGCGCTGACCGAAACCATCGGCCAGGCCAAGGTGCTGGCGATGAAGGCGCGCATCGCCGCGATCAATCCATCCTGTGTGGTGAAGACCATCGAGGAGTTCGTCACCGAGGAGAACGTGGCCGAACTCATCCCGATGTGCGATGCGGTGATCGACGCCATCGACCAGGTCAGGCCCAAGGCGGCCATGATCGCGCACTGCCGCCGCGCGAAGATTCCGGTGGTCACCACGGGCGGCGCCGGCGGCCGCAGCGATCCGACGCGGGTGAAGATCGACGACCTATCGCGCACCACTCAGGACGCGCTGGCCTCGAAGCTGCGGGCGCGGCTGCGCAAGGAGTATGGATTTCCACGGGACCCGAAGAAGAAGTTCGGCGTGACCTGCGTCTATTCCGACGAGCCGATCCGCCGGCCGGTGGCGGGGGCGGCCTGCGACATCGACGAAGCCGGGCTGCATGGGCTCAGTTGCGCCGGCTACGGATCGTCGGTCTGCGTCACCGCCGCGTTCGGTTTTGCGGCGGCGGCGCGGGTGCTCGGTATACTTGCCACATGAACGCTCCCGTCATCCTTGTCACCGGCGCCGCGCGCCGCGTCGGCGCCGAGATCGCCCGCACGCTGCACGCGGCGGGCAGCCGCGTGGCCATCCATTACCGCAGTTCGGCGCACGAGGCCGAAACGCTGGCAGCCGAGCTTAACGCCGTGCGGACCGATTCGGCCGCCGCGTTCAAGGCCGACCTGCTCGACGTCGTCGCGCTATCGTCGCTGGTCGCCGCCGTCGTCGCGCGCTTCGGCCGGCTCGACGGCCTGGTCAATAACGCCTCCTCTTTCTTCCCGACAAAAGTCGGCGCTGTCGACACGGCGGCCTGGGACGACCTGATGGGCTCCAACCTCAAGGCGCCGCTGTTTCTGGCGCAGGCCGCCGCGCCGCATCTCATCGCTGCCGGCGGCTGCATCGTCAATATCACCGACGTCCATGCCGAGCGGCCGCTCAAGGGTTTTCCCGTGTATTGCGCGGCCAAGGGCGGCCTGCTCAATCTCACCCGTTCGCTCGCCATCGAGCTGGCGCCGGCGGTGCGCGTCAATGCCGTGGCGCCGGGCCCGGTCGAGTGGCCCGAGGATGCGGCGGGCGAGATCAGCTTCCCGCCGGCCGAGCGCGCCGCCATCGTCGAGCACACCTTGTTGAAGCGCGTCGGCACGCCTTCCGACATCGCGCGCACGGTCAAATTCCTCGTCTTCGATGCGCCCTACATCACGGGGCAGGTGATCAACGTCGACGGCGGCCGCACCGCGCACTTATGACCCCCTTCCCCTCGACCCCCTTCCCGCGGAAGGGGGAGCCCGCATCCTCGCTTCGCTCGCTTATCACGGGGAGCGTCGGTGTGCTCGTGGCGCGGGTTGCCGGCGCTGCCGGCGTGTCGCCTCGCCTTGGGACGGCCCGGCGGCGAGGCTGTGTGGTGGCGCCATGACCGCCCGCCAGGCCGGAAAGGCCGCCTTCGAGTCGAACAAGCTGGCCAAGCGGCTGCGCCGCGAAGTCGGCCAGGCCATCGCCGACTTCAACATGATCGAGGACGGCGACCGCGTGATGGTCTGTCTTTCGGGTGGCAAGGATTCCTTCGGCCTGCTCGACATCCTGCTCCATCTGAAGGAAAAGGCGCCGATCCATTTCGACATCGTCGCCGTCAATCTCGACCAGAAGCAGCCGGGGTTTCCGGCGGAGGTGCTGCCGAACTACCTGAAGCATCTCGGCGTCCCCTTCCACATCGAGAACGAGGACACCTATTCCATCGTCAAGCGGGTGATCCCGGAGGGCAAGACCACGTGTTCCCTTTGTTCGAGACTGAGACGTGGCGTGCTCTATCGGGTCGCCGGCGAACTCGGTGCGACCAAGATCGCGCTCGGCCACCACCGCGACGACATCCTCGCCACGCTGTTCCTCAACATGTTCTTCGCGGCCAGGCTCAAGACCATGCCGCCCAAGCTGGTCTCCGACGACGGCCGCCACATCGTGATCCGTCCGCTGGCCTACTGCCGCGAGAAGGACCTCGAAGCCTGGGCCAGGGTGCGCGACTTCCCGATCATTCCCTGCAATCTCTGCGGCAGCCAGCCCAACCTGCAGCGGCAGCAGGTGAAGCAGATGCTGCTCGAATGGGAGAAGCGTTTCCCCGGCCGCATCGAGACCATGTTCCGCAGCCTGGCCAACGTGGTGCCCTCGCACCTGCTGGACGCGAAGCTGTTCGACTTCGCCCATCTCCGGGCGACGGGCCGGCCCGACCCCGACGGCGACACGGCTTTCGACGCCGAAGAGTTTTCCGACCCAGCCGTCATTCCGCTAGAATTCAAGGCCTTGCAACGTTGATTCGCTACCCCATGACTTCCGCCGCCAAGATCCGCTCCTTCCATCCGCCGCAGCGCATCCTCATGGGCCCCGGGCCTTCGGACATGCACCCGCGCGTGCAGAACGCGCTGGGGCAGCCGGTGATCGGCCATCTCGATCCCGCCTTCGTCGGCATGATGGAGGAATTGAAGGACCTGCTGCGCTACGCTTTCCAGACGAAGAACGCGCTGACCTTTCCCGTTTCCGGCCCCGGTTCGGTGGGCATGGAGACCTGCTTCGTCAATCTGGTCGAGCCGGGCGACAAGGTCATCGTCTGCCGCAACGGCGTCTTCGGCGGCCGCATGATCGAGAACGTCGAGCGCTGCGGCGGCGTGGCCGTGGTGGTCGAGGATGCCTGGGGCGCACCGGTCGACCCCAACAAGCTCGAGGATGCGCTGCGCGCCCATCCCGATGCCAAAGTCGTCGCCTTCGTCCAGGCCGAGACCTCCACCGGCGCTCTCTCCGACGCCCGCACCCTCGCCGGCATCGCGCGGCAGCGCGGCGCGCTGACCATCGTCGATGCGGTCACTTCCCTCGGTGGATCAAAGCTGCAGGTCGATGCCTGGGGCATCGACGCGGTCTATTCGGGCAGCCAGAAGTGCCTGTCCTGTACGCCGGGCCTGTCGCCGGTGACCTTTTCCGAGCGTGCCGTCGAGCGCGTGAAGGCTCGCAAGAAGAAGTGCCAGAGCTGGTTTATGGACCTCTCCCTGGTGCTCGAATACTGGAACGCGCCCGGGGGCAAGCGCACCTACCACCACACCGCGCCGATCAACGCGCTCTACGGCCTGCACGAGTCGCTGGTGCTGCTGCGCGAGGAGGGCATCGAGAATGCCTGGACCCGCCACCGCCATCATCATTTGGCGCTCAAGGCCGGCCTCGAGGCGATGGGCCTCGCGTTCCTGGTGCGCGAGGACGCGCGCCTGCCGCAGCTCAACGCCGTGTTCGTGCCCGAGGGAATCGACGAGGCCGCGGTACGGATGCGCCTGCTCAATGACTTCAACCTCGAGATCGGCGCCGGCCTCGGCCCGCTGGCCGGCAAGATCTGGCGCTTCGGACTGATGGGCCATTCCTGCAAGATCGAGAACGTGATGCTGTGCCTGTCGGCGCTCGGCTCGGCGCTGGCCGATCTCGGCCATCCGGTGGACCTTGGCCATGGCGAGGCGGCGGCCCACGATGTCTACGCCTCTCACCACGCCGCGGACGCCAGTGCGCGCAAGCGCATGGAACTCAAACGCGCATGACTGAAACCCCTCGCAATCTCTGCGTGCTATTCGCCGACGTCGCCGGCAGTACGCGGCTGTACGAGCGGCTCGGCGACGCCGAGGCGCTGCGCGCGGTCGAGCGCTGCCTCAACCGCGTCGATCACGTCGTCGCCAGCTACAAGGGCCGCGTGATCAAGACCATCGGTGACGAAATCATGGCCGTGTTCGACACGGCCGAGGAGGGCATGCAGGCCGCCTGCGACATGCAGCAGCGGGTCGAGGACCTGCCGCCGGTTTCCGGCGTCAAGCTGGCGATCCGTGTCGGCTATCACTTCGGCCCGGCCATCGAGGAGAACAACGACGTCTTCGGCGACACGGTCAATGTCGCCGCGCGCATGACGGCGCTGGCCAAGGGCGGGCAGATCATCACCACCGGCGAGGCCATCGACGCGCTGCCGCTGCTGCTGCGCCAGTCCTCGCGGGAGATCGACGGCATCGCCATCAAGGGCAAGCGCGAGGTCGTGCGTGTTTGCGAAGTGCTCTGGCAGGAAGGCGACGACCTCACCATGAAGTCGGCCAGCATCGCCCCGGCCGCGCCGCCGCCGTTGCGCGTCAAGCTGCGCCACGGCAACAAGGAAATCACCCTCGACGCCGCGCACCCGACGGCCGCGCTCGGCCGCGATCTTGCCAGCGATGTGGTGATCAATGATCCACGCGCCTCGCGCACCCACGCCCGCGTCGAACTGCGCCGCGACAAGTTCATGCTGGTCGATCAGAGCACCAACGGCACCTACGTTACCTTTCAGGGCGAGGCCGAGTTCGTGCTGAAGCGCGAGGAAACCTTCCTGCGCAATCGCGGCCGCGTTTGCTTCGGCCATGCCTGGGCCGACGACAAGACCGAAGTGCTGGAGTTCGAAGTCGGCGGTGCATGACGGGCTGACGGTCATCGCGGTTTCGAGTGCGGTGACGATGCCCAATAACTGGCCCGTGAAGGTATCAGCCGAGACCGCGGCGCACACCTCGGGGCTTGCCAATATCCTCAAAATATCGCCGTTGCCATGGTTGTGGCCCGGCCCCTGGCCCGCGGTCGATCGGCAAGGGGCTTTCGGTTGGGCCTTGGGCTAGAATTCCCGGTTCGTTCCCGGCCGCCCGCGCCGCCCGCAGGAGACACCCCATGCCCGCCTACCGTTCCCGCACTTCCACCCATGGTCGCAACATGGCCGGCGCGCGCGCGCTGTGGCGCGCTACCGGCATGAAGGATGGCGATTTCGGCAAGCCGATCATCGCCGTGGTCAATTCCTTCACCCAGTTCGTGCCGGGCCACGTGCATCTGAAGGACATGGGCCAGCTGGTGGCGCGCGAGATCGAGGCGGCTGGCGGCGTGGCCAAGGAATTCAACACCATCGCCGTCGACGACGGCATCGCCATGGGTCACGGCGGCATGCTCTATTCGCTGCCCAGCCGCGAACTGATCGCCGATTCGGTCGAGTACATGGTCAATGCCCACTGCGCCGACGCCATGGTGTGCATCTCCAACTGCGACAAGATCACCCCGGGCATGCTGATGGCCAGCCTGCGCCTCAACGTCCCGACCGTGTTCGTCTCGGGCGGGCCGATGGAGGCGGGCAAGGTGCAGTGGCACGGCGAGTTCCGCAAGGTCGATCTCATCGACGCCATGATCGAAGCCGCGGATTCGAAGAACTCTGACGCCGACGTCGCGTCGATGGAGCGCTCGGCCTGCCCGACCTGCGGTTCCTGCTCCGGCATGTTCACCGCCAATTCGATGAACTGCCTGACCGAGGCGCTGGGCCTCAGCCTGCCGGGCAACGGTTCGTTGCTGGCGACCCATGCCTCACGCCGCGAACTGTTCCTGCGCGCCGGGCGGCTGGCCGTCGAGCTGTGCGACCGCTATTACCGGCAGGACGATGCCAGCGTGCTGCCGCGCAACATCGCCACTTTCGATGCCTTCGAGAATGCCATCGCGCTCGACATCTCGATGGGCGGCTCGACCAACACCGTGCTGCACCTGCTGGCCGCGGCCCGCGAGGCCGAGGTGAATTTCACCGTGCAGGACATCGACCGCATGTCGCGCAAGGTGCCGTGCCTGGCCAAGGTGGCGCCGGCGACGCAGAAGTACCACATGGAAGACGTGCATCGCGCTGGCGGTGTCTTCGGCATCCTCGGCGAACTCGACCGCGCCGGCCTGCTCCACCGCAACACGCACACCGTGCATGCGAAAACGCTGGGCGCCGCGCTCGATCAATGGGACGTAATCCGCGCTCACGACGTCGGCGTCTTCGACTTCTTCCGCGCCGCGCCGGGCGGGGTGCCGACGCAGACCGCCTTCTCGCAGGATCGCCGCTACCCCGAACTCGACCTCGACCGCACGGGGGGCTGCATCCGCGACCAGGCCAACGCTTACTCGCAGGATGGCGGCATCGCCGTGCTCTTCGGCAACATCGCCGAGCGCGGCTGCATCGTCAAGACCGCCGGCGTCGACGACTCCAACCTCGAATTCACCGGCCGCGCGCGCGTGTGCGAATCGCAGGATGAGGCGGTGGAGAAGATCCTCGCCGACCAGATCAAAGCGGGCGACATCGTCGTCGTGCGCTACGAGGGTCCCAAGGGCGGCCCCGGCATGCAGGAGATGCTCTACCCGACCTCCTACCTCAAGTCGAAGGGACTGGGCAAGCAGTGCGCGCTGCTCACCGACGGCCGCTTCTCCGGCGGCACATCCGGCTTGAGCATCGGCCACGCCTCGCCCGAGGCGGCGGCCGGCGGCGCCATCGGCCTGGTGGAGGAGGGCGACACCATCGAGATCGACATTCCCAACCGCCGCATTCATCTCGTCATCGAAAAGTCGGCGCTGGCGGCACGGCGCGCGGCGATGGAAGCGAAGGGCGCGGCGGCCTGGAAGCCGGTCAGCCGCCAGCGTAGCGTTTCGGCGGCGCTGCTGGCCTACGCCGCGATGACCACCTCGGCCGACACCGGCGCAGTGCGTGACATCAGCCAACTGGGTTAAGATCGTTCCGCCCGCCGCACGAGGAGAACATGATGGTTTTGCCGCGACGCAAGCCCATGAGCGAGGACGAATTCCTGGCTTTCGACGCGCTGCAAGTCGAAAAGCAGGAGTTCGTCGGCGGCCAGGCCCACGCGATGACCGGCGCGAGCATTCGGCACAACCGCGTGTCCGGCAATCTCTTTGCGCGACTGCACGCGGCCGTGGCCGGTTCTCCCTGCCTGCCGTTGATCAACGACGTCAAGCTGCGCCTCGACGAGGGCCGCATCTACTACTACCCCGACGTCATGCTGGTATGCGACCCGACGGACGACGACCCGCTGATTCGCAGCCGGCCCTGCCTGATCGCCGAGGTGGCATCGCCCTCGACCGCCACCATCGACCGGCGCGAGAAATGGATTTCCTACCAGCGCATCCAGACCTTGCGCGAATATCTGATTCTCGACCAGGACGAGCCGCGCGTCGAAGTCTATCGCCGCGACGGCCTGCGCTCGTGGATCATCGAAACGCTGGGGCCGGAAGATACCCTGCACATCGCCTGTCTCGACGGCCTGGCGATTCCGGTCGCCGAGCTCTACGCCAACCTGCCTCCGCCCTGATCCGCCGATGAGCGCCTTCCACGACCTCTACACCGGCCGCCTCTGGTCCCTCATGTCGTGGGACCAGCTCACCGCTTTCTGGGGCCGCATCGATCCGGCCGCCGGGTGGTATCTCTACGCCGTCGGCGAGCCGCCGCCCGCGGCGCCCGCCGCCGCCGAGGCGACGCGCAACTTCATGCATCACGTCGACGAGTTGCTGCGGCGCGAGCATCACCACGACTACTGCGCCATCGTCTACGCCGACGACATCGAGAAGCCCGGCTTCATCAAGATCTACGACCCCAACAATCTCGGTGTCTCCTGCGGCTTCTCGACCCATCCGCCGCTGCCCGGCTGGATCATGTGCCAGGTGCCGCCCGAGGATCTCAAGCCCGCCCACCCGCTGCCCGAGGGGCGTCGGCGCTGGTGGAGCAAGTTGTTCAACTAATGTCCTCGTTGCGGGCAGGGTAAGAAGTGGACTAGATTGCTCGGGAATCTATTTTCCCGAGCGATCCATGACCAACCGACTCGCGGGAGAAACCTCTCCCTACCTACTGCAGCACGCCGACAACCCCGTCGAATGGCATCCCTGGGGTGAGGAAGCGCTCACCCTGGCGCGCGCGCAAGACAAACCGATCCTGCTTTCCATCGGCTATTCCGCCTGCCACTGGTGCCATGTCATGGCCCACGAGTCGTTCGAGGACGCCGAGGTGGCGGCGGTGATGAACCGCCTGTTCATCAACATCAAGGTCGACCGCGAGGAGCGGCCCGACCTCGACCAGATCTACCAGACCGCGCACCAGATGCTCGCCGGCCGCCCCGGCGGCTGGCCGCTGACTCTGTTCCTTACGCCCGACGGCACGCCCTTCCACGGCGGCACTTATTTCCCGAAGGAGCCGCGCCATGGCCTGCCGGGATTCACGGCGGTCTGCGAGCGCGTCGCCGAAGTCTGGCGCACGCGGCGCAACGATGTCGAGGCGCGGAACCGCGATCTGCTCGACGCGCTGGCCAGCCAGGCGCCCAAACCCGGCGGCGCCGCGGTGTTCGACGCCGCGCCCGTCGCCGCCACCCGCGACATGCTGCTCGGCGGCTTCGACCGCGACTTCGGCGGCTTTGGCGGCGCGCCCAAGTTTCCGCATCCGACCGACCTGGCCTTCCTGCTGCGGCAAAAAGTCGGCGCCGGCGACACGGCGGCGGGCGCGGCCGCGCTATTCACGCTCGAGCGCATGGCCGAGGGCGGCATTTACGACCAGATCGGCGGCGGCTTCTGCCGTTACAGCACGGACGAACGCTGGGAGATTCCCCACTTCGAGAAAATGCTCTACGACAACGGCCCGCTGCTGGGGCTCCATGCCGATGCCTGGGTGCTGACTGCCGATCCGCTCTACCGCCGGGTAGCGGAAGAGACCGTCGGCTGGCTGCTGCGCGAGATGACCTCGCCCGAAGGCGCCTTCCACTCCTCGCTCGACGCCGACTCCGAGGGCGCAGAGGGCAGGTTCTACGTCTGGGACCGCGCGGAAGTCGAGCGCCTGCTCTCGCCCGAAGAGTCGGCGCTGGCGGCACGGCGCTGGGGCCTCGACGGGCCGCCGAATTTCGAGAATCGTCATTGGCACCTGCGCGTCGTCGTGCCCATGGGCGGGGCGGCACCGGCGCCGACGGCGGACGAAGCCGTCCTGCTCGAAAGCGCCCGCGCCAAGCTCTTCGCGGCGCGCGAAAAACGTATCCGGCCGGGGCGCGACGACAAACTGCTTACTTCGTGGAATGCCTTGACGATCGAGGGACTGACCCACGCCGCGCGGATTTTCGACCGCGCGGATTGGCTTCTCTCCGCGCGGCGGGCGCTTGGCTTCATTCAAGCGACCCTGTGGCGGGACGGCCGCCTGCTGGCGACGGCAAAGGATGGCCGCGCCCATCTCAATGCCTACCTCGACGACTACGCTTACCTGCTTTCGGCCTTGCTCGAACTGTTGCAGGCCGACTATCGCGCGGATGACCTCGCCTTCGCGACGCAACTCGCCGACGCCCTGCTCGAACGTTTCGAGGATCGCGAAGCCGGTGGCTTCTTCTTCACCTCGCACGACCACGAGACGCTGATCCAGCGCCCCAAGAGCGGCTTCGACTCGGCCACGCCGTCGGGCAACGGCGTCGCGGCCGTGGTGCTGCAACGTCTCGGCCACCTGCTCGGCGAGGTGCGCTACCTCGAGGCGGCACGCCGCACGCTGGAATGCTTCTGGCCGCAGATGCGCCGCCAGGCCGGCGGCTTTTCGACGCTGCTGGTCGCGCTGGAAGAAGCGCTCACTCCGCCCACGATCATTATTCTGCGGGGACCCGCAGCCGAAGTCAGCGACTGGCAGCGGCGACTGGCCGGCCGTGCCGATGCTCTCGTACTGGCGTTGCCGAACGGCACGGCGGGCCTGCATTCGGCCCTGGCCAAACCGGAAAATCCGCATGTCAACGCCTGGGTCTGTCGCGGCGTTACTTGCCTCAAGCCGACGGCGGAGTTCGACGAACTTCTGGGTCATTTGCAGCCGACCTGATTTCCGCTAGACTTCCGGCTCGGAATTTTTCACCCATCATCGCAACCACTTGAGGAAGAACATGAAACTCATCGCCGCCGCTCTGCTCTCCACCGTCGCCCTCGTCTCCGCCCCCGCCATGGCCAACCTGGACCTGGCCAAGAAGAGCAACTGCATGGCCTGCCACGCCGCCGACAAGAAGATGGTCGGCCCGTCCTACCAGGACGTCGCCAAGAAGTACGCCGGCAACGCCGCCGCCGCCAAGGACCTGGCCGCCAAGGTCAAGGCCGGTGGCAAGGGCGTCTGGGGCCAGATCCCGATGCCGCCGAACGCCGCCGTCAAGGACGCGGACATCGAGACCCTGGTCAAGTGGGTTCTCGCCGGCGCCAAGTAATCGGCTTCGCGTCCCGCAAAAAACCGGCTTCGGCCGGTTTTTTGTTGCCTGGCAGGTTTATGTCGCGGGTTTATTGACAAGCCGCCACGGTCTGCGCAGAATCCCCGCTTCCTCAATGCCCCGCCATTCTCGGAGACAACCGCATGAACTTTCCGGTCAAAGCCATTTCGCTGTCGATGATTGCCGCATTCGCCATGATGGGCTGCGGCAAGGAAACGCCGCCGCCCCCGCCGGCCGCCCCGTCCGCCCCGTCCGCCCCGCCGCCGCTGGTCGTCAAGCTCGGCCACGCCGCGCCGCTCACCGGCCCGCAGGCGCACATCGGCAAGGACAACGAGAACGGCGCGCGCCTCGCGGTCGAGGATGCCAATGCCGCCAAGATCAAGCTCGGTGGGCGCGAGGTGAAGTTCGAGTTGATGGGCGAGGACGACCAGGCCGATCCGAAGCAGGGCAATCTCGTCGCGCAGAAGTTCGTCGATGCCAAGGTCAATGCCGTGATCGGCCATCTCAATTCCGGCACCACCATCCCGGCCTCGAAGACCTATTCGGATAACGGCATCCCGCAGGTCTCGCCGTCGGCCACCAACCCGACCTACACCAACCAGGGCTTCAAGACCGCCTTCCGCGTGATGGCCAACGACATCCAGCAGGGCAAGGTGCTCGGCGAATATGCCGCGAACAACCTCAAGGCCAAGACCGTCGCCATCATCGACGACAAGACCGCCTACGGCGAGGGCCTCGCCGGCGAGTTCAAGAAGTCCGCCACCGCCGCCGGCATGAAAGTCTTGGCCGAGGAGCACACCGACGACAAGGCCATCGACTTCGCCGCCATTCTCACCAAGATCAAGGGCAAGAAGCCCGACATGATCTTCTACGGCGGCATGGACCCGCAGGCCGCGCCGATGGCCATGCAGATGAAGAAGCTGGCCATCAAGGCCAGGCTGCTGATGGGCGACGGCGGCTGCACCACCGAATTTATCAAGAATGCCGGTGAGGCCGCCGAGGGTCACTATTGCTCGCTTCCGGGCATCCCCTACGAGAAGATGCCGGGCGGAGCCGCGTTCATCGAGCGTTTCGGCAAGCGTTTCGCCGACAAGGATGGCAAGCCCGCCGGCATCCAGCTCTATGCGCCCTACGCCTACGACGCCGTCATGATCGTTGTCGATGCCATCAAGCGCGCCGGTGGCGCCGAGCCGGCCAGGATCCTGGCCGAACTGCCCAAGACCAACTACCAGGGCGTCACCACCACCATCGCATTCGACGAGAAGGGCGACATCAAGGACGGCGCCATCAGCCTCTACATCGCCAAGGGCGGAAAGTGGGAGGCGCTGGATACCATCGGCGGCGCTCCAGCACCCGCACCGGCGCCGGTCGCGGGCATGGACGGTATGAGTGGTATGTCGAGCATGGCACCCGCGACACCGGCGGCTCCTGCTACCGCCGCCAATCCGGCCGAGAAGAAGTAACTCCTTTTTCGCTACCGGCGAAAACGGCGCCCGCGGGCGCCGTTTTTTTCTCGTGCGCCCGGCACGGGCGCACTCACATGCAAGTGCAATTTGCGGCTAACGGAAACGCCGCCTGTAATATCCTTGCCCCATGACTCTCACCGACCTGCGCTACATCGTCGCCCTTGCACGCGAACGGCACTTCGGCCGTGCCGCCGAGAAGTGCTTCGTTTCCCAGCCGACGCTGTCGGTGGCGGTCAAGAAGCTGGAGGAACAACTCGGCGTGATCCTGTTCGAGCGCTCGCCGCAGGAAGTGCGCGTGACTCCCGTCGGCCAGCGCGTTGTCGCGCAGGCCGAAAAGGTGCTGGCCGAAGCCGCGCAGCTGGCCGAGATCGCCAACGCCGGCAAGGATCCGCTGGCCGGGCCGCTGCGCATCGGCGTGATCTACACCATCGCGCCCTGGCTGCTGCCCCGGCTGGTGCCGCTGGTCAAGGGGAGCGCGCCGGCGATGCCGCTGATCCTCGAGGAGAACTTCACCCACCGCCTGATCGAGAAGGTGAAGAGCACCGAGCTCGACCTCGCTATCCTGGCGCTGCCGGTCGATGAGCCGGGCCTGGTGGCCCAGGCCGTGTATGACGAGCAGTTCCGCGTGCTGACGCCGGTCAGCCACCCGTGGGCCAGGGAAAAGGCCATCGAGGTTTCCGAACTACTCGGGGCGCAACTCTTGATGCTCGGCGTCGGCAACTGCTTCCGCGACCAGGTGCTCGACCTCTGCGCCAGGGCAAGCCGCCAGTCCGGCATCTCGCCCCATGTGCTCGAAGGCAGCTCGCTCGAAACCATCCGTCACATGGTGGCCAGCGGCGTCGGCGTCACCGTGATGCCGGCCTCGGCGGTGGATGATATTTCGGCCGAGGACCCGTTGCTGCGTGTGCGACCCTTTGCGGCACCGCATCCGACGCGCCGCGTCGGTTTGGTGTGGCGTGCCAGCTACCCGCGCCACCAGGCCGTGGAGGTGGTGCGCCGCGCACTGCTCAGCTGCAAGCTGCCGGGCACGCGCCCGGTCGCGACGCGCCGATCACACGATAGCTGAAGGCTATCGATCGCTTAGTAAATTTCAATTTCCCTTCATCATCCGCGGGCTCTAAAGTAGGGACGTCAAGGCAGCAAGACCGAAAAACACCTGAAAGACGCCTTTGCCGGTGAATCCCAGGCCAACCGTCGCTACCTGTACTTCGCAAACAAGGCCGACATCGAGGGCTATGCTGACGTCGCCGCGCTGTTCCGCTCCACCGCGGAAGGCGAGACCGGCCACGCCCATGGCCACCTCGAGTACCTCGAGACGTGCGGCGATCCCGCCACTGGCCTGCCCTTCGGCGCCACTTCCGACAACCTCAAGTCCGCCGTCGCCGGCGAGACCCACGAGTACACGGACATGTACCCGGGCATGGCCAAGGACGCCCGTGCCGAAGGCTTCGACGAGGTTGCCGACTGGTTCGAAACCCTGGCCAAGGCGGAGCGTTCGCACGCCAACCGCTACCAGAAGGCCTTGAACGAGCTGGGTTAAGCACGGCAACCGGCCGTCGCGGATTGCCGGGACGGCCGGCGTTTCACGTCAGGAAAAAGCAAGGGAGAACAACATGGCACGCGAAGGCAATCTCGACGCCCCGACCCGGCATCCGCTCGACTGGCAGAACCCCGAGTTCTACAGCGAGGAGGCGCTCCACAAGGAGTTGGAGCGCGTGTTCGATATCTGCCACGGCTGCCGCCGCTGCGTGAGCCTGTGTCAGTCCTTCCCCACGCTGTTCGACCTCATCGATGCTTCCCCGACCATGGAAATGGACGGCGTCGGCAAAAACGATTACTGGCAGGTCGTCGATCACTGCTATCTCTGCGACCTGTGCTACATGACCAAGTGCCCCTACGTGCCGCCGCACGAATGGAACCTCGATTTCCCCCATCTGATGCTGCGCGCCAAGGCCGTGCATTATCAGAAGGAATCCAGGCTGCGCGATGAAATCCTCACCGCTACAGATGTGGTCGGCCGCTTCGTCGGCATTCCCATCGTCGCCCAGACCGTCAATGCCGTGAACAAGATCGGCGTGGCGAGGAAGGTGCTCGAAGCCATCGCCGGCATCCACGCCGATGCCTGGCTGCCCGAGTTCTCGCCGAAGTCGCTGCGCAGCCGCTTCAAGCAGCTGGCCCCCGACACCCGGGGCGAGCCGGCCGGCAGGACCACCGGCAAGGTGGCGCTGTTCGCCACCTGCTACATGAACCGCAACGAACCTGGCCCGGGCGCGGACCTCGTCGCCGTGTTCGAGCACAACGGCATCCCTGTCACCATCGCCGGGAAGGAGCGCTGCTGCGGCATGCCCAAGCTCGAACTCGGCGACCTCGCATCGGTGAAGGCGGCGAAGGAAGGCAACATCCCGATACTGGCCAGGCTGGTCGATGAAGGCTGGGACCTCACCGCGCCGATCCCCTCCTGCGTGCTGATGTTCAAGCAGGAACTGCCGCTGATGTTTCCCGACGATCCCGACGTGCGGAAGGTGAAGAACGCCTTCTACGACCCCTTCGAGTACCTGATGCTGCGCCACCGGTGCGGCAAGCTGAAGACCGACTTCAAGCAGACGCTCGGCAAGGTGGCGCTGCATTCGGCCTGCCACCAGCGCGTGCAGAACATCGGGCCCAAGACCAGGGAGGCGCTGGCGCTGGTGCCGGGCACCGAAATCGACGTCATCGAGCGCTGCTCGGGCCACGACGGCACCTACGCGGTGAAGAAGGAGTTCCACCAGTACTCGATGAAGATCGTCAAGCCGGTGGTGAACCGCGTCAACCAGGCCCAGCCCGACCATTACGGCTCGGACTGCGCCATGGCCGGCCACCACATCGCCCACGCCCGCGCCGACGGCTCCGCGCCCGAGCATCCCATGACCCTGCTGAAGAAAGCCTACGGAATCTGACCATGCTCACCCACGCCGACCTCTACAGCCTCGAGCAATACCATCGCGTCCGCCCCGAATTCCGGGCGAAGGTCATTGCCCACAAGAAGAACCGCCAGGTGCCGCTGGGCCCCAACGCCACCCTCTACTTCGAGGACGCGCTGACCATGCAGTACCAGGTGCAGGAAATGCTGCGCCTCGAGCGCATGTTCGAGCCGGAGGCGATCCAGGACGAACTCGACGTCTACAACCCGCTGGTTCCCGACGGCAGCAACTGGAAGGCCACCTTCATGGTGGAGTACCCGAACGAGGATGAGCGCCGCGCCGCATTGGCCCGCCTGATCGGCATCGAGAAAGCGGTCTGGGTGCGGGTCGAGGGCTTCCCCAAGGTGAGCCCGATCGCCAACGAGGACCTCGAGCGCGAGACCGAGGACAAAACGTCCGCCGTGCATTTCATGCGCTTCGAGCTGACGCCGGAAATGGTTGCCGCGGCGAAGCAGGGTGCCGCCATCCACGCCGGCATCGACCATCCCGAATACACCTGCGCCGTGACCGTCGAAAGCAACGTGCGCGACTCGCTGGCCGGCGACCTGGTCTGAAAAGTCGGCGCGGGCGGGACGGCGCCGGGGAACTTTCGGGGAGTGGCCAAGGGCGATAGACTAGGCGCCCCACAGCGAACCGCCTCCCCATGCGCATCTTCCGCCTCGCCAAGATAATCCGCGTCGGCATCCGTTACGGCCTCGACGAGCTCATCCTCGAGCACGAACCGTCGGGCCGCCTGGTGCGCTTCGCCAATGCGCTGTTCTTCTGGCGCGACCTTTCGGCGCCGCGCGCGCAGCGGTTGCGCCTCGCGCTCGAGGCGCTCGGCCCGATTTTCGTCAAGTTCGGCCAGGTGCTGTCGACCCGCCGCGACCTGATGCCCGAGGACATCGCCAACGAGTTGGAAAAGCTGCAGGACCGCGTGCCGCCCTTCGCCTCGGAACTGGCCATCGCCGAGCTGGAGAAGGCCTACGGCAAGCCGGTCACGGGGGACAACGGAGTCTTCGCTACCTTCGAGCGCGAGCCGGTGGCCTCGGCCTCGGTGGCCCAGGTACATTTCGCCACCCTGCCCGACGGCCGTGAAGTCGCGGTCAAGATCCTGCGCCCCGGCATCGCGCCGGTGATCGCCCACGACATCGCCCTGCTCGACGCCATGGCCTGGCTGCTCGAAAAGCTCTGGTCCGACGGCAAGCGCCTCAAGCCGCGCGAGGTGGTGGCCGAGTTCGAAAAGCACCTGCACGACGAGCTCGACCTGATGCGCGAGGCATCGAACTGCTCGCAGCTGCGGCGCAACTTCGTCGACTCCAAGGTGCTGCTGGTGCCCGAAGTGCATTGGGACTGGTGCCGCCACTCGGTGATGGTGATGAGCCGCATGAGCGGCGTGCCGATCGGCCAGATCGACCGCCTGCGCGAGGCCGGCCTCGATCTCAAGGTGCTGTCGCGCACCGGGGTCGAGATCTTCTTCACCCAGATCTTCCGCGACGGCTTCTTCCACGCCGACATGCACCCGGGCAACATCTTCGTCTCGACCGATCCGGCCACCTTCAACAGCTACATCGCGCTCGACTTCGGCATCATGGGCACGCTGAACGAGGTCGACAAGCGCTACCTCGCGATCAACTTCCTTGCCTTCTTCCAGCGCGACTACCACCGCGTCGCCGAGGCGCACATCGAGTCGGGCTGGGTGCCGCCGGAGACGCGCGTCGACGAGCTGGAGGCCGCGGTGCGCGCGGTGTGCGAGCCGATCTTCGACCGCCCGCTGAAGGAAATCTCCTTCGGCCACGTGCTGCTGCGCCTGTTCCAGACCTCGCGCCGCTTCAACGTCGAGATCCAGCCGCAGCTGGTGCTGCTGCAGAAGACCCTGCTCAACATCGAGGGCCTCGGCCGCCAGCTCGACCCCGAGCTCGACCTGTGGCAGACCGCCAAGCCCTTCCTCGAGCGCTGGATGTCGGAGCAGATCGGCTGGCGCGGCCTGATGAACCACCTCAAGGCCGAGGCGCCGCAATGGGCTTCGCTGCTGCCGCAACTGCCGCGGCTGGCGCACCAGGCGCTGGCGCGGGGAGCGGAAAGTAGCAATGGGGAAATCGCACGACTGCGCGAAGATGCCACCGCCAGCCGACGGCTGGCGCGCGCCGCGATCATCCTGGCCGTCGCTGCGGTACTGCTGGCTACCGCGCGGATTTTCCAGTAACTCGGCGCTGGCGAGACGGCGGCAACCCTCCAGCAATGGACACGTTAATTCCCGCCGAGCGCGGGGAGCGCATGTCACGGGTGCGCTCCGGAAACACCAAGCCGGAAATGGCCGTTCGCAAGCTGCTGTTCTCCATGGGCTACCGCTATCGCCTCCATGACAGAAAATTACCGGGGAAACCGGACATCGTGTTTCCATCGCGCCGTAAAATAGTCCTTGTGCATGGCTGCTTCTGGCATCGGCACGAGAATTGTCCCTTGGCGCGCATTCCCAAGTCCCACAAGGCGTTTTGGTGGCCCAAGCTCGAAGGGAACCGTTTGCGCGATGGTCGCGTCAAGGCTGCGCTGCGGCGGATGGGTTGGTCGGTGACAACGGTTTGGGAGTGCCAATTGGGAAACATGGCAAGAGTGGAAAATAAGTTGCGGCGGTTTCTGGAATCGGGAGGCATCGTCACATGAAATCCATCGAGTTGTTCGCCGGCATCGGCGGCTTGGGCATGGGCTGCGAGCTGGCCGGTTTTTCGCCCCTCGCGGTCATCGAGTGGAACAAATGGGCATGCGAGACACTGCGCGAGAACCGCGAGCGCTGCTATCCACTGGTGCGCGACTGGTCCCTGCACGAGGGCGACGTGCGCGACTTCGACTGGAACAGCCTGACCGAAACCGTGGATCTCGTTTCCGGCGGCCCGCCCTGCCAGCCGTTTTCGCTGGGCGGCAAGCACCGCGCCCACGCCGACAGGCGGGACATGTTCCCGGCGGCGGTGGAATTTGTGCGGCGCCTACGTCCACGCGCCTTTGTCTTCGAGAACGTGAAGGGGCTGACGCGCTCATCCTTCGCCAATTACTTCCAGTACATCCTGCTGCAACTCGAATTTCCCGAGGCCACGATCCGCGCCGGCGAGACTTGGGAAGACCACTTGCGCCGCCTGCAAGCCGACAAATCCTCCGGTCAACGACGCAAGGCCGGGCTGATCTACAACGTCGTGCCTACCCTAGTCAATGCCGCCGACCATGGCGTACCACAACGGCGCGAGCGGGTCTTCATCGTCGGCTTTCGCGCCGACCTCGGTGTCGAGTGGTCCTTCCCGCGCCCCACGCACAGCTTGGATGCCTTGTTGCGCGACCAGTGGGTGACGGGCGACTACTGGCGCCGGCATGGACTGGAGCCGCTACCCCTGCCTGAGCGTTTCGCCGAACGTGTGCGCTCGCTCGGGCAATCGCTGCTGCCACCCGATACACGCCCGTGGCGCACCGTGCGCGACGCGCTGTCTGGCCTGCCAGACCCGACCGCGACCGCTGCTGGAGGCATTCCGGATCACCGCTTCCAAGACGGCGCGCGCGCCTATCCCGGCCACACGGGCAGCCCTCTCGACCTGCCGGCGAAAACCCTCAAGGCCGGCGACCACGGCGTGCCAGGCGGCGAGAACATGATGGTGCGCGAGGATGGCACGGTGCGCTATTTCACGGCGCGTGAAAGCGCCCGCCTGCAAACCTTTCCCGACGGCTTCAAGCTGCATGGCACCTGGACCGAGGCAATGCGCCAGATCGGCAACGCCGTGCCGGTGATTCTGGCGCGGCGCGTCGCCGCCAGCGTGGCCGAGCGCCTGATCGAGAACGAAGCGCGGCGCCTGTCGCGGCTCGAAGCGACGAAGCGGGACAGCGCATGAGCGCCGAGATCATCCCGTTCAATCCGCTCGACAAGGCGAACCTCGGCTCCAGCGTGGCGGATGCGTTGCTGGCCCGTCAAGCCGTGCCGCTGGCGGAACTGTCGGAGTTTCGCGGCGCTGGTGTGTATGCCCTGTACTACACGGGTGGATTCAAGCCCTATCGTCCCCTCGCCAAGCTAAACGTCGGGAGCGCGCACCGCGCGCCGATTTATGTCGGCAAGGCCGTGCCGGCCGGGTCGCGCAAGGGCGGCGTGCTGGAAATGAAGCCGGGGCGGGCCTTGTTCAACCGCTTGTCGGAGCACGCCGAGAGTATCCGCGCCGCGACCAATCTGGAGATCGACGATTTCGCCTGTCGCTTCCTCGTCGTCGACGACATCTGGATTCCCTTGGGCGAATCCCTGCTCATCGCGCGTTTCGCGCCGCTGTGGAATTCCTTGATCGACGGCTTCGGCAATCACGATCCGGGCAGCGGCCGCCACGCCGGCATGCGTCCGCGCTGGGATGTGCTGCACCCGGGCCGTGTCTGGGCGATGAAGTGCAAGGAACGCAAGGAAAAGGCGGCGGACATCGAACGCGAAGTCCTGAATTTCCTCGCGAACGCCAACGACTGAAAAAAGTCGGCGCTAGCGGGACGGTGGAGTCATCCAGGGCGTTCATGCGTTCAGCGCGCTATCTTCAAGGCGGGGCGCGGATATAATTTTCGTTAATTCACTCGCGCCAACGGCGCCGTATCGCGGGGGCGCTCATGCTGCTCTGGTTCGTCATCCTCTACCTGCTCGTCTCCGTCGGCATCGGCCTGCTCGCCGCCACCTTCGTGCTGACCTACACCACCTTCGGCGGCATGTTCTCGGTGGCCATCCTCGACTTCGTGCAGATGACGGTGTCGATGGGCGGCCTGCTGTTCATCGCCTGGACGGTCAGCGGAAAAGTCGGCGGTGGCGACACGGCGGTGATCGACCACGCCCGCGCCGCCGGCAAGCTCGACTTCTTCCCGGCGCCCGACCCGTGGCTGTGGCTGACCTTCATCGGCACCTGGCTGACCATGATGCTCGGCTCGATCCCGCAGCAGGACGTGTTCCAGCG
>JAUYFI010000007.1 GCA_030691075.1 Sulfurisoma sp. | reverse complement strand
AAGTACCCGACCGGCATCAAGATCACCGATGCAGAGTTGGCCTCCCTCAATCTCAAATTGGATAAGTTTCACGGCGACTGGAACTATGCGGTCTTGCCAACACGGAAGAATACTTAGTCATGTTATTTTTGCGCGACGCCTCACCGAACCCATGCTCGAGGCTGGAGAGGGCGGGCCGCGGCGCGAGATCGACCGCCTGCACGACGAGATCCTGCGCATCCTCGGCCGCGCGCTGACCATCCGCGAGGTCGATGCCGGCTCCTGCAACGGCTGCGAGCTGGAGATCCACGCCCTCAACAATCCCTACTACAACCTCGAAGGGCGCGGCATCAAGTTCGTCGCCAGTCCGCGCCACGCCGACATGCTGCTGGTCACCGGCCCGGTGACCAAGAACATGGAAAACGCGCTGCGCATCGCCTACGACTGCACGCCCGATCCCAAGCTGGTGGTGGCGGTGGGCGACTGCGGCTGCAACGGCGGCGTCTTCGGCGAAAGCTACGCCAGTTGCGGCGCGATCGAGAATGTCGTCGGCGTCGATGTCCGCATCCCCGGCTGCCCGCCGACGCCGCTGGCGCTGATGCATGGCATCCTCGCCGCGATCAGGACCCGCTGACCGGCGCGACCGCCGTATCGCCAGCGCCGACTTTTATCGAGCTTGCCGGCCCTCTGCCGTGAGTCGGCTGAGTGTCCACGTCCCAGCCGGGAACCGACGCTCAGTCTGGGCTCCTTGAACTCCCGGTTTTCGGCCAGAGGAGCCACTGACGGAATTCCGGGGGGCGAGGTTCATAAAGTCATCGCCGAATGACGGCTTTCCAAAACCGCGAATGAGTGCTCCCGCCCCAGAAGAGACATATGCCATTAAATAGTCGTGCGGCTGCTTCACTGTATCTAGCAGTCACTCCATTGTGAGCAACAGCCGGTCGAAGAAAATCGGCGCCCGAAGGCGCCGCGGAAGGGGGGCGAAACAAGCGGTCAGACTATGTTGCGCGGCTTCAGGCTCATCGCCGTGAAGTTGTGCTTGAACGGTGACTCGCCGACTTTCGTCAGCGTGCCGCGACCGAGCTTGTAGCGGTAGTTGTTGGTGACCGGATCGGGCACCGCGGACACCACGGCATTGGCCGGCGCGCCGGGGAAGTTGAAGCTGGCCATTGCAACGCCGGGGCGCATTTCGTCGGAGACGATGGCCACTGCCGTGAAGAAGCCCTCGGTGGTCTGAATGTGGCCGTCCTTCATCAGGTTGTTGAAGAACAGGTCCGGGTCCTTGACTCCAGTCGGCTGACCGGTCTGGATATAGACCGTGTCGTTATGCACCCTGACCAGATCGCCCGACTCGATGCCCTTGGGCTTGGCGTCGGCCGGATTGATGAAGATAGGTGGCCACGGCCAGCGCTGGAACAGGTGAGCCTTGCGCAGGTCGTCGAAGGCCGACTGCCAGGTTTCATTGACGCGGCCGTTGGTAACCCAGATCTCGCCCTTTTCGACGCGCGGCTTGATGGCATCGTAAAACTGGATCCAGCCCCCGAACTTCCACGGGCTCTTGAGCAGAATGGCCTTGCCCGAATGCGTGTTGAAGGCATACATGAAGGGGCTTTGCACTTCGGCCTGCTCCATCTCGCCCCAGTTGTTCGCCGGGTCATGCAGGCGCACGGTACCGACCAGTTTGCCGTCACGCACGCGGATCGGTGTCTGGATGCCGGTGGTGCCATAGGTGCGCAGGAACTCCTGTGCCTTGACGCCTTTCTTCTTCGCCTCCATTACCAGCGGGTGGTAGTTGAGCACACCGCCGCGCGAGAAGCGTGCCGCTTCCTCGAAGACGTCGTTCGAGTCCTTCCAGTTATAGCTGCCATCGGCATCGAAGCCCATCTTCTTGGCGAACTGCTGCACGGCCCACCAGTCGGGCTTGGCCTCGCCCGGTGCGTCGTAGAACTTGCTGTAAAGCCGTAGGCGCCGCTCGGAATTGCAGCGGGTGAAGTTGTCCTCGCCCCAGGTCGCTGCCGGCAGGACGATGTCCGCGATGTCGGTGTTGATCGGCTCGACTGGGTAGATGTCGGAGTCCACCAGCACCATGCCGCCGGAGTCGACCCGCTTCTTCAGCACCTCAAAGATCGCCGCACGATCGAGACTTGTGATCTGGTTGGCATTGCCGCGAGTCTGCTCGAGCATCTTGGTCGCCAGTGTCTGCGAACCCATCATGGCGGCAATCCAGGTGGTGCCGAAGACCCATGCAAACTTGACCTGACCGTCCATGACCCAACGGTCGAGGTTGAAGTCCTTCTTGCGGCGCCCCGGATACTTCTCGGGGTTGAGCCAGCCGGACCCGCCACCCGCCGAAACCATGCCGCGCTGGTGGCCACCGCCGCGCGAGATCACGCGCCCCGCCCGGTTGCCGGCACCGCAGATCAGCCCCATCGACACGAAAGACGTCGTGTTCATGTAGTTGTTGCTCCAGTAGTTGCCCTTCTCCAGCATGAACGACGCCTTGGGGCGCTTGCCATTCACCGGCTTGGCAATCCACTCGGCCGCCTTGCGGATGTCGGCCGCGTCGAGACCGGTCATCTTGGCTGCGACGTCGAGCTTGGACTCTTCGGCACCGAGGATGAACTTCTGGTAATCGGCCCAGTCGCTCTGCCAGTTGCCCCACGTCGTGCGCCACTGCCAGCCGGTATTGCGGGTGCCGCGACCATAGCCCTGGTCCACTTCCCACTGGTTGGCGATCCACTTGTCGATGAACTCCTGATCCTGCCAGCCGTTCTCGATGATGATGCGGGCGATGGCGTTATGCAGCACCGTGTCGGTGCCGGGAATGATCGGCAGCCACATGCCGCGTCCCTGGGAAACGGCCCAGGCCACGCCCATGGTCTTGTGGGGCGTGACGAAAATGAATTTCTTGTCGCCCGGCATCATCCATGAGGTAAATAGCGTGGTCTTGGTTTCGTAGGGATCGACGCCCGACAGGAAGGCGACTTCGCAGTCAGCCCAGTCCTGGTAGCTGGCGGCGAAGGAGTCGATGCCAGCGTCGTCCAGCCCGGTGGCGTCATTGGTGTTGGCGCACTTGTCGTGCGGGGCGATCGAGGGCGTGCCGATGCTGGTCATGCCCAGCCGGGTGATGGCGTAGGTGTTCTCGAAATACTGGTAGGAGTACATCTTGATCGCCCAGGCATGCTCGCCGTGTTTGGCAATGATGTATTTCGAGATGTCGGCCATCACGTCGGTGGCCAGATCCCAGGACACCGGCGTCAGCTTGCCGTTGACCCGCAACATGGGGTGCTGCAAGCGTTCCCGCGTGCGGGTTTCCGGATTGAAGCACTTCTGCGCCAGCGTGCCACCGCGAATGGAATGGTTGCCGCCCGGGTTCACCACCGTGGCGTCCTTGTCGGGAACGACGATGACGTGATGTGGCTTGCCCTTGTGCGAAACGATGGTGTGCTGTGCCGGACTGGCCCACGCTGCGGTGTTCATGTTCTGATGGGGGAAGCTCACCCCCATCGCATTCTGACTGGCCTTGGCGCCGCCATCCTTGCCGACGGGCCAGCGATAGACTTTGTAGCCGCAGGCGACCGTGCAGTAGTCGCAGGCGGTGGTCAGCACGTCGGCGTTCTTCGGCGGCAGCGGCACGCTATTGATGGCCTTGACCGGCTCGGGCAGCTGCGGTGTTGCCTTGGGTTCCCAGAGTTTGCTCATTTTCTTCTCCTTATGCCTTGCCGTTGCTGGCGTGGCCGTAAACCAGGCCCATGACGCCGGTGGCGTAGATGTCGTCGCCCTGTACCTCCAGCACGATCTGCGGCAGGCTCTCGGTGGCATGGCCGGTGATGACCATGCCATGCTTGGTCAGATCGAAAGTGGTCAGATGCAGCGGGCAGGGTCCGAGCGCCTGGTGTTGCGCTTTGTAGGTGCCGTCGAGCGGGCCGCCCATGTGCGTGCATTGCTGGTTGAAGGCAACGACGTCCTTGCCGGCGCCAACGCCGCCGCCGCCGGGCGTCCCCAGCTTGACCAGGATGTTGCGCACGTCGGCGAAGGGGTAGTTGAAGGCAACCGGTTCGCCGACCTTCAGCGCGGAGAGCTTGGCGATCTTCTGCTTCTTGAAGCCGGCCTTGAGCGCCTGCGCCTGGGCGAAACCTGGCAGGGCGGCCAGCGTGACGACGACGCCGCCGGAAAGCAGGAACTGGCGCCGGCTCATGCACACGCGATCGCCGTCCTCGTCATGGGCGTGATCGTGAATCCGTATGGTTTGTGTCATTTCTCGACTCCTTATTTCATGACCGCATAGGGCGGCAGCTTGGGCGCTTCCATCAACAGCGGCTTGTCCTGGGATAGCGATTCCAGGAAGGCCACCAGGTCCTTCTTCTCCTTGTCGGAGAGGCCCAGGGGCTTGATCAACGGCGACTTGTTCGGGCCGGTGCCGCCCCCCTTGTTGTAGAAGTCCACCACCTCGTCGAGGGTGTAGAAAATGCCGTTGTGCATGAAGGGCGCGGTGTACTTCAGCTCGCGCAAACTGGGCGTCCTGAACTTGTTCACGTCCTTCGGGTTCTTGGTGATGTAGTAGAGGCCAAGATCGAGATCGGCGCCGCGATAGTCCTTCTCGAACACGCCCTTCTGGTAGTGCTCCCAGCGATGGGTGATCTGGTAGAGGGGATCGGTCTTGAACACCTCGTTCTCGGGCACGCCCAGGGCATGGAACTTCTGGTCGGAAGCGAGCGGGCCGTTGTGGCACTGGATGCAGCCACCCTTGCCGTTATAGACAGCCATGCCGCGCTGCGCGCTTTCCGACAGGGCCTTCTTGTCGCCCTTGGCGTAACGGTCGAAAGGCACCTGCTTGGCGTCGGAGACGAGGGTGCGCTCGAAGGCGGAGATCGCCTGGTAGGCGTGGAACATGCGCGGCCAGTCGGCGCCGAAGACCTTCTTGAAGCGCGCCACGTATTCCGGGATGAAGCGCATGCGCATTTCCATCAGCGAGGGATCGCCGTTGCCGGCCACATTGCCCTCGGCGGCCGACGGTGCCTGGCCTTCGAGGCTGGTGACGCTG
>JAUYFI010000005.1 GCA_030691075.1 Sulfurisoma sp. | reverse complement strand
CTATGTCGTCGACAACAGTGGCGACCGTATCGAAGAAGCGGCCAATGCCGGACATGACCTGGTCAAGAGTTCGGTCAGCTACCTGCTGGCCGACCACGTCGAGGACCTGAACCTGAGCGGCACGGCCAATAGCGACGGTACGGGGAATGCCGGACAGAACCAGCTGGTGGGCAACAACGGCGCCAACCGCCTGGACGGAGGCCAGGGCCGGGACTGCATGGTGGGCGGGCTGGGTGACGACAGCTACGTGGCGGACAACACCGGCGACATTACCTGGGAAAACGCCAATGCCGGCGTCGATAGCGTCGACAGTTCGATCGCGTGGACGCTGCAAGCCAATACCGAGAACCTGGCCCTTACCGGCACGGCGGCGATCAACGGCAGCGGCAATGCCGACGCCAACCTGCTGCGGGGCAATGCCGCCAGCAATACGCTGACGGGCAACGCCGGCAACGATACCCTGGACGGCAAGGCCGGCACCGACATTCTGATCGGCGGCACGGGTAGCGACACCTACCTGCTTGGCGCTGGCTACGGCAGCGACACGATCCGCGAGAACGACGCCACCGCGGGCAATGCCGACGCAGCCCGGTTCCTGACTGGAATCAGCGCTGATCAGATCTGGCTGCGCCATGTCGGCAACAATCTGGAAGCCGGCATCATCGGCAGCACGGACACGCTGACGCTGGAGAACTGGTATCTGGGTTCGGCCTATCACGTCGAGCAGTTCAAGACCGCCGACGGCAGGCTGCTGCTGGATACGCAAGTCGAGAACCTGGTGCAGGCGATGGCTGCCTTTGCGCCTCCCGCGGCGGGCCAGACCACGCTGCCGCCGACTTACCAGGACGCCCTCGCCCCGGTCATCGCCGCCAACTGGCAGTAAGCCGCGCTCTCAAACGCTCTCCCGCCTGCCGGCGGGAGAGCGTCGCGTTCGCGCAAGAGCTTGCAGAGCGCCTTCGGCGGCAAACGGCACTGGGCGCCGATGCTATCTGTCGAGGAGTAACGGCACCAAACCCGCTTGCGCAAAGTGTTCGTCCGCCGCGAGTGCCTGCTTGATACCGCGTTGCTCCATGATGACGAACGAGAGGCAATCGGTCAGGCTCCACTCCTTGTCCTGTCGCTGCGCGAACAATTCGAATGCGGCATCGAACAGGTGGCTATCCATGCCGATGATGTCGACGGCCGGATCGGTGCGTAGCGCCGCGATTGGCGTATAGGGCGTCGTCGAAGTTTGTCGAATAGTCGGCAGGAGCGTCGATCCGGATGTCCTTGGTCGCATCGAGAAAACTCGGCCCGGTCTGGTTGGCGGCGGCCTGTTCGACAAGAACGATGACCTCCACCGTTGCTCCGGGCGTCAACTCGGGCGCGCGCAAGGTGACGGCATGATCTTCATTGACGACGGTACGACTTCTCAGGGCCAAGGTCATGTTGTTCTCCGGATAGGTTGCTGAATTGTCCGCCAAGACCGTGGTCAGTCCAGCAAAGAATTGCGGAGAGAAATCCGCACGGCAGCGCCTTGCGACCGGATCGATCGACGCCGGCAAAAAATAGTAGTTGGGTCTTCGTGAAAGAGTGTGGGTAAAAATGCATGTCAATCAGATTTTCGGCAGCATGCAGGTGAGGACTTTGAGTCGCAGGTACTCCTCGTCGCGCAGTCCGTATGCACGTCGCTGGATGACGCGAATCTTGTTGTTGAGTCCCTCGACGAAGCCGAGCGAGACCTTGTTTTCTGGATTGCAGTAGGCCGCGATCCCATCCCAATGACGCTCGATCATTTCCGCAAACTTCTCGTAGGGCTTGAGGCGTTGCCACTTGAGGCTGGCCTTCCAGTTGTCGAAGAAACGCCGAGCCCATCCCTCGCGCTGGTAGCTCCACAACTGGCCGAAGGATTCCTTCAGGACGTAGGCGATATGGAGTCGCTTGTTGGCAGCCAGCAAGGTCTTCAAAGACTTCCTGCCGTCGAGGGTCAGGTTCTCGTGGTTGCTCAGCAGGACATACTTCTGGCCCTTGATGTAACGCCGCTCCTTGCCAGACAGCCGGGCGTACTCGGCACGGCGCACCTTGTCGAGCGCATCGTTGAGATGGCGCATGACGTGAAACTTGTCGTACAGGATGGCGGCCTGCGGCGCTCGTTTGATGGTGGCGTTGTGGAACGGCTTCCACATATCCATGACCGCCAGACGGATGCCGCGCGTCTTCTTCTCGCCCAGCCAGTCGTAGAACTGGTTCATGCTGGCTTCCGAACGATCCTCGCCGCCAAACCAGATCGGCCGGTGCCGAATCAGAGCCTGCCCCGTACTCGATACGGGGTCGCTCACCACGATGCGGTAGGTGTGTCCCTTGCGAATCGAAATCTCGTCGATGCCGATAGCCTTCGGACCGGGGATGCCGATCCGCTCCAACTGCACTGCCATGTAGTGCTTGTCGAGTTCCTTGACGGTCTGCCAGTCCAGATGCAGTTCCTCGGCAACATCCTTGATGGTGCTGCTCCGGCAGCGGCGCCCGACGAACCAGGCAAACCGCTTCGTGTAGAAAGGATTGTCTGCAAGGAAGTCGAGTTGCTCCCGCTTCACCTTGCCGCAACATCGACAGAGAACTCGTCGAACCTCCAGTTCCAGATAGACCCTCGTGTTGCCACAGGACAGATCCCGCACTCGCCGTGTCGTTCGGTCGTACCAACCAGAGTGCCCTCGACCACACTCCTTGCAGACAGTTTTTTTGAGCGCCGCACGAACGTGACGACGCGCGCCGCCGAGTCGCCGAAGACGCCGCGAACCTCTTGCTGCGGACGGAAACCGGCGAATCGGTATGCGTCGAGAAGACGCTTGTGTTTGCGTAAAGTAGCCATTGCAAAATCATGCCAGTTTCCACGGCACTGTCAATCCGCGAAAACCAGCTTCCAGCAAGGCGTTCCAGCGATTTCATGACGAAATTTACCCACACTCTTTCACGAAGACCCAAATACCCAAATAGTTGTCTGATCGGGGTGTGGCGGCAACGCCTTGACCTGTCTGAGTTCAGCTCGAGGCGGGCTATGTCCTTTGGCATATCAAACGCGACACAAGGTCGAGTGGGACCCTTGTAATGTATTCATGCGGGATGCTACAGTGGCGACGATTCCGGAAATGGGGAAGGAAATGGGGAAATATGACGGAGTCCTGAAGCGTCGGCGGTAAGGCCGTGACCTGTTCGCCAAGCGCTTGGTCAAACGAAAAATCACTACCGCCGAGCGAGGCCAAACGCATGGGTAACGAAGATGTCCCCAAGCCATAATGAATGATGCGCCCCTGATCCTGGCGGCCGAGCCGAACGGAGACGGTTCTTCGTCCGGCCCCCGGCAC
>JAUYFI010000003.1 GCA_030691075.1 Sulfurisoma sp. | reverse complement strand
CCATGAACTGCGCCATCGACAAACCTTTCTGAAACTGCACCTTGTTGATTCCCATCGCGCATCTCCTTCGCTCAAGATGCGCCCATTCTTCACCCCGACAGGCTCACCAGATGAGCCGGCTGAACTTTGTGGCTAATCAGGAACTTTGGTAGAATTCGCCGCGCCGCGGAGAGGTGGCAGAGTGGTCGAATGTACCTGACTCGAAATCAGGCGTACTGAAAGGTACCGTGGGTTCGAATCCCACCCTCTCCGCCAGAAATTTCTGGCTAAACTTTCTTTAGCCAAAACGAGAACCACGCTGAACCCCTGTGTTTGCGCTCGTACGGACCAACACCCAACGACCTTAAGTTCGCTTCCACAGGAGGAAGCGTCAGCGGCTGACCCTACGAACGCTTGATGTCGCGATAGAAGTTCTCGTGGGGCCCCACGGCCTCGAGATAGACCAGACGTACTTCGTCATCGACCGTATAGCCAAGCAGGTAAAGCTGGTTCTGGCTACGGAACTTGTAGACGAACAACTCTGCCAGATCGCCTTTCTTGCGCTCACCAATGGTGGGATCGCGGGCGACATCAAAGGTTGCCGTATCCACGTCGGCGGCGACGTTGTCGTGCAGTTTCTTGTAGGCACGCGCAAACCGGCGGGTTTGCTTGAGTGCGCAGGTCATGCCCGGTGTGATCTGGGTACGAACGCGGTCGCTTCTTCACGAGGCTCGGCCATCGATGCCAGGGTTTCGGCGACGAAGCTCACCGGCAAGTCGGGGTTGTCCAGGGCGGCTCGTCCCACCCTGGCCCAGTACTCGACCTGGCCGGCGATGGTGCGATGTTCCGCCAGCGCCTCGTTACGGGCCTGATCGTAGAACTGTTGGTCGATGCGAATGGAGGTCGAAGTCGTCATGGTGGCGCTCCCAGAAAGTGTCCAGGCAATAGGCAGATCAAGATTACCACAAATGTAGCAACACTCTCGAAGGAGTTCAACCGATGCACCTGCCTCACTTGGCTTCCCGTCTCTTCGGGACGCCCTTGCTCGTCCATCGCGCCAAACTTGACGTGATCCTGGCCGTGCTCGGTGATCGACTGAACATCCAGCCGCCCGCCATTGACCTTTGTGCGACGAATCGATAACGCCCCGGAGTGGAGCCGCCCAACTATCGACCCCTTGAATCCGCGGTCCGCGCACGCGGAGTCGCTACCGCACAACTGCCTGTGCGTGAAGTGCGGATCGCCGCAATGAGTAGTCGCCAGCCTGAGTGGCATCCGGTACCGCTGACGCTTGTTCTGCGCGGCGAGTACCCTTCAGGGCGCCATGACGACCGGACACATCCCGTCCGATCGTAAAAACTCTTCGAAGGCGGGCAGCGGCAACGGTCGGCTGAACAGAAAACCCTGATAGGCATGGCACTGGTGGCGGTCGAGAAACTCCCGCTGCGCTTCGGTTTCCACGCCCTCGGCGATCACTTGCAGGCCGAGGCTCCTGGCCATGCTGATGATGGTTTGCGCGACGATCGCATCGCCGGGGCTGTCGGGCAGGTTGAGGACGAACGAGCGGTCGATCTTGAGCTGGTCGAGCGGCAGCCGGGTCAGGTAGGACAAGGACGAATGGCCGGTGCCGAAATCGTCCAGTGAAAAGCCGACGCCCAGCGCTTTCAGGGCGTGCATTTTTTCGAAGGTGTCGCCGACATTGTCGACCACCATGCTCTCGGTCAGTTCGATCTTGAGGCGTGCCGGGTTGGCGCCGGTCATTGCCAGCACCTGCCGCACCTCATCGACGAAGTCGGGCTGGCGAAACTGGCGCGCGCTGACGTTGACCGCAAGCCGCAGTTCGGCGGCGGCCGGAATGGCGGACCATGCCTTGATCCGGGCACAGGCGGTTTGCAGCACCCAGCGGCCGATAGGCAGGATCAGGCCGGTTTCCTCGGCCAGCGGAATGAAGTCGGTGGGCGACACCAGGCCGCGCTCGGGATGCCGCCAGCGTATCAGCGCCTCGGCACCGGTGACGCGGCGGCCACCATCGATCTGCGGCTGGTAATACAACTCCAGTTGCCCCTGCGACAATGCCAGGCGCAGTTCGGATTCCATGGTGCCGCGCTCGTCCAGCGCGGTCTGCATGGCCGGATCGAAGAAGCGCAGGGTATTGCGTCCGGCGCCTTTGGCCTTGTACATGGCCATGTCGGCATGCTTGAGCAGGGTTTCGGCCGATTCGTCGTGGCCGTGGAACAAGGTGACGCCCAGACTGGTGGAGCAGTGATAGGCGTGCTCGTCCAGATCGTAGGGCAGGTCGAGGCTCTCGCGGATCTTCTCGCCCACCAGGCCGGTCTGGTGGGCCGCTTCCTGGATCTCTTCGCTCAGATCTTCCAGCATCACCACGAACTCGTCGCCGCCCAGGCGCGCCACCGTGTCGCCCTCGCGCACGTTGGCCTGAATGCGCCGCGCCGTCTCGACCAGCAAGTGGTCGCCGGCCTCGTGACCGCGCGTGTCGTTGAGATTCTTGAAGTTGTCCAGATCGAGGAACAGCAGCGCCCCGTAATGTCCGCTGCGGCCGCTGCCGGCCAGCGCCTGGGTGAGCCGGTCGTGGAACAGGCGGCGGTTGGGCAGTTGGGTGAGCGGATCGTAGTAGGCCAGGCGATGAATCTCGGCCTCGGCTTCCTTGTTCTTGGTGATTTCGGAAAACGTGCCGACGTAGTGGGTCGGGGCGCCGTCCGCCGCGGTGACGGCGGAGATGGTCAGCCACTCGGCGTAGATCTTGCCGTTCCTGCGCCGGTTCCACATCTCGCCCTGCCAGTAACCGATGTCCTTCAGGTTCTGCCACATGCGCGCGTAAAACTCCGGGGCCTGACGTCCGGATCTGAGCAGGGCCGGCGTGCGGCCGATCGCTTCCTCGGCGCTGTAGCCGGTCAACTGGGTGAATGCCCGGTTGACCCGCAGGATGACGCCCCTGGCGTCGGTGACCATCATCCCCTCCTGGGATTCGAAGGCGATGGCGGCAATGCGCAGTTCCTCCTCGGCGGCCTTGAACGCCGTGATGTCGTTCAGTGCGATGCGCAGGCTCGGCGCGGCACCGGCATCGATCAACAGGCAATTCAGGCGGGCATGGAAGGGAGCACCGTCGGCGCGTTGCATGCGGAGTTCGAAGACCCATTGCTCCGATTGCCGGACCGCGTGCCGGAGATGCTGTCGCAAGTTGTCCCGCTCCGCCACCGTGACGAAATTCGCGAAATGGCGATTGAGCAGTTTCCCGCGATCTTCCCCGAGCAGCGCGGCGCCGGTCAGGTTGATGGCGACGATCACGGCTTCACGCGACAGCGTGAGATAGCCGAGCGGGGCGAATTCGTAGAGATCGAGGTAGTGGTCGCGGGACTCTTCCAGCTCGGTCTGGGTCTGGCGCAGGGTTTCGTTCTGCATCTCCAGTTCGATCTGATGCACCTGGAGTTCGTGCAGCAAGTCCTTCGTGGGCCGGGCGGGCGCCGGGGTATCCGGATGCACGGTGAGCCGGGCTTCGGCGTCGGCGCGCAACTGTTCGGGCGTCTTGTTCATGCCGGTCTTCTTCGCGCATGGCGCAGGATAACGGCGACAAGAACGTCCGGATCGAAGGGCTTGCCGATGTGCTCGACCATTCCAGAGGCCAGGCATTTATCGCGTTCGGTCTCCATCGCGTGCGCGGTGAGGCCGACGATCGGCAGGCCCGGCGCGATTTCGCGCAGCCGAAGCGCGGCCGCGTGGCCGTCCATCACCGGCATCTGGATGTCCATCAGCACAATATCCCAGGCGTCCCGCCCGGCGCGTTCGACCTGCTCGACGGCGAGCTGGCCGTTCTCGACGAAGGTGTAAACCGCGCCCTCGTTGCTCAGCAGATCTTCGAGCACCAGACGGTTGACGGCGTCGTCGTCGGCCGCGAGAACGACCATGCCGCCCAGGCGCGAGCCGCCTGCCGGCGCGGTGGAATCGGCGGGGGCGGCGGGCTCCGCCGCCTCGGTGAGCGGCAGTCGTACCGTGAAACGGCTGCCGGTATCGGGCGTGCTGTCGACACGGATGGCGCCGCCCATCAAGTCGACCAGGCGCTTGCAGATCGCCAGCCCAAGGCCGGAGCCGCCGAAGCGGCGCGTCGTGGAACCGTCGGCCTGCTCGAAAGCGTTGAACAGCCGGCCGATCTGTTCTTCGTTCATGCCGATGCCGGTGTCGACGATCTCGAACAGCAACTGCTCGCCATTCGGCTCGACGCCTCGCCCGACGGTCAGCGTCACGCCGCCGCGGTCGCAAAACTTGACGGCGTTGTCGAGCAGGTTGAACAGGATCTGCGTCAGGCGCACCGGGTCGCCCAGGCATCCGGCGGGCAGATCGGCGGCCTTGTGCAGACGAAAATGGATGCCCTTGTCTTTCGCCTGGGCGGTGGCGAACTCGACGGCGCGGTCGATCACGCCGTCGAGGCCGATGGCGATCCGCTCGACCTTGAGTTTGCCGGCCTCGATCCTGGAAAAATCGAGAATGTCGTTGACCACCGAGAGCAGATGGCGGCCGGCCTGGTGAATACGCCAGAAAATGACGGATGCATCGCTCCCGGCGTGGTCGCGCTGGCCGATCAGCGCCAGATTGAGCACGCCGTTGAGCGGCGTGCGGATCTCGTGGCTCATGTTGGCGAGAAAGTCGCTTTTCAGTTGCGCCAGCCGTTCGGCCTCGGCCAGCGCCGCCCCGCGCGCGGCCTCGGCATCGAGCCGGGCCGCTTCGGCCCGCTTGCGTTCGCCGATGTCGGTGAAGGCGACGCGCACGCCAGGCGCCTTGTCGTCGACGGTCACGCGCAGGCAATCGATCTGGGCGTCGAGGCGCGAACCGTCGCCCCGCTGGAACGCCACTTCGCAACCCGACGCATCGCCACGTCGCAAGATCGCCAGAAACCGCAAGTGCCAACGCTCGGCATCCTCGCGGACGAGCAGCGCGGCGAAACGGCGATTGAGCAGCGTCTTGCGCTCGTACCCGAGCAGCGCCGCGCCGGTGAGATTGACCGCGGCGATCAGGCCTTGGTCGGTGAGGTTCAGGTAGCCGACCGGGGCGAATTCGTAAAGGTCGGCGTAGCGGTCGCGCGACTCTTCCAGCGCCACCTGGGCGCCGCGCAACTCCTCATTCTGCATCTCCAGCTCGATCTGATGCACCTGGAGGTCGTGCAACAGCGCCTCGGCGGAGCGTGGCGGCTCGCCTGCCCCGGCGTTCATGGCTCGCGGGGGGGGGGGCACTCATTGTCCGCTCCCGGTTGTCCCGACCGCGCCGCCCGGCCCAGGGGTGATATCGCGTGCCGTCGACAAGGCGCCGATCGTCCGGCCTTCGCCGTCCATGATCGCCCGGCACCACCAGGCCAGCAGCCGTTTTTGTCCGTCGTGGCGGCGCTGCCAGCTTTCCACATAAACGACATCGCTGGAACCCTCGAAGATCGGCTGTACCGCCGTGTAGGTCTCTTGCGGGCCGATGAAGTAGTCGGCCGCCGGCCGGCCGACTGCGTCGTCGCCGAAGAAGCCGCGTCCGACCGGATTCATCCAGGTGTACACCTTGTCCTTATCCACTTGCGCGACGATATCGGGAATCGCGTCGAGCAAGGCCGTCTGGCGCGCCACGATGGCCGCCAAGGCATCCTCCGCCAGTTTGAGCACGGTAATGTCCTGCACGGTGCCGATCGAGCGCAGGGGTTTCCCCGCCGGGTCGTACTCGGTATGGCAGATTTCGTTCACCCACTTGACCCGCCCGTCTTCCATGAGCAGGCGGTGCGTTATTTCGTAGACCTGCCCGGTGCGCAACGACTCGAGATAGGCCTGGTTGACGCGGTCGCGGTCGTCGGGGTGAACATGCTCGATAAACGCTTCGTAGGTGGCGCCAAACTTCGCCGGGTCGATTTCAAACAGCCGGTAGATGCCCGCCGACCAGCTCAGCACATTGTTGACCAGGTCCATATCCCATCGGCCCATGCGGGAGATCTCCTGGGTTTCGAGAAGCTGATCCAGGGTTTGCTTGAGTTGGGTGATGTCGGTAAAAGTCAGCACCGCCCCCTCGATTATGTTGTCCAGCGTGCGATAGGGCTGGATGCGCACGAAAAACGTCTTCCCGCTGCTCATGCGCACTTCGCGTTGCCACGGCACCAGCGTATCCAGCACGGTCCGCGCGTTAGCCAGCAGATCCTCGTTATCCAGATCCGCCTTGATGTCGGCCAGCGGTCGCCCGACGTCGGTGGCGACCAGGCGATAAACCCGCGTCGCATCGCGCGTGAAGCGACGAATGAACAGATGTTCGTCGAGAAAAATGGTGCCGACATTGATGTTGTCGAGCAGGTTCTTCATGTCGTTCTGCATGCCGGCCAGTTGTTCGATCTTGGCTTGCAGTTCGGCGTTGACGGTGATCAGTTCCTCGTTGACCGATTGCAGTTCCTCCTTCGAGGTTTCCAGTTCCTCGTTGGTGGATTGCAGTTCCTCGTTGGTCGATTGCATCTCTTCGTTGGTCGACTTGAGCTCTTCGTTCGAGGCCTGCTGTTCCTCGATGGTGGATTGCAGGTTCTCCCGCGTATAGGCCAGGTCGCGTTCCAGTTCCTCGATGCGCTCCCCTTCGACCGTGCCCGCGCCGCGCCGCCGCCGTGTCGCCGGCGCCGACTTTTCCTGGGCCGGCCGCGCCACGTCCCGGAAGCTGACCAGCAACAGGCCCGGGCTGGCATCGGTATCCAGCAAGGGACGCACGTCGAGGCTGACGGTCTGGAAGTCGCCATTGGTTTTCACCGACACTTCCCGTCCCAGGGTGGGCTTGCCCTCGCTGGCGGCATGCAGGGCGACGCGCAGTTCCAGTTGCAGGCCTTCGCGCGCCATCTCGACCACGTTGAGCGTCGCATGGCCGGGCGCCGGGCGCAGGTACTTGCCGGTCTCGCCGTGCACGTAGAGGATATCCCCGGCATGGTCGGCCACCACCGAGGCCGGCGCGAAGGACTGGAGCAGCGCGCGCCGGGTGAGTTCGGCGACATTGGTTTCCTTCACCTTCTTCGCCGCCTCTTCCGGCCCCTTGCCGCCGCCTTTCGCCGTCCAGGAGAGGCCGTCGGCCAATGCGGCGCGGGTGGAGATGGCGGAATGAACGACGCGGTAGAGCTTCCACTTGCGATTGATCGCCGCGAACAGCTCCGAGTGGCTGCCGAGGCTCTCGGAAGGCGACAGGAACAGCACCCCGTTCGGCCTCAAGGCGTAATGGAAAGCGGGAATCAGGCGGTTTTGCAGTTCCGGTTCCAGATAGATCATCAGGTTGCGGCAACTGACCAGGTCCATCTTGGTGAAGGGCGGATCCTTGATGACGTTCTGGATGGCGAACACCACCATCTCGCGGATGTCCTTCTTGATCCGGTAACCGGCATCGTCCTTGACGAAGAAACGGCGCAGCCGCTCCGGCGTCACGTCGGCCGCGATGTTGGGCGGATAGAGGCCGGCGCGGGCGACGGCGATGGCGTCATCGTCCAGGTCGGTGCCGTAGATCTGGACTCCAATCTCATGGTGGGTCTCGTTCATCAGCTCGCGCAGCAGGATGGCGATGGAGTAAACCTCTTCGCCCGTCGCGCAGCCGGCCACCCAGACGCGGAACACGTAATCCTCGGGCTTGTCGGCAAAGAGCTGCGGCAGGATGTCCTGCCTGAGGGCGGCAAAGGCCTCCGGATCGCGAAAGAAACTGGTGACGTTGATCAGCAGTTCCTTGAACAGCACCTGTATCTCGGTCGGATGCTCCTTCAGGTAGCGAACATAGACCTCCATGTCGGTCAGGTCGTGGTGCGCCATGCGCCGCTCGATGCGGCGACCGATGGTGCTTTTCTTGTAAAGGGAAAAATCGTGGCCGGTGGCGGAGCGCAGCAGCAGCAGCAGTTTGTTCATGCCGCCGGGCGACAATGGCGGTGGTGGTGGCGCCGCCGGCGCCGACTCGTGCCGTTGGACCGGATTGCGCGCTCCCGACAACAGCGCCGCCGGCATTTTTTCGACGGCCAGGACATGGGTGGCGCAGCCGGCCCGGATGGCGCTTGCCGGCATGCCGTCGTATTTCGCCGTGTCCGGCTCCTGCACCAGCGAGATACCGCCGGCGCCGAGGATGGCGCGCAGCCCCAGGGTGCCGTCGGTGCCGGTGCCGGAGAGGATGACGCCGATGGCCCGCTCGCCCTGATCCTCGGCCAGCGAACGCAGGAAGGCGTCGATGGGCATGCGCTGCCCGCGCGGTTGCTCGGGTACGGAGAGTTGCAGGATGCCGTGGAAGATCGCCATGTCGCGGTTGGGCGGAATGACATGGACGCGATTGGGCAACACCGCCATCTGGTCCTGCGCCTCGACCACCGGCATGGCAGTGGAACGTTGCAGGATCTCGGTGAGGATGCTGACATGGCCGGGATCGAGATGCGACACCAGCACATAAGCCAGGCCGGTGGCGGCGGGCAGGCTGCGGAAGAACTGCTCGTAGGCTTCCAGCCCGCCGGCGGAGGCGCCGATACCGACGATGGGAAAGCGCGCGTCCGGCCCCTTGCCGGCCGAAACGACGTCGCTCGCCGGAGTTTCAGGCGGCTGGGGCTTGGCCTTTTTCGCTGCTTTCCTGGTCGCCATACGCTCGCTCCGATGCCGGGTGGATGGCGAATGCTATCCCATCGCAGGCCGGGGGTGATTACCATTTTCAGGATTTGCTGGAGCAATACCGGGGGGCAACTCTGCCAGCTCAGCCTTTGGAATACCCTGAATGACCCCGAAATGCCTTTCCTTCAATCCTTCATGACACATCGGTGCCAAGTCGATGGTATAAGACCATCGACATTCGGTGACCAGGTATGTCGGAGGTCTGGGAAACCCGGCCGGTAGGGGCAATTAGAGCCCAGACAGTAAGCTCGGGAGCCGAGTAATCATTTGCGGCGTTAGACAGTTTTCGTTGGCATACTGCTGGCCCGCCAGTCATCAAGCAACGACGCGCCTTGCAGAATGCGCTGATGGAGAACCCGGAGGCGGGCGACGTAATCGAGGGCGCCAGTGGGCTGCGCAAACTGCGCCATGCCGACCCAAGGCGCGGCAAGGACATGCTGAAACGCGAACTGGAGGCACGACAATGAAGAAGCGGAACCTGTTTTCCGAGATTGCCGAGGGCTTCGATGCCTTGGCTGAAGAGCGCGCCGGCAAGCGCACGCTGCGCACCTACGATGTAGAGGCGAGGCCGGCGCCGGAGGTCAGCGCGCTAGAACTGATGGCCCTGCGGGAGCGCCTGCACCTGTCCCGCCCGGTGTTCGCCCGCTACCTGCGCACCAACCCGCGCACCTTGGAGAATTGGGAACAGGGCCGGGCGCGGCCGAATGCCCAGGCCGCCCTGCTGATCCGCCTGGTTGAGCGTTACCCGGATACTGTCGAACGGCTGGCGGCGGTCTGACCTACAAATCCCCTTGCGATCAATCGGTTGCAAGGGGATTTTCCTTTTCCGCCCACTCCCACAGGATTTTTATTAGTTGACCTGTTGACTCGGATAAATACCTGAGTAGAATTATCGGCTAATTACAGACCTAATCCATTACCCCCACATCCCGACAGGAGAAAAAACATGATCGAAGTCAATGGCAGGCAGATCGAAACCGATGCCGAAGGCTTTCTGGCGAATCTCGACGACTGGTCCGAGGAGGTGGCGACGAGCCTGTCCGCCCAGGATAAGTTGGACCTCGGCGACAAGCACTGGCGGGTGATCAACTGGATCCGCAACTACTACGCCGAATACGGCACGGCGCCGAACCTGCGCGCGATGACCAAGACCATCGGCGCCGATCTCGGCGAGGAATATGCGGAGAAGAAGTATCTGTTCGATCTCTTCCCCTACGGCCCGGCCAAGCAGGCGGGCCGCTACGCCGGCATGCCCAAGCCCACCGGCTGCGTCTAAAACAAAAAAAGCCCCAACCCCAATGAGAAACGCCCCGCGAGGGGCGTTTCTCATTTCTGGCGCTGTTTATTCCCGGATTGGCCGGAGCGTGGAGGCGGTCGGCGGTCTCCATCCGGGCTTGCGCGCCGTCCCGCCAGAGCCGACTTTTCCTGGCGCCTACAGTTGCCCGTGACGGCATCCTTCGGCTGCCACGCCGGCACCAGGTGTTTCTTGCCGCTGCCGATGAGATCGTTGCGACCCATGGCCTTCAATGCTTCGCGCAGCAACGGCCAGTTCTTCGGGTCGTGGTAGCGCAGGAAAGCCTTGTGCAGGCGGCGCTGCTTTTCGCCGCGCACCACGGCGACGTCCTCGGCGCTTTTCGACACGCGCTTCAGCGGATTCTTGCCGGTGTGCCACATGGCGGTCGCCAGCGCCAGCGGCGTCGGCAGGAAGGTCTGCACCTGGTCGAGGCGGAAGCCGTTGCGCTTGAGCCACAGCGCGAGTTCCAGCATGTCCTCGTCGGTCGTGCCGGGGTGGGCGGCGATGAAGTAGGGGATCAGGTACTGTTCCTTGCCGGCCTCCTTCGTGGCCCGCTCGAACATCGCCTTGAAACGCTCGTAGGTGCCGATGCCGGGCTTCATCATTTTCGACAGCGGCCCCTCCTCGGTGTGCTCGGGCGCGATCTTGAGATAGCCGCCGACGTGATGCGTCACCAGTTCTTTCACATACTCGGGCGAGCGCACGGCGAGGTCGTAGCGCAGGCCGGAGCCGATGAGGATTTTCTTCACGCCGGGCAGTTGCCGCGCCTCGCGGTAGAGGTGGATCAGCGGCGCGTGGTCGGTATTCATGTTCGGGCAGATGTCCGGATAGACGCAGGACAGCCGCCGGCAGGCGGCCTCGATCGCCGCGTCCTTGCAGGCCATGCGGTACATGTTGGCGGTCGGCCCGCCGAGGTCGGAGATGACGCCGGTGAAACCCGGCGTCTTGTCGCGGATCTCCTCGATCTCATGCAGGATCGAAGCCTCCGAGCGGCTCTGGATGATGCGGCCCTCGTGCTCGGTGATGGAGCAAAAGGTGCAGCCGCCGAAGCAGCCGCGCATGATGTTCACCGAGTAGCGGATCATCTCCCATGCCGGAATCTTCGCTTCCCCATACGACGGATGCGGCGCGCGGGCGTAGGGCAGGCCGAAGATGTGGTCCATCTCGGCGGTGGCGAGCGGGATCGGCGGCGGGTTGAGCCACAAGTCACGCAAACTCGCGCGCTCGCCATGCGTCTGCACCAGCGCGCGGGCGTTGCCGGGGTTCGATTCGAGATGGAAAATGCGCGAGGCTTGGGCGTACATGATTTCGTTCTTCTGCACGGCCTCGAAGGCGGGCAGGCGCACCACCGTCTTCGCCCGTTCGACGTCCTTGTCGCGCGGCGCCGTATCGCCGGCCCCACGGGGATTCCCTCCGGTCACGCCGACTTCCTGCCATTCCGCTCCGGGCTTCCAGCCTGGCGGAACCATGAAGGCCGTGCCGCGCAGGTCCGTGATGTCGGCGATCTTCTCGCCCTTGGCCAGGCGATGCGTCAGCTCGACGAGGGCGCGCTCGGCGTTGCCGAACAGCAGCAGGTCGGCCTTGCTGTCGGGGAGAATGGAGCGACGAACCTTGTCCGACCAGAAGTCGTAGTGGGCGATGCGGCGCAACGACGCCTCGATGCCGCCGATGACCACGGGTACGTCGGTGTAGGCCTCCCGCGCGCGCTGGGCGTACACGAGGACCGCGCGATCGGGCCGTTTCCCGGGTTCGGCGCCCGGCGTGTAGGCGTCGTCGGAGCGGATCTTGCGCTCCGAGGTGTAGCGATTGACCATCGAATCCATGTTGCCGGCGGTGATGCCGAAATACAGGTTCGGCTTGCCCAGACGGCGGAAGTCGGCGGCCGAGCTCCAGTCCGGCTGACTGATGATGCCGACGCGGAAGCCCTGCGCTTCGAGCACGCGCCCGACCAGCGCCATGCCGAAGCTCGGGTGGTCGATGTAGGCGTCGCCAGTGACGAGGATCACGTCGCAGGAATCCCAGCCCAGCGCCTCCATCTCGGCGCGGCTCATGGGCAGGAAGGGCGCGGTGCCGAAACGCTTGGCCCAGTAGGGCTTCCAGGCGGTGAGGGGGCGGGCGACGACGCTGGGGACTGAGTGCATGGGCGGCATTATGCCTGCCGCCGGCGCCACCATCTGCGGCAACCCCTCTTCGACCGAATGGTTGCTGTATAGTAAGAAAGTAAGGATGGCATTACAAGGAGAGAAGAATGCTAGCTATTGCCAAGATCACGGCCAAAGGCCAAACCACCATTCCACAGGACGTTCGCGCCGCGCTGAATGTCACGCCCGGCGACCTGATCGCCTGGGAAGTCGGCGCCGACGGCACGGCGACGGTGCGTCGTGTGCAACCGATGGACATCGAATACTTGCGCGCCGTCGAAGGCACGCTCTCCGAATGGGCGGGTGTCGCCGACGAGGAAGCCTATCGTGAGCTTTGAGCGTTTCTCGGTCGTGCGCGTGCCATTCCCCTTCACCGACCGCAATGCCACCAAGAATCGCCCGGCGCTGGTGCTCTCGGACAACGTGGCGTTCAACACCCCGGCCGGTCATTCGGTCATGGCCATGATCACCTCGCGAAGCAATGCGCCCTGGCCGCTCGACTGCCCGCTTGCCGATCCGATCGCCGCCGGCTTGCCAGCGCCCTCGATGGTGCGTTTCAAACTCTTCACCCTCGACCAGCGTCTGGTCCGCGGTCAGCTTGGGAAACTCTCTTCCGGTGACGAACAGATCGTTCGTGACGGTCTTGCCAAACTGCTCGGAACCGTCGGGCCGAGATAAGCGCGACCCTCCACCTGTTCGTCAGCCCGGACTCAGCGGAGGATGGATTTGGCGGGTTGACGTAACCGTGAGGGTGACCGGAAACACCGCCCGCGCGCACAGGCCAATTCCGTCGGGACCGTCGGCCAGTTCGAGGCGCGCGCCGTGCAGTTCGGCGATGCGCGCGGCGATCGACAGGCCCAGGCCCGAGCCGGTCTCGTTGCTGCCGGCCACGCGGTAGAAGCGGTCGAGCACGCGGGCGCGTTCCTCGGGCGGAATGCCGGGGCCCTGGTCGATGATTTCGATGCAGGGAGTGCCGTCCTGCAATATGCGCGCCGTCACGCCAGTCCCGCAAGGGGGATTCCCTCCGGTCACGCCGACGCCTGCAGGGCTGTAGCGCACGGCGTTGTCGATGAGGTTGCGCAGCAGCACGCCGAGCAGGGCGGCATCGCCGTGGATGGGCACGGCCGGTCCGTCAGTCAGCGCGAGATCGACGTCCTTGGCCATTGCGGCCGGCGCGGCCAGGGCAATGGCCTCCGCCGCGATCTGGCGCAGGTCGCAGGGAGCGAAGGTGCCGCTGATCGCCGCCGTGTCGACCCGCGCCAGCGTCAGCAGCTGTTCGAGGAGGTGGGTGGCGCGGTCGGTCGCCTCGATTACGTTGGCCAGCGCGGCATCGCGCGATTGCGCGTCGCCCGCGCCCTGTGCGACCTGGGCGTGGGTGCGCATGGCCGCCAGCGGGGTGCGCAGTTCGTGGGCGGCGTCGGCGGTGAAGCGGCGCTCCTGTTCGAGCGAAGCGCCGAGGCGGGCGAAGAGCTGGTTGAGACGGTCGAGCACCGGCTTCAGTTCGCGCGGAGCATCGGTGGCGTCGATCGGGTCGAGCCGGCTGGCGTCGCGGCGGCCGATGTCGTCGGCGAGGCGGGACAGGGGGCGCAGGCCGCGGCCGATGAGCAGCGCCAGCGCCAGCGCCAGCAGCGGCAGGGCGATGGCCAGCGGCGCCAGCAGGTGGCCGGCGAGTTCGCGCGAAATGTCGTCGCGCGCCTCGCGCGTTTCGCCGACCTGGACCAGGTAGTTGCCATTCCAGACGCTGTAGACGCGCCAGCGGTGGCCGTCGAACTCGCTGTCGGCGAAACCATGGTCGGCCGGCGCCAGGCGATGATCGGGCGCGTTGGCGGAATGGACGCGCAGCTTGTCGCCTTTCTCCCAGACCTGAAAGGTGACCTTGCGCAGGTAGCGGTGGGCGGGCAGGTGCTCGTTGAGATCGTCGGCCTCGTCGTCCTCCGCGCCGACGAAGGCGGCGAGCAGCGTCGCGGCCTGGGCGAGATGGGCGTCGAGGATTTCCTCGGTCTCGTGGCGGGTCTCGAACCACGCGGCCAGCGCCACCGCCAGCCAGATCGCCGTGACCAGCACGAGCACGCCGGCGATGAGCCGCAACCGCAGGCTATTCATCGCGCGGCACCATGTAGCCGACGCCGCGCACGGTGCGGATCAGTTCGGGGGCGAGCTTCTTGCGCAGGTGATGAATATGCACTTCGAGTGCGTTCGATTCGACTTCCTCGCCCCAGGGGTAGAGCTTGGCTTCGAGTTGCGCGCGGGTGAGCACGCGGCCGGCGCCCAGCAGCAGTTCGTGCAGCAGCGCGAATTCGCGCGGGGCGAGTTCGACGGCGTGGCCCTGCCAGCGCACCGAGCGCGCGGCCGGATCGAGGGTCAGCTCGCCGTGTTGCAGCAGCGGCGCGGCGCCGCCGGCGGAGCGGCGGATCAGGGCGCGCAGCCGGGCGGCGAGTTCGCCGAGGTCGAAGGGCTTGATCATGTAGTCGTCGCCGCCAGCGTCGAGGCCGGCGATCACGTCCTTCGATGTATCGCGGGCGGTGAGGATCAGCACGGGGATGGCATTGCGCTTTGCGCGCAGTTCGCGCAGCACATCGAGGCCCGACAGCCGCGGCAGCCCGAGGTCGAGAACGACGGCCGAGAAGGGCTCGGACTGGGCGGCCGCCAGCGCGGCCGCACCGTCTTGCACCCAGTCGGCCGCGAAGCCTGCCTGCCGGATGCCGGCGAGGATGCCCTCGCCAAGCAGGCGGTCGTCTTCGACGATCAGGATGCGCATGGGCGGATTTTAGTCGGCATGTTTGTGGCCGTCGTGCTTCTTCTCGTGGCCGACCTTCTTGCCAGGCGCGGCCTTGGACGCATCCTGCAACGAACTCCAGCCGAAGGCGGCCACGGCAGCGGCCAGCAACAGGGCGAAGAAGCCATTGCCGCGTTCGATGCCGTCCCCGGGTGTGCCGTTCTTGCGGCCGGTGACCATGGCGCGCACCAGGTTCTCCTTGTGCAGCAGGCTGCTCACGGCGACTCCGACGAGGTGGATGACGACAAGCGCAAGCATGGCATTGGCGCTGGCTTCGTGCAATTTCTCCAGCCACTCGCCGCCCAGTTCCTCGTGCATCGCCCAGCCCGAAGCGCCGGTGGCCAGCCCGAGGGCGAGCAGCAGCACGATGGCCACGGCGCCGGCGGGATTGTGGCCGATGAAGTGCCGTGGCCGGCCGGCGATGAGCGATTTCGCATAGTCGATCACGGCGGCGGGGCCGCGCACGAACTCGGAGAAGCGGGCGTAACGCGAGCCGATGAAGCCCCAGACCAGGCGGAAGGCGATCAGGCCGAGCAGGGCGTAGCCAAAGGCGATATGGATGGCGGCGAGGCGTTCCGATTCCGAGGTGAGGTAGGCGCCGACGAAGCTGGCCGCCAGCGACCAGTGGAAGACGCGGGTGGGAATGTCCCAGACGAGGATGCCTCGTTTTTCCGTTGTGCTCATTTCAGCCTTCCTTCTTGCGATAGCCGGCGGGCAGGCGCAGGCCGGACTCGTTGTAGTCGCCGCGCTCGGCGGCGGTGTGGCAGCTTTCGCACTGCGCGGCGGCGGGCAGGGCCTTGGTCGCCTTCGCTGGCAGCGGGCCATGTTCCTTGCGGAACCACGCGGTCTGCGTCATTCGCGGCGGTTGCGCGGGCGCCGCGTGTTTGTCGCGGCGGCTGGCATTCCGCTGCAAAAAGTCGGCGATGGCGGCACGGCGCTTTGCCTCGAGGCTGGCGTCGACGCCATAGTGCTTGTCGAGGCTGTTCATCATTGCCTGCCAGCCGGGCGCGGTCAGGAGTTGCGGCGGATAGGCGACGTGGCAGCTCGCGCACTCCTCGACGTAGGCGGCGGGGAAGGGGCCGTAGGCGTGATCGCCGGCGAAGGCGACTGTCGTCGTGGTCGCGAGGGCGAGCAGTATGAGTGTTTTTTTCATGGTAGCCCCCTTATTTGACGCTCAGCAGATAGGCGATGAAATCGCCCTGTTCGCGCGGCGTGCATTCGCGCTTTAGCACGTCGTTGCAGTTGCGCTTGAACCACTTTTCGATCTTGTCGGCGCGGGTGAAGCGCTCGGGATTGGCCGTCGGGGCCAGCGGCTTGACGGCCTTGCGGGTGACGGCATGGCTGCCGCTTTGCGTCGGGCTGTCGGTATGACAGGTGGCGCAGCTCCAGTCGCCGCCGTGGGTGGAACGGTAGAAGGCTTCGCCGCGCTGGGCGGAGAAGCCGGCGAAGGCGGGTTCGGCTGCTTTTGCGGCGGCGGCGAGGCCGGCCTGGTATTCGGCGGCGGTGAGCGCGTGGGCGCTGGCGGCGGCGCCCAGCGCCAGGGTGGCGAGAATGGCGAGGATGGCGGATTTCACGGCGGACTCCTGTGTTGGATGACGGGAGCCATGCTGCGCGCCGCGGCTTAAGGGAGTCTTATCGGGGCCGAACCCGACTCGGGGCGTGGAGCATTCGCCGCGTCAGAGGCGCACGCGGCTCGCGCTGGGCACATGCCGCGCGAGAAAGTCCATCTGGTCGAGCAGGATGTTGCGATTGCTGAGGATCAGGTATTCGGCTTTGTTGGGTACGTAGGGGGCGTAGAGCAGTTCCATGCCGGCTTCTTCCGGCGTGCGGCCGCTCTTGGCCTGGTTGCAGCCGCGGCAGGCGGTGACGACGTTCATCCAGGCGTCGCGGCCGGCTTGCGACAGCGGAACGACGTGGTCGCGCGTCAGCCGCAGGCTTGGCAACTGCTCGCCGCAGTAGGCGCAGACGTGGCGGTCGCGGTGGAACAACTCGCGGTTGTCGAGCGGCGGCACCTGGAACAGCGTCCTGGCGGCGAGCGCGCGGCCCTTGATGGCGATGATGCTGTTGGCCTGGATTTGCGAGCGTTCGCCCGTCGTGCGGCTGGTTCCGCCGAAAAACGTGAAACAATGTTCGCCCGCCGCCCAGGCCACGAGGTCCTTGGCGTAATAGAAGCAGGCGTGCTGCCAGCTGATCCAGCGATGCGGCAGGCCCTGCTGGTCGAGCGTCAGGATCAATGGATGCGACATCTCATGGAATTCTCCGTAACTTTCGCAGCGTAACAAAGACCGGTGACATTGCATAGCACTGGAAACAACGGTCGATTGCGACGTGCTCTGGCGATTTCGCTCGCCGCGCACGCCTTGGTGCTGTGGTCGGATGTTCCGCGGCGCGAGCCTGCGGGGGCCGCCGGTATTCTGGTTGCCACGTTGCGGCCGGTGGAGGCTACGGCGCCGCTGCGTGAGCCGGTCTCCGCTCCACCTGTTCCGGCCAGACCCGTGACCACGCCAGCGAAGCCGCAACCGGCATTGGCCACGGCGCCGGCCGCCGTGCCGCCAGCACCGACTTTTTCAACGTCATCGTCTCCGGCGGACGATGTTTCGACCGCCGGTGGCGCCGAACGTCCGACGCCGGCTGCGTCGGCTTCATCGCCCGCGCCTGTCGGCGCAGTGGGCGGCGGCGGGGGAGGCGGCGCCGATGCCGACGGCCTGCGTCAGTACCGCTTGGCGCTGGCGCGCGAGGCGCGGCGCTTCAAGCGTTACCCGGAGCGGGCGCTGCTGGCCGGCATCGGCGGCACCGTCGAGGTGCGGGTCGAGCATGGGTCGGGCATCATGCCGGTGGCGCGGCTGGCCCGTTCCAGCGGCCACGAGGCACTCGATGCCGCCGCGCTGGAGATGATGCGCCAGGCGGCGCCGCGCACCGCCGTGCCGGAGCCGCTGCGCGGCCAGGCCTTCGTCGTCAGCCTGCCGGTGATTTTCGATGCCAGCGAGGAGTAACTCCCCCGCGGGAATATTCGGGCTAGGGCGGTTCGACGTCGCCGGTGTGAAAGCCGAAGCGGCCAGTGCGACGATCGTCGAAGTAGTGGCGCAGGGTGATGGCGATGGTGCGGAAGGCGATCTCGTCCCACGGGATTTCCTCCTCGCGGAACAGGGCCACCTCCAGTGTTTCCTCGCCGGGAGTGAAGTCGAGATCGAGCAGGGTGGCGCGGTAGATCACATGCACCTGGCTGATGTGCGGCACCGAGAGCAGGGTGTACATCGCGCCGAGCGCGATGCGGGCGTTGGCTTCCTCCAGGGTCTCGCGCAGGGCGGCCGCGGCCACGGTTTCGCGGTTTTCCATGAAGCCGGCCGGCAGCGTCCATTTGCCGTGGCGCGGCTCGATGGCGCGGCGGCAGAGCAGGATCCGGTCTTCCCATTCGGGCAGGGCGCCGACGACCAGCTTGGGATTGCGGTAGTGGATGGCGCCGCAGGCATCGCAGACCGCGCGCGGCAGGGAATCGCCGGGCGGAACCTTGTGACTGACCGGCGCGCCGCAGGCCGAACAGAAATTGAGCGCAAGATCCATGCTGAGCGCATTGTAACCGCGCCCCGTAGTATTGTCGTGGCGCAGAAACGATGATATAAGCCCGGCATCATGGGATCTGTCGATATTGCCAAATTCGAGCAGTTGAAGACCACCGGGGATCTGCCCTCGCCGAAGGGGGCGGCCCTGGCGATCATTCGCCTGTTGCAGCGCGAGGACGTTTCGCTGGTCGAGGTCGCCCGCACGGTGAAGACCGACCCGGCCTTCGTCGGCCGCCTGATCCGGGCGGCCAACGGCATCAATGTCGGCGGTCGCCGCGCGATCGTTTCCATCCACGATGCGCTGGTCGTGCTGGGGATTCCGGCGACGCGTTCGCTGGCGCTGAGTTTCTCGCTCCTGTCCGGCTATCGTTCCGGCAATTGCCGGAATTTCGACTACAAGCGCTTCTGGTCGCATTCGCTGGCCTGCGCGGTCGCCTTGCAGTGGCTGACGCTCAGGACGCGCGCCGCGCCGCCCGAAGAGGCTTTTGCCGTCGGCCTGCTGGCCAATATCGGCCGCCTGGGGCTGGCGACCATGTTTCCGAACGAGTATTCGCGCCTGCTCGAACAGGCGAAGACGGGCGCCGGCATTGACCTGCTCGAACTCGAGCAGCAGGCGCTGGTGATGACCCACAACGAACTCTCGGCCGCCCTGATGCACGACTGGGGCCTGCCCAGGTCCTTCACCGAACCGGTGTTCCATTGCGAGCGGCCGGATCTGGGCAACTTCGTCGAGGGATCGCGCCAGTTTGCGCTGGCCTGGTCGCTGGCCCTGGCCAACCACATCGCGGACATGTGCCTGACCGAAGAGCCCCGCCGCCGCGCCCTGATGCCTGACCTGATGCTGCTCGGCAGCAGGCTGTCGATGGATGCCGAAACGCTCTATCCGATGTGCGACAAGGTGGCGGCGGAGTGGCGGACCTGGGCAGCGGAGCTGGAGGTCGAATCCTGCGCCCTGCCGCCCTTCGGCGATCTGTCGCTGGCCCCGAATTCCCCGCCGGTGGGTGCCGTGGCCGGCGCCGAACAGGGTTTGCGCATCCTGGTCGTCGACGACGAGGCCAGCGTGCGCGCGCTGCTGGTCAGCCTGCTGCGCGGCGAAGGCCACGAGGTGTTCGAGGCCAGCAACGGTCGTCAGGCGTTCGAAATCGCGCTCGACCTGCGGCCGCATATCATGGTGGCCGACTGGATGATGCCGGAGATGGATGGCATCGAGATGACCCGTGCCCTGCGCCAGACGAAAATGGGTCGCGGCATCTACATTCTCATCGTGACCAGCTTCGAGGATGACGAGCGACTCATCGAGGCCTTCGAGGCCGGCGTGGACGACTTTGTCGGCAAGCCGATCAAGCCGCGCGTGCTGTCGGCGCGGCTGCGCGGCGCGCGGCGCGTGGTTCAACTGCAGCAGGAAGTCGAGCGTGATCGCGAGGAGATTCGCCGTTTTGCCGCCGAGTTGTCCGTCAGCAACCGGCGCCTGCAGACGGCCGCGCTGACCGATCCGCTGACCGGCCTGCCCAACCGCCGCTACGCGGTCGACCGCTTCCAGCAGGACTGGGCGGCGGCCGTGCGCAAGAGCCGCTCCCTGGCCTGCCTGGTCATCGACATCGACGATTTCAAGACCATCAACGACACGCATGGCCATGACGTTGGGGATGCCGTGCTGCAGCAGACCGTGGCCGCGCTGAAGAAGGGCCTGCGCACGCAGGACACGCTGGCGCGCATGGGAGGCGACGAATTCATGGTGATCTGCCCCGACACGACGATGGAGGCTGCCCTGACCTGCGGCGAGCGCCTGCGCCATCTGGTCGAATCCGCCTCGATTTCCTCGGGCGTGGCGACTGTCCGGGGCCGCATCAGCGTTGGCGTGGCGGTGCGCGAAAGTGGCATGGCCGATATCGATGCCCTGATCAAGTGTGCCGACCAGGGCCTTTATCTGGCCAAGCAGGGTGGCCGCAACTGCGTCGCCAGTCCGCAAACTCCCCCGTCCAAGTAGATTTTGTAGGGAATAGATTGTAAATCAATGTGTTGCATTGTGTTTGTAACGTTTTCTCTTACAATACAACTTAATCCAATACCTACAATAGAAAGGCTATCTCGTTGATTTTCCGATTGCTCTTCTTGCCGGAAAATGGCTATAGCTGTCGAAGGTCGGGGTGCCCGGGGTGGGCGCCGGCTGCGGCGGCGACATCCAAGGAGCGCATGATGAAATCGACCGACACCTACAACGACATAAAGGAAGTCAATCTTGCCTACCTGATGCTGGCTCAGAGCATGGTTCGCGCCGACCGCGCGGGCGCCGTGTTCAAGCTGGGCATCAGCGAGGAGATCGCCGACATCCTCGACCGTCTGACCCCGGGGCAGATCCTGAAAATGGCCGGCTCCGACATGCTGCTGTGCAACTTCCGCTTCGACGACACCCTGCTGCTCAACCTGCTCGCCAATCACGAGCGCGAGCGCGGCGTCGGGCATATTCATGCCGCCATTCTCGCCGCCGGCAAGCCGGTCGAGGCGGTCGCTTGATTACCGGGGGCCGCGTGCGCAACAAGTCCGTGATCCTGGAGGCGAGAGACATTCGCCTGGCTGTCGAGCTGGTCGAGCTTGGCGCCCGCCTGCAACTGCTCGAGCAGGAAACCAACCTGTCGCGCGAGCGGCTGCTCAAGCTCTACAAGGAGGTGCGCGGCGTCTCGCCGCCCAAGGGCATGCTGCCGTTCTCGACCGACTGGTTCATGACCTGGCAGCCCAATGTCCACGCCTCGCTGTTCATGGCCTACTACCGCTTCCTCGGCAAGCACACCGGGCTTACCGGCCTGGAGAAGATCATCAAGGCCTACCGGATGTACCTTGAGCAGATCAAGCGCGGCAACATGGACACCGTGCTGTCGCTGACCCGCGCCTGGACCATGGTGCGATTCTTCGACGCCAGCATGCTGCAGATGGCGACCTGCCACGAATGCGGCGGCGAGTTCGTCGCCCACGCCTACGACCCGATCAAGGGCTACGTCTGCGGTCTTTGCCACATGCCGGCGCGCGCCGGCAAGACGCGCCGCGCCGCCGCCCTCGCTGCCTGACGAACTAGCTGCTACCTGCTTGATAAGCGGCCGCACCCCCCATTTTTTTTGGGGGTTGTGCGGCCGTTTGTCTTTCCAGGCAGCACCGTTGCGGCGTTTCTCGTTATTATTGCGGAAGCTTGTTTGCGTCGTACCGGTTGAATCACTCACCGAGGTCGTTTCATGTTATTGATCGTTGGTTACGTCATCGTCCTGGTCTCTGCCCTCGGTACCTATGCGGTTCACGGCAGTCTGGGCGCCCTGTGGGTGCCACTGGAATACATTGCCATCGTCGGCCTGACCATTGGCTACGTGGTGGCTTCCAATGGGCCGCGTTCGCTGAAAGCGTTACTCGGTGCAATCCCCTCCGTGTTGAAGGGCTCATCCCTCAACAAGGCGCTCTATATGGATCTGCTGGCCATGCTGTTCGAGATCCTCGCCAAGGTGCGCAAGGAGGGCCTGATGTCGATCGAGGGTGACGTCGAAAACCCCGACTCGAGCCCGATTTTTTCCAAATATCCCAATATCGTTCATGACCACCATGTCATGGAGTTCATCTGCGACTACCTGCGCATGATGGTGGGCGGCAATCTCAACGCCTTCGAAATCGAAAACCTGATGGACATCGAAATTGAAACCCATCACGCCGAAGCCCACTTTCCGGCGCATATGGTCCAGGCGACGGCCGGCGCCGTGCCGGCGATGGGTATCGTGGTGGCGGTGATGGGCGTGGTGAACGTGATGGGATCGGTGGGCGAACCGCCGGCGGTGCTCGGCAAGATGATCGGCGGCGCGCTGGTCGGCACCTTCCTCGGCATCCTGGTTTCATACGGTTTCGTCGAGCCGATTGCCAACCAGCTCAACCAGAAGGTCGAAGAGGGCGGCAAGATCTACCAGTGCATCAAGGCCGTCCTGCTCGCCAGCATGAATGGCTACGCCCCGCAGGTCGCCGTCGAGTTCGGTCGCAAGGTGCTCTACTCCACCGACCGCCCGACCTTCACCGAACTCGAGGAAGACATCAAGGCGCGTAAAGGCAAATGAGCGACGACAGCCAGCGTCCCATCGTCGTCAAGAAGATCAAGAAGGGCGGCGGCGGCGCCCATGGCGGCGCCTGGAAGATCGCCTATGCCGACTTCGTGACGGCGATGATGGCTTTCTTCCTGCTCATGTGGCTGCTCGGTTCCACCAGCAAGGGCGATCTCAAGGGCATCGCCGATTATTTCAATACGCCGCTGCTGGTCGCAATGGCCGGCGGCTCCGGCTCCGGCGACTCGTCGTCTGTCATCAAGGGCGGCGGCACCGATCTGACCGCGACCTACGGCCAGGTGAAGAAGGGCGACATCGAGGCCGAGCGCAAGACCATCAACCTGCAGAAGCTCAAGGAAGAATTCGAGAAAGTGGAGCGGGCCAAGCTCAAGGATCTCAAGGATCAGATCGAGGCCATGATCGAGGCCTCGCCGACGCTGCGCCAGTTCAAGAGCCAGCTGCTGCTCGACCTGACCACCGAGGGCCTGCGCATCCAGATCGTGGACGAGAAGAACCGGCCGATGTTCGACTCCGCCAGCTCCGAACTCAAGCCCTACACCAAGGAGATCCTGCGCGAGATCGGCAAGTCGCTCAACGGCGTCGAGAACCGCATCAGCCTCTCGGGTCATACCGACGCCCAGCCTTTCGCGGGCGGCGAACGCGGCTTCGGCAACTGGGAGCTGTCGACCAACCGCGCCAACGCCTCGCGCCGCGAACTGGTGGTCGGCGGCATGAACGATGCAAAGGTCATGCGTGTCACCGGCCTCGCCTCGACCGTGCTCTATGACAAGGAACAACCGTATAATCCGATCAACCGTCGCATCAGCATCGTCGTCCTGAACAAGCGCACCGAAGAGGCGATCATGGCCGACGGTACCGCGACCAAGGAAGTCGGCGCTGGCGAGACGGTGACCCCGGAGAGCGTGACCGGGTCGGCGGCGACGCGGTAATCGCGGCCGTATCGAACAACGGGACAGGGGGCATGACAAGCGTGTTCGACAGGGGATTCTGGTTGGGGGCGGCATGGACCGTGGTGGCGGGCGGCGCGCTGTTTGCCCTGACGCCGCTGGGCCAGGCCGGCTGGGCCGCCGTGCTGGCGCTGGCCGTGGTGCCGTTCGGCTGGCATGTCGTCGTCATGGTGGTGGAGCACAAGACCCGCCGCGGCGATGGCGAAATCCGTGCCCTGCGCGAGGAAGAAGCCGCGCTGCTCGGCGAGTTCGCGCGGCTGGTCGAGGAGCTTGGCGCCCAGTCGACCACGCAGTTCGATGCCATTCGCGATGAGGCCGGGCGCGTGCAGACCCTGCTGGCCGACGCCGTCGTCCGCCTGTCCCTGGCCTTCACCGACATGCACGACCACACCGAAACCCAGCACGGGCTGGTGCTGTCGGTGACCGGCGCCGACGGCGGTGGCGCCTCGAAGCAGCGTTTCGACGGTTTCGTCGCCAATACGTCCGACATCATGCAGCGCGTCGTCGACAGCGTGGTAAACAACAGCAAGCTCGGCATGGAACTGGTCGAGCTCACCGACGGCATCGCCCGGCAGACCCGCGACGTGCAGGGCATCCTGTCGGAGATCGGCGCCATCGCCAAACAGACCAACCTGCTCGCGCTCAACGCCGCGATCGAGGCGGCGCGCGCCGGCGAGGCGGGCCGCGGCTTCGCCGTGGTGGCCGACGAGGTGCGCGATCTCTCGGGCCGCACCACCCAGTTCAGCCAGCAGATCAGCCGCCTGATGCAGAGCATGCAGGAATCCGTGCGGCGGACCGAGCAGACCATCGAGCGCCTGGCCAGCCAGGACATGACCTTCGCGCTCGAGTCGAAGGGGGAGGTGGAGAGCATCCTGCACCACCTCGAGGTCGACAACCGGGCGCGGGTCGAGGCGATCGGCAAGCTCGGCAGCGGTGCCGGCGCCATGGCCGACCAGGTCGGCCAGGCGGTCATGGCGCTGCAGTTCCAGGACATGGTGTCGCAGCTGATTTCCCACATGCTCCGCCGGGTCGAGGCACTCGACGGCGTGCTGCGCGAAATGGCGGCGCTGGGCGAAGCCCTGCGCGCCGACGCGGCGAGTGGCAACACCGGCGCGGCGTTGAACGACCTGCGCGGACGCACCGCGGCCATTGCGCAACGGTTAAAGTCGTTAATTTCGGATAATATGCATAACCCGGTGGGCCAGCAGGCCATCACCGAGGGCGGCATTGAACTGTTCTAGGAGACCCACCCATGGCCAAGACCATCCTCGCGATCGACGACTCCGCTTCCATCCGCCAGATGGTGTCCTTCACCCTCAAGAGTTCCGGCTACGAAGTGACCGAGGCCGTCGACGGCATGGATGGTCTCGACAAGGCCAAGGCCAAGACCTTCAACCTGATCCTCTCCGACCAGAACATGCCGCGCATGGACGGCCTGACCATGATCAAGAATCTGCGCGCCATGCCGCAGTACGCGACCGTGCCCGTCCTCATGCTCACCACCGAGTCGTCCGACACGATGAAGCAGCAGGGCCGCGCGGCGGGCGCCACCGGCTGGCTGGTCAAGCCCTTCGACCCGCAGAAGCTCATCGAGGTCGTCAAGAAAGTCATCGGCTGATCCCGCTCGACCCGACGCGATAGGGAGAGGAACATGTCCATCGACATGAGCCAGTTCTACCAGGTCTTCTTCGAGGAGACCGGGGAGCACCTGGACACCATGGAAAACCTGTTGCTGGGCCTGGATATCGCCGATCCGGACGCCGAGCAGCTCAATGCCATTTTCCGCGCCGCGCATTCGATCAAGGGCTCGTCGGGCACGTTCGGCTTTACCGACATGGCCGGCGTCACCCATATCCTCGAGAACCTGCTCGACCGCATCCGCAAGGGCGAACTGGCGCTGAAAAACGAGATGATCGACGCCTTCCTCGCCGCCGGCGACGTGCTCAAAGGCATGCTGGCGGCCCATAAGGGCGAGGGCGAAGCCGATCCGGCGGCGGCCGAAGCGATCTGCCAGCGCCTGCGCGAGCTGACCCACACCCCGGCCGCTGCTTCGGCCGCGCCACCGGTTCAGGCGCCCGCGGCTTCCGAGGTATCCGCGGCGGAGTCGGCAGGCATCGAAGCCTGGTTCGTGCTCCATGGCGAGGATGGCGAAGCCGCGATGGAGCGTCTACTCGAGGAACTCAACGACTACGGCATGGCGCGCGTCGTCGACCGCCCCGCGGCGCCGGACAAACCCTGGCACGTCGCCATTGTCGACTGTGTCGATGCCGACGGCGTGCGCGGCGTGCTCGAATTCCTGGCGCGCAGCGACAGCATCCGCATCGGCCGCATCGGCGAGACGGCGCTCGGCGATACCGCCGACGGCGCCTATGGTTTCTTCGACGTAGCGGATGAGACAGCCGCCGTGTCGCCAGAGCCGACTTTTTCCGCGGGTGATGAGTCCTTTGGTTTCTTCGAACCACTGCCGCCGGTCGAGGGTGTCGCCGCTGCGCCGACCGCGACAGCGGAGGACGCGAGTGACGGCAGCTTCGGCTTCTTTGTCGATGTGCCGGCGCCGCAACCTGTGCCGGCGCCGCAACCTGCCGCGGCGCCCGTCGTCCAGGCGGCGACGGTCACCGACATTGCCGGGCCCCGCGAAAGTCCCGCGCAGAAGCCCGCCGCCAAGCCGGTCGCCGCCGGCGAGGCCACCATCCGCGTCGGCGTCGACAAGGTCGACCAGCTGATCAACCTCGTCGGCGAGCTCGTCATCACCCAGGCGATGCTGGCGCAGTCCGCCTCCGGCATCGACCCGGTCGAGTTCGAGCGCCTGTACAGCGGCCTCACCCAGCTCGAGCGCAACTCGCGCGACCTGCAGGAAGCGGTGATGTCGATTCGCATGATGCCGATATCGGTGGTGTTCTCGCGCTTCCCCCGCGTGGTGCGCGACATGGCGCAGAAGCTCGGCAAGCAGATCGAGCTCAAGACCATCGGCGAGGACACCGAACTCGACAAGAGCCTGATCGAGCGCATCACCGACCCGCTGACCCACCTGGTGAGGAACAGCCTCGACCACGGCATCGAAATGCCGGACGCGCGCGCCGCCAAGGGCAAGCAGCCGGTCGGCACCATCACCCTCAAGGCCTACCATCAGAGCGGCAACATCGTCATCGAGGTCGGCGACGACGGGGCCGGGCTGCCGCGCGACAAGATCCTGGCCAAGGCCAGGGAGCGCGGCCTCCACGTGCACGACCAGATGACGGATGCCGAGGTCTGGCAGATCATCTTCGAACCGGGTTTCTCCACCGCCGACAAGGTCACCGACGTTTCGGGCCGTGGGGTCGGCATGGACGTGGTGAAGCGCAACATCACCGCCATGGGCGGCCGCGTCGAGATCGAGTCGATGCTCGGCGTCGGCACCCGCATGACGGTGCGCCTGCCGCTGACCCTGGCCATCCTCGACGGCATGTCGGTGGCCGTGGGCCGCGAAACCTACATCATCCCGCTCGGCTACGTCATCGAGTCGCTGCAGGCCGAGCGCGCGATGATCAAGAGCGTCTCCGGCGTCGAGCGCCTGATCCAGGTGCGCGGCGAATACCTGCCGGTGATCGTGCTCCACGAGGCCTTCGGCATTCCCGGCGCGGTGACGCATCTCGACCGGGGCATCATGGTCGTGCTCGACGCCGACGGCGTGAAGGCCGCGCTGTTCGTGGATGCGCTGGTCGGCCAGCACCAGGTGGTGATCAAGAGCCTCGAATCGAATTATCGAAAAGTTGCCGGCGTTTCCGGCGCCACCATCATGGGCGATGGCCACGTCGCCCTGATCCTCGACGTGAGCACGCTGGTCGGCATGGCGAAAAGCGCCATGCCCGCCGCGGCATGAATCAGGAGTAGAGCATGTCTCAGGATACAGCGCGTACCCAGGCCGGAACCGCCGACGACGGCGACTTCACCCAGGAATACCTGACCTTCACCCTCGGCCCCGAGGAATACGCGATCGATATCCTCAAGGTGCAGGAGATCCGCGGCTACGAGCCGCCGACGACCATCGCCAACGCCCCGTCCTTCCTCAAGGGCGTGATCAATCTGCGCGGCACCATCGTGCCCATCGTCGACCTGCGCATCAAGTTCAATGTCGGCCAGGTCGAATACACGCCGTTTACCGTGGTCATCATTCTCAATGTCGCCAGCCGGGTGGTCGGCATCGTGGTGGATAGCGTGTCGGACGTCACCACGCTGCGCTCCGAGCAGATCCGGCCGGCACCCGAGTTCGCCGCGACGGTGGATACCCGCTACATCAACGGCCTGGGCACGCTGAACGAGCGCATGCTGATCGTGGTCGATATCGAGCGCCTGGTACTGTCCCCAGAGATGGCCTTGGTCGACGAAGCGGCGGCATAGCCAATCCGAAGCGAACCCGAAGCGAACCCGAAGCGAACGTAAAGACACCTGTAGAGAGGGCAGCCCCATGAGAACGAATCTTCCCGTGACCCAGAACGAATTTGTCCTGCGCGACGATCACATGATCGTTTCCAAGACCGACCTCAAGGGCCAGATCACCTACATCAACCGGGACTTTCTCGAGGTGTCGGGTTTCCTCGAGTCCGAACTCCTGGGACAGCCGCACAACATCGTGCGCCACCCGGACATGCCGATCGAGGCCTATGTCGACCTGTGGCGCACGCTCAAGGCCGGCCGGCCGTGGATCGGCCTGGTCAAGAACCGCTGCAAGAACGGCGACTTCTACTGGGTCGAGGCGCATGCCACGCCGATCCGCGAGGCCGGCCAGGTGGTGGGCTACATGTCGGTGCGCAGGAAGCCGGCGCGCGCCCAGATCGACGCCACCGAGCAGGTCTATCGCCTGTTCCGCGAGAAGAAGGCCGGCGGTCGGCGCATCGAACTCGGCCAGGCGGTGGCGGGCGCCGGACTGGGCCGCAAGCTGACCAATCTGAGCCTCAAGGCCAAGCTGGGCGGCGTCATGGCCATCCTGGCGGCGCTGCTGCTGATCATCGGTGCCATGGGCATCCTCGGCATGGGCCAAGCGAACGACGGCCTGCGCGACGTCTACGAGCAGCACACCATGGGCATCGCCGACGTCACCGACATCAACCGCACCATGCTGCGCAACCGCATCCTGACGGAAGGCGCGCTGATCGATCCGACGCCGGAGAACATCGCCAGAACCGCCGAGGAGATGAAAGGCAACATCGAATTCATCACCAAGACCGCCGAGGCCTACAAGGCGCGCATCGTCAGCGCCGAGGCCAAGCAGATCTTCGACCGTTTTGCCGCGGACCGCGCAGCCTTCGTCAAGGAAGGCCTGCTGGGCGTGATGGAGCAGCTCAAGGCGGGCAAGCCCGACGAGGCGCGCCGGGTCTTCAAGGAAAAGACGCAGCCGCTCAACGCCAAGGCGGCCGAACACGTGCAGGCCTTGCGCAAGTTTCACACCGACGGCGCCAAGCAGGAATTCGATGACGCACTGACCGCCTACCAGTTGACGCGCAATCTGGTGATCGGCGTGATCGTTGCCGGCCTGTTGCTGGCGGCCGCGGCGGCCATTCTGCTGATCCGCGTCATCACCCGCCCCCTCTACCAGGCCTCCGAGGTTTTCAACAACGTCAGCCAGGGTATCTACGGCAATTTTGTCGACATCACGCGCGACGACGAGATCGGCAAGGTGCTGCAGACGCTGGAGTCGATGCAGACCAAGCTCGGCTTCGACGTCGCCGAGGCCCAGCGCGTTTCCAACGAGAACCTGCGCATCAAGATCGCGCTGGACAGTTCCACGAGCGCAATCACCATCTCCGATATCGACGGCTTCCTCAAGCATATGACGCCCGCCGGCGATCGCCTGTTGCAAGCGGTCTGCGGCAGGGGAGCGGCGACGTTGGTCGGCACGAGACTGACCGAAACCGTGATTACCGATCCCACGGCACAGGGCATGATGGCCGATGCCGCGCGGCATGGGCACGATGTCGACATCGTGCTCAACGACCACCATCTGCGCCTGTCCGCCCGTCCCATCACCAACGAGCGTGGCGAGACGCTCGGCCGCGTCACCCAGTGGCTGGACCGCACCGGCGAGGTGCGGGTGGAGCAGGAGGTGGCCGCGATCATCGCCGCCGCCGGCCGCGGCGAATTCACTACCCGGCTGGCGACGGACGACAAGGATGGCTTCTTCAAGCAGCTGGCCGAGGGGCTCAACCAGCTTTCCGGCGTGATTTCGGACGGCCTCAGCGACGTGGCCCGGGTGCTGCAGCGCGTGGCCCATGGCGACCTCACCCAGACCATCGAGGCCGACTACCAGGGCCTGTTCGGCCAGTTGAAGGACGATACCAACACCACCATCGAGCGCCTGCGCGAAGTGGTGGGCCGCATCAAGGAAGCGAGCGAGGCGATCAACATTGCCTCCAAGGAAATCGCCGCCGGCAACCAGGACCTGTCCTCGCGCACGGAAGAACAGGCGAGCAGCCTCGAAGAGACGGCGGCCTCGATGGAGCAACTCAACGCCACCGTCAAGCAGAACGCCGAGAACGCGCGCCAGGCCAACGAGCTGACCAAGAGTTCGAACGAAGTCGCCACCAAGGGCGGCGAGATGGTCAAGCGCGTGGTCGACACCATGGGCGCGATCCAGGACAGCTCGAAGAAGATCGCCGACATCATCGGCGTCATCGACAGCATCGCCTTCCAGACCAACATCCTCGCGCTCAATGCCGCGGTCGAGGCGGCGCGCGCCGGCGAGCAGGGTCGCGGCTTCGCCGTGGTCGCCACCGAGGTGCGCAGCCTGGCGCAGCGTTCCGCCACGGCGGCGAAGGAAATCAAGACCCTGATCGCCGAATCGGTGGACAAGGTCGAGGGCGGCGCCAAGCTGGTGGGCCAGGCGGGCAGTACCATGGACGACGTCGTCACCAGTTTCCAGCAGGTGGCGGGGCTGGTCACCGAGATCGCCGGCGCCAGCCGCGAGCAGTCGTCGGGCATCGGGCAGGTGACGCAGGCGGTGAGCCAGATGGACGAGGTGACGCAGCAGAACGCGGCGCTGGTCGAACAGGCCGCCGCGGCGGCCGAGAGCCTGGAAGAACAGGCAAGCGGGCTGGTGCAGGCGGTGGGCATGTTCAAGCTGCCCGAGGGGACGACGCTGCCCGGCCCGGTCCTGCGCGACGCCACGCCGCGGCAGCTCGGCCACGCCGCCACGGCCCGGCCGGGGGCGAAGAAGGCCATGAAGCCGGGCGTCGCCAAGAAGATCGCGCCGCCGCACCTCGCGGACTCCGAGGACGAGTGGGAAGAGTTTTGACACAGGCAAAAGTCGGCACTGGCGAGACGGCGAACCAGCGCGAGTTCCTCTTCACCGACGAGGACTTCGAGCGCGTCCGCAAGCTCATCTACCAGCGGGCGGGCATTTCGCTCGCGCCGATCAAGCGCGACATGGTCTATTCGCGCCTGGCGCGTCGCCTGCGGGCCCTCAATCTCAACAGCTTCGCGGCCTATCTGCGAGGCCTCGAGTCCGCCAGCGGCGAGGAGGAATGGGAGTTGTTCGTCAATTCGCTGACGACCAACCTGACCTCCTTCTTCCGCGAGGCTCACCACTTCGACATCCTGCAGCGGCACATGGCTACCCTGAAACAGCGACCGATCCGCATCTGGTGCTCGGCGGCATCGACCGGCGAGGAACCCTACACCCTTGCCATCGCCGCCTGCGAAACCTTCGGCAACATGGCGCCGCCGGTGGAGATCGTTGCCAGCGACATCGACACCAACGTGCTGGCCAAGGCGCAGAGCGGCATTTATCCCGCCGAGCGCGTCGAGCGCCTGTCGCCGGAGCGCCTGCGCCGCTTTTTCCACAAGGGTACGGGCAACCAGGCCGGTTTTGTCCGCGTGCGGCCGGAACTTCAGAAACTCATCACCTTTACCCGCATCAACCTGCTCGACGCGCGTTACCCGGTGCAGGGCCTGTTCGACGTGCTGTTCTGCCGCAACGTGATGATCTACTTCGACAAGCCGACCCAGTACGAGATTCTCAAGAAGTTCGCGCCGCTGCTGAAGGAGGACGGCCTGCTTTTCGCCGGCCATTCCGAGAGCTTCCTCCACGCCGCCGACATCTTTTACCCGCTCGGCCGCACCGTCTATGAAAGGGCCGACCGGCCGGTGCGGTCCGCCCGACTGACATGACCGAGCTCGGTTTCGTCGAGCATCTCGCCGGCAACCGCTACTTCGACCGTCATTTCGAGATCGAGGCGGTCAAGGTCCTGCCCGGCGAATACTTCGTCACCACCAACGTGCTGCTGGTGACGGTGCTCGGCTCCTGCGTCTCCGCCTGCATCCGCGACCGCGACAAGGGCATCGGCGGCATGAACCACTTCATGCTCGCCGGCGGCGAAACCGACGCGCTGTCGGCCTCGGCGCGCTACGGCACTTACGCCATGGAAATCCTGATAAACCATCTGCTCAAGCTCGGCGCCCGTCGCGACCGGCTCGAGGCCAAGGTCTTCGGCGGCGGCCGCGTCATGGACAAGCTCACCCACTCCAAGGTCGGCGAGCGCAACTCGCAGTTCGTGATCGACTATCTGCACGTCGAGGGCATCCCGGTGGCCGCCCGGGACCTGCTCGACATCCATCCGCGCAAGGTCTATTTTTTCGCCGACAGCGGCCGCGTGCTGGTGAAGAAGCTGGTGCGCATGCACAACGACACGCTGGCGCGGCGCGAGAAGGAATACGCCGAGCGTCTCACCGAGGCTCCCGTCGCCGGCGAAATCGAACTGTTTTAACCGATTCATGCGAGGCTGATTTTGGCAATCAAGGTTCTCATCGTCGATGACTCCGCGCTGATGCGGGCGCTGCTGACCGAGATCATCGGCGGCGCGCCCGATCTCGACGTGGTCGGCGCCGCGCCGGATCCGATCGCCGCGCGCGAAATGATCAAGGCGCTCAATCCCGACGTGCTGACGCTCGACGTCGAGATGCCGAAGATGGACGGCCTCGAATTCCTCACCCGCATCATGCGGCTGCGACCGATGCCGGTGGTGATGATTTCCTCGCTGACCGACAGGGGCTCCGAAGTCACGCTGCAGGCGCTCGAAACCGGCGCCGTCGATTTCGTCGCCAAGCCGCGCGCCGAGAGCGCGAGCCAGTTGCTTGGCTACGCCGACGAGATTCGCGACAAGATCCGCGCCGCCCACGGAGCGCGTCTGCGCGGCACGCCGCGCGCGCGCGCGGCGGCACCCGCCGCCGTTCCGCCGCCGCCGACTTTTTCTCCCGGCGGCGGTCTCGCCGGCCGAATCCTGAGCGAGCACGTCATCGCCATCGGCGCCTCGACCGGCGGCACCGAGGCGATCAAGGAGGTGCTCACGGCGCTGCCGGCGGAAATGCCCGGCATCGTCATGGCCCAGCACATGCCGGAGGGCTTCACCACCTCATTCGCCCGCCGCCTCGACGCGTTGACGCAACTCACGGTGGTCGAGGCCCGGGGCGGCGAGCGCATCCTGCCGGGCCACGCCTATCTCGCGCCCGGCCACTCCCATCTGCTCATCCGCCGCTCATCCGGCGGCTTCGTCACCGAACTGTCCCAGGCCGAGCCGGTCAATCGCCATCGCCCGTCGGTCGATGTGCTGTTCCGCTCGGTGGCGCAGGAGGCGCGCGATCATGCCAGCGGCATCATTCTCACCGGCATGGGCAAGGACGGCGCGCTCGGCCTGCTCGAGATGCGCGAGAAGGGGGCGTGGACCATCGGCCAGGACCAGGAAAGCTGCGTCGTCTACGGCATGCCGCGCGAGGCGGCCAGCGTCGGCGCGCTCGAAGAGGTGGCGACCCTGAACGACATCCCGGGCCGCCTGCTTGCCCGCCTGCGGCGCATCGAACGCGGCTAAACTATGTTTTTCGGTAACTGTTCAGGTAGGTGCTTTTCTTGTAAGGCATTGTATTAAATAGACTTCCGTTCGCGGTGAGCTTGTCGAACCGCAGATTTCGCGCCGATACTGGCCTTCGACAAGCTCAGGCCGAACGGGATTATCGTTATATTTC
>JAUYFI010000002.1 GCA_030691075.1 Sulfurisoma sp. | reverse complement strand
CCATGAACTGCGCCATCGACAAACCTTTCTGAAACTGCACCTTGTTGATTCCCATCGCGCATCTCCTTCGCTCAAGATGCGCCCATTCTTCACCCCGACAGGCTCACCAGATGAGCCGGCTGAACTTTGTGGCTAATCAGGTAGGATCATGACTTCGCTCTCACTGCTGTTGTGGATCGCCCTCGGTATCGTCCTGCAAGTGGCGCTTTGGCTGGGTATCGGTTTTTGGCGTCACTGGATGGAATACCTGGCGCTGCGTCGTGGTGTGTCGACGCCGGAGGCCGCCGTACCGCCGGCTGAGCCGCAATCCGAGCCGGCAACCGTCGCTGCCTGGTTTGGCTTCAGGTCATTCCGGGTCGAACGCCGGGTCGTCGAGGATGCCGCGCAATCGATCTGCTCGTTTTATCTTGTGCCGGCGGACGGGCAGGCGCTGCCCACGTTTCTGCCCGGCCAGTTCCTCACCTTCCGCCTTGATGTGCCGACGGCGGCGGGAGTGCGCGAGCAGATCGTCCGCTGCTATTCCCTGTCGGACGCACCGCAGCCAGACCACTACCGCGTCTCGATCAAGCGCGTGCCGGCACCCGCCGGCAGCGACCTGCCGCCGGGGCGGTCGTCGAATCATTTCCACGATCATGTTGCCGTTGGCAGCAACTTGCAGGTGCGCGCACCGGGCGGTCACTTCCATATCGACCGCAGCAATGCCCCGGTGGTGCTGATCGGCGGCGGTATTGGCATCACACCGATGCTCTCGATGCTGAACTGGTGTCTCACCGAGCAACCCGGACGCGAGGTCTGGCTGTTCTACGGGGTGCGCAACAGCCGCGAGCCGGTGATGACGGCGCAACTCGAAGCGCTGGCGGCTGCGCATCCGAGTTTCCACCTGCACCTGTGTTTCAGCGACCCGTTGCCGGAGGATATGGCTGGACGCGATTTTCATCATGCCGGTCGTGTGGATGTGCAACTGCTGCGCACACAATTGCCGCTCAAGCCCTATCACTTCTACATCTGTGGCCCGACCCCGATGATGGAGAGCCTGGTCACTGCACTGGAGGCGTGGGGTGTGCCTGACTCGCACATCCACTTCGAGGCCTTCGGCCCGGCGTCGCTCAAGCGTCGCCCCGCCAGCGCGCCGGTACAGACCGAGGCGACCGCCGGCGACATCACGAGTGACATTGTTGTGACCTTCGCCAAATCCGGCAAGCAATTGTCCTGGCAACCCACGTCCGGCAGCCTGCTCGAATTCGCCGAGGCCAATGGCGTCAGTATCGATTCCGGTTGCCGTGCCGGCGGTTGCGGTACCTGCCAGACGACGATCCGGTCGGGTGAAGTCAGTTATCGCAATCCGCCGGATTTCGACCCGGAACCCGGCAGTTGCCTGCTCTGTGTCTGTTCGCCAAAAACCAGCGTGACCCTGGAGGCATGAATGACATCTTCACTTTGGCGTAGACATATCCTGCCTTTCACCCTTTTGCTCGGCCTGCTCGCGCTGGCCACAATCGCCGGCGATTACCTGCTGCATCACCTGAATCTTGTTTGGGTCGGTCGCTACCTCGGCATTCCCGGCACGCTGCTGATCATTGCTTCGCTGGTGTATTCACTGCGCAAGCGCAAATACATCACATCAGGCAATCCAAAAACCCTGCTGACCCTGCATGAGGCGGGTACCTGGCTTGGCTCGTTGATGGTGCTGATCCATGCCGGCATCCATTTCAATGCCATCCTGCCCTGGCTGGCGACACTGGCGATGGGCGTGAATGTGATCAGCGGCATGGTCGGCAAACTGCTGCTTGGCCGTTCGCGCGAGCATGTGCTGGGGCAGCGCGACCATTACCAGTTGCGCGGCCTGTCGAAGGCCGAGGTAGAGCGCGCGGTGTTCTGGGACGCAGTGACGCTCGACGCCATGAACAAGTGGCGCAAGGTGCATATCCCGATCTTCGTCGCCTTTGCCGTGCTGGCGCTGGGTCACATCGTCAGCATCTTCCTGTTCTGGGGGTGGGTATGAACCGCACCGTCAAGATTATTCTGGCCGCCAACCTGAGCGTCTTCGCGATCCTGGCCTTCGTCTACCCGCACCTGATGGTCGGGCCGGGCAAGCTGATTCCCGGCCATGCCAAGCTGGAGGCGGACTGTTTCGCCTGCCACGCATCATTCACCGGGGCCGACTCGCAACGCTGCATGACTTGCCACAAGCCGCAGGACGTCGGTCGCCTGACCACGGCGGGATTGCCGATTCAAAAGCCACTGACCGCCACCCCTTTCCACCAGAAGCTTATCAACGACGACTGCGTGGCTTGCCATAGCGACCATGCCGGCGTGAAGCGCTTCCGGCCGACCGGGCATTTCAATCATCGCCTGCTGCAGAAAGCGACGCGCGAGGAATGCCAGAGCTGTCACAAATCGCCGAAGGACTCGCTGCATCAGCAGATTACCGGCAACTGCAGCCAGTGCCACAGCCAGGAGAAATGGACGCCGGCCACCTTCGACCACAACAAGTATTTTGAGCTTGACCGTGAGCACAACGTCCGTTGCGTGACTTGCCATGTGCGCAACGATTACAGCCGCTACACCTGCTTCGGCTGCCACGAGCACTCGCCGGAGAAGATTCGTCGCGAGCATATCGAGGAAGGCATTCGTGATTACGACAACTGCACCGAGTGCCACCGCAATGCCGACGAGCATGACATTCGCGGCCCTCGTGGAGGCAATAGGGGAAAAGACGACTGATGCGCCCCCAGTTTCTTGCCCACGGCTTGAGCAGCAATGCGCTGATCCTCTGGGTGTCGGCATTCCTTCTGGCCGGCGGCAACCTGAGCTTCTTTGCCCATGTGCTGAAGGATTATCCGCTGACGACCGGCAATGCCCCGGCGCTGTTTTCCCTGCTGTGGGTGTTCGGCGCGGCGACGGCTTTGCTGCTGGCGCTGGTGTGCTTCCGGTACACGACCAAGCCGGTGCTGATCGGCATTCTGCTGCTCTCGGCGCTGGCTGCCTGCTTCATGGACAGCTACGGCATCGTCATCAACAGCGAGATGCTGCAAAACGCCGCCCAGACCAATCTGGCCGAGGCGGGCGACCTGCTCACCTTCAAGCTGCTGTCTTATTTTGTCGTACTCGGCGTGCTGCCCGCCATCGGTATCGCCAACATTCCCCTGCGCTGGCGCGGCTGGCGCGGCTGGCGCGCCGAGGCGGCCGCGCGTGCCAAACTGCTCGGCGCGCTGGCGCTGGCGCTGGTCGGTACGGTGCTGGTTTTCGGGAGTTTTTATGCCTCGTTCGCGCGTGAGAACAGCTCCGCAGTGGGATCTGTCGCAGTGGGATCTGACTGAGAAGCGTTGACCGCCAACGGCAATTAAGTCATTATGATCGATATGATCATACCAATGAGGATGCCATGATTACCGAAACCAGTGCGGTCAGCTTCAGGCAAAACCTGGGCGAGATGCTGAATCAGGTGCAGTATCGCCACGACAGCGTGGTCATCAACAAGGACGGCAAGCCGGTGGCTGCGCTGGTCGATGCCCGATTGTTCGAGCGCATCCGCCGCATGCAGGGCCGCTTCGACGCACTATGTCAACGCATAGAGGCTGGCTTTGCGAATGTGCCGGAGGCGGAAGGTCTGGCAGAAATTCAGGCGGCCGTTAGCCGTGAGCGGACCAAGGCTCGCCCATCCGCCAAGAAGCGTTGAGCCGCCTTGGCCACGCTGCGTGTGGTGCTCGATACGAATGTGCTGCTCTCCGGCATTGCCTATCCGGCAAGTGTGCCGGGCAAGGTGCTGGCGGCCTGGCGGCACGGTTCGGTGGACGTGCTGCTTTCTGCTTACATCCTCGACGAGTTGCGACGCGTGCTGCCCCGGTTGGCTCACCGCCATGGTTTGACATTGGCGGAAATCGACGATCTGGTGGATGCGCTTTCCATACAAGCCGAAGTCATCGAGCCGCTGCCGGGCGTGGAACCGGACTTGCGTGATGTTGATGACCAGCCGGTGTTGGGCACCTTGCTGGCGGCGCTCAAGACATCCGGCGCTGACTATCTCATCACCGGCGACAAGGACTTGCTGGCGATGGCCGAGCGCTACCCCATCGTAACTCCCGCGAAATTCTGGGCGACGCACGCGGGACTTTGAGCATTGAGTAATATTTGGCAGCACCACGAACCCACGCTACGCCGAAGGAAAAACCATGGAACTCACGCCGAGAGAGAAGGACAAGCTGCTGATCTTCACCGCGGCGCTGCTCGCCGAGCGGCGCCGCGCGCGCGGCCTCAAGCTCAACTATCCGGAAGCGGTGGCCTTCATCAGCGCCGGCATCCTCGAGGGCGCCCGCGACGGCCGCACCGTGGCGGACCTGATGAGCTACGGCACGACGCTTCTCGGGCGCGACGAGGTCATGGAAGGCGTGCCCGAAATGATCCCGGATATCCAGGTCGAGGCGACCTTCCCCGACGGCACCAAGCTCGTCACCGTGCACAACCCGATTGTGTGAGGAAAACACCATGATCCCAGGTGAAATGAATATCGAAGCCGGCGAGATCGAACTCAACGTCGGTCGCCGCACCGTCACGCTCATCGTTGCGAACACCGGCGACCGCCCGATCCAGGTCGGCTCCCACTACCACTTCTTCGAGACCAACGAGGCGCTGCAATTTGACCGTGCTCTCGCTTCCGGCATGCGCCTCAACATCGCCGCCGGCACGGCGGTTCGCTTCGAGCCGGGGCAGGCACGCACCGTCGAGCTCGTGGACTACGCGGGTGATCGCAAGGTGTATGGCTTCCAAGGAAAAATTCAGGGAGCATTAGGATGAAACTCGACGTTTGGTGCGCTATCGGGAAACGCCTTGGGTATTTGGCGGTCCGGCCGCCCTTGGCGCGCTCCGTCCCAACGAACAAGACGTTTCATGCGTCTCAGGTGGCGCGAAGCGCGGTGGAGCAACTGAAATGAAAATCTCCCGACAAGCCTATGCCGAGATGTTCGGTCCCACCGTGTACGCAAATAAGGGCGACCGCGTGCGCCTGGCCGACACCGAGTTGTGGATCGAGGTCGAGCGGGACCACACGATCCACGGCGAGGAAGTGAAGTTCGGCGGCGGCAAGGTGATCCGCGACGGCATGGGCCAGGGCCAGCGGCTGGCGAAGGATGTCGCCGACACCGTCATCACCAACGCCCTGATCGTCGATGCGGTGGCCGGCATCGTCAAGGCCGACATCGGCTTGAAGAACGGTTTCATCTCCGCCATCGGCAAGGCCGGCAACCCCGACGTGCAGCCCGGCGTGACCATTGCCATCGGCGCCGGCACCGAGATCATCGCCGGCGAGGGCATGATCGTCACCGCCGGCGGCATCGACAGCCACATCCACTTTATCTGCCCGCAGCAGATCGAGGAGGCGCTGATGTCCGGCGTCACCACCCTGCTCGGCGGCGGCACCGGCCCGGCCACGGGCACCTTCGCCACCACCTGCACGCCGGGGCCGTGGCACATCCACTCGATGCTTTCCGCGGCCGATGCCTTCCCCATGAACCTCGGCTTCCTCGGCAAGGGCAACGCCTCGCTGCCGGGCCCACTGGAAGAGCAGGTGCGCGCCGGCGCCATGGGTCTCAAACTGCACGAGGACTGGGGCACGACGCCGGCCGCGATCGACAACTGCCTGTCGGTTGCCGACAAGATGGACGTGCAAGTGGCGATCCACAGCGACACGCTGAACGAATCGGGTTTCGTCGAAGCGACGCTGGCTGCCTTCAAGGGCCGCACCATCCACACCTTCCACACCGAGGGCGCCGGCGGTGGCCACGCGCCGGACATCATCAAGGCGGCCGGCATGCCCAACGTGCTGCCCTCCTCGACCAACCCGACCATGCCCTACACGGTGAACACCATCGACGAGCATCTCGACATGCTGATGGTCTGCCACCACCTCGACCCCGCCATCGCCGAGGACATCGCCTTCGCCGAGTCGCGCATCCGCCGCGAAACCATCGCCGCCGAGGACATCCTGCACGACCTCGGCGCCTTCTCGATGATGAGCTCGGACTCGCAGGCCATGGGCCGCGTCGGCGAGGTCGTCATCCGCACCTGGCAGACGGCGCACAAGATGAAGCTGCAGCGCGGCGCGCTGAAGGAGGACACCGCCCGCAACGACAACGAGCGCGTCAAGCGCTACATCGCCAAGTACACCATCAACCCGGCCATCACCCACGGCATCGGCCATGTCGTCGGCTCCATCGAGCCGGGCAAGCTCGCCGACCTCGTGCTGTGGAAGCCGGCCTTCTTCGGCGTCAAGCCCAGCCTCATCCTCAAGGGCGGCATGATCGCCGCGGCCGCGATGGGCGATCCCAACGCCTCCATCCCGACGCCGCAGCCGGTGCATTACCGGCCGATGTTCGGCAGCTTCGGCGGCGCATTGAAGACCTCGGTGACCTTCGTCTCGCAGGCATCGCTCGACAACCCTGCGTTGCGCGCGCTGGGCTTGACCAAGCCGCTGATGGCCGTCAAAGGCACGCGCACGCTGACCAAGCAAGACATGGTGCGCAACGGCGCCACGCCCGTCATCGAGGTCGACCCCGAGACCTACGCGGTGCGCGCCGACGGCGAGCTGCTGGTGTGCGAACCGGCGCAGACCCTGCCCATGACCCAGCGTTACTTCCTTTTCTAAGCATGCTCGTAATAGAAAAAATCGCCCCGCGCGATGCCATCGCCACCGAAAAGCTGGCGCTGCCCTTCGACACCCGCTGCAAGACGCGACTGCGCACGAAGCTGGCCAGCGGCGAGGAATGCGGGCTGTTCCTCCAGCGCGGCACGGTACTGCGCGGCGGCGACAAGCTCACGGCCAACGACGGCCGCATCGTCGAGGTGGTCGCCGCAGCCGAAGCGCTGATCGAAGTACGAAGCGACGATCCGCTGCTGCTGGCCAAGGCTGCCTACCATCTCGGCAACCGCCATGTCGCGGTCGACCTCAAGCCCGGCCGGCTGCGCTTCGGCGCCGACAACGTGCTGGGCGAGATGGTGCGCGGCCTCGGCCTCGATGTCACGGAAATCGAAGCGCCGTTCGAGCCCGAGAGCGGCGCCTATGGCGCGCATGGCGGCCACGCCCACGGCAGCGACGGCGAAGGCCGCGGGCCGCGCATCCATGACCACTTTTCGCCGCAATGAATCTCCCGCTCGTTCGCCTGCTGCAACTCGCCAGCCCGGCCCTGCCCGTCGGCGCCTACACCTATTCGCAGGGGCTCGAATGGGCGGTGGAAGCTGGCACGGTGAGGAACGAAGCAACCGCCCTCGTCTGGATCGGCGACCAACTGGAATGGAACCTCGGCCGCCACGAGGCGCCGCTGCTGGCGCGGATGATCGAGGCCTGGAAAGTCGGCGATGGCGACACGGCAATGGTACTGAACGACGACTATCTCGCCAGCCGCGAAACTGCCGAGCTGCGTGCCGAGACGCTGCAGATGGGCTATTCGATGCTGAGGCTGCTCAAGGATCTGCGCGACTTTCCACAAAAACGCATTGAACAAATCGGCGTCTCACCAGCGCCGACTTTTCCCTACGTCTGGAGCTACGTCGCCGCGACATGGGAAATTCCCGCGGCCGACGCCCTCGCGGCGTACCTGTGGAGCTGGGCCGAGAACCAGGTCATGGCAGCGCTCAAGGCCGTGCCGCTGGGACAGGCCGCCGGCCAACGCATGCTGCAGTCACTCGGCGGCAACATCGCCGCCGTCGCCCAACGCGCCCTGACGCTTAGCCCCGACGAATACAGCAATTTCGCACCCGGCTTCGCCATCGCCAGCGCGCGCCACGAAACGCAGTATTCACGACTCTTCCGCTCATAGCGCCCCGACTCGGCATTCGGCCCGCATATGCTGGCGCTCATTCGTCCCGCGTATGCCACAATTCGTGGCGACTCCACCAGATCAGAAGCAGTCTGATGCCGCCCAAGGTCCGAAACGCACCCCAGCTGGATCTCACTCGACTATGAACGTTTTTCAAACCCACGCAGACATCGTCTCGGACTACGCCACCTACATCCGTAGTTTTCTGAAGATTGACGATCCGGCGATTCGTCACACCGTCGAGGAAGCGCTCAACCAAGGGAAACTCTGGCCGGAGCCTCTGCTTCAGTTCAACCCATCATTCGAGATGTACGGCAGCCTCGAAAAACTGGCGCAGACGGGGAGCATTCACCCCGACATTCGTGACATCTTCAAGGGTTACTCGCTTTACAAGCACCAGGTCGAGGCAATCCGGCTGGGCACGTCTGGCAAGGACTTCATCGTCACCTCCGGAACGGGCTCCGGGAAGTCATTGACCTACATTGGGTCGATTTTTCACCACCTGCTTTCCAATCCGCATGCCAAGGGCGTCACCGCGATCGTCGTTTATCCGATGAACGCTCTGATCAACTCGCAGTTCGAGGAATTCACCCGCTACAAGGACAACTACGAGAAGACCACGGGCAAGACCTTCCCGATCAGCTTCGGCCAATACACAGGGCAGGAAAAGGAAGACAAACGCGCCGAGATGTGCGAGAACCCGCCGCAGATTTTGCTAACCAACTACATGATGTTGGAGCTATTGCTGACACGCCTTCGTGAGCGATCGATCCGCGACGGGATCTACGAGAACCTTAGCTTTCTGGTTTTTGACGAGCTGCACACCTATCGTGGTAGGCAGGGAGCAGATGTGGCCATGCTTATTCGGCGCATCCGGGCCCGCTGCATCAAGCCGGTGGTATGTATTGGCACGTCGGCGACCATGGTTTCCGTGGGCTCGCTTGCAGAGCAACGCGCCGAGGTCGCCAAAGTCGCGACAAAACTGTTTGGCAAGCCGTTCGTTCCAGAGCAAATCATCAATGAAACACTTGCCCGCTCACTCGACCCCAAGGGCTTGTTGCCAGCGTCTGACGCACTGGCTCAGGCAATTGATGCCGGCGTAAATCAGAACGCCGATGGCGATATTCTGAAACTTCATCCAGTTGCGGTGTGGCTTGAAAATGCCGTGGCGCTAGAAGAACGAGAAGATCGACTGGTACGGGGCAAGCCGCAGCGCCTCTCGGCCATCGTTGAATCGCTGTCCAACGCCTCGGGGAAGGCGGCCGATGATTGTCTGGTTTTTATGCAGCATCTGTTGCAGTGGATCAGCGCCGTCAATCAACAAATGCAGGCGGCCGGCCAACGCTACACACAGTTGCCCTTCAAGCTTCATCAATTCATTTCGCAAACCGGCTCCGTCTATACAACGCTCGACCAGGACGAAAACCGTTTTATCACGCTTGAACCGGGTATTTTCAAAGCAGATGAGGAAGACAAGAAGCCGATCTTCCCGAACGTCTTCAGCCGCGCCAGCGGGCATGCGTTTATTTGTGTTTCCAAGATAGGGAATCGCCTTGAGCCGCGAGAATTTCGCGAAAGCTCGGATGAGGACTCGCAAGCGACGGATGGCTATCTGATCGTCGGGGAAGATATCTGGGATCCGCTGGAAGACAGCGAACTGCTTCCGGATGCCTGGGTGCGCCAGACCAAGACTGGCCCCGTGCCCGACTCAAAGAAGAAAGCATCGTTCCCGATCAAGCTGTACTTCGACGAATTGGGTGAATGCTCGGAATCAAAGCCGCTGAAATGGTGGGGGTGGTTCATGAAGGCGCCGCTGCTGTTCGATCCAACGGCCGGCATTTTTTACGACACCAAGACCAATGAGGGAACCAAGCTGACCAAGCTGGGCAGCGAAGGCCGCAGCACATCCACCACCATCACTGCCTTCTCCATGCTCAATCGGCTCAATGATGCGGGCTACCGGCAGGAAGACCAGAAGCTCCTTAGCTTCACCGACAACCGGCAGGATGCCGCTTTGCAAGCCGGGCACTTCAATGACTTTGTCCAGGTGGTTCGTCTGCGCGCCGGAATCCGCAAGGCGCTCGAACTGGCGCCTAACCAGACTCTGACCTATGCCACGCTCGGCGAAGCCATTTTCAAGGCGCTTGCCGTGCCATTCACGGAATTCGGAACCCGCAAAGAAGAATCCTCGTTTGCATCGGTCCTCGAACCATATGAGCGCTGCTTTCAGGACTACCTGCTGTACCGAGCTATCGCCGATTTGCGCAGAAGCTGGCGGATTGTTCTGCCCAATCTTGAGCAGTGTGGCCTGCTCACCGTCACTTACGCCGACCTGGAACGTCGCGCGGCAGATGCCGCCTGGAACAGCTTCCCGTTGATCGGGGATCTGAACCTCGATGACCGCAAAGAGTTCATCAGCACCATCCTCGATTTCTTCCGGCTCGAATACGCTATTCACAGCGAAAACTATCTGACGCTGTCCAAGATCAAGGAATACGAAAAGCACTTCCGTGAGCTGCTGCGGGCGCCCTGGACGCTGGACCGGAACGAGGAGCTTCGTGAGCCGTTCTTCATTCGTTACGATCCACTCCACAAGTCGGCACGGTTTTCTTCGAAGAGTATGGGGTCGGCCAGTGCCCTAGGCAAATTCATCAAGCTGTATGTTCGCCAGAACAACATCGACATTGACCTCAAAGGCTCGAACTATCGGACATTCATCGAGCGGCTGATGGCCATGCTCGAACAGGCCGACTTTCTCAAATCGCAGATCGCCCGTAACGCGAAAAATGAGGAGGTGCCGGTCTATCGCCTGCGTCTGGAAAAGATAGTCTGGAAAGTCGGCGATGGCGAGACGGTGAAGGCAGACGTCATCAAACAGCGCTCCTACAAGAATCAAGCGCCCCGGCCCAATCTTTTCTTCCGCAGTCTTTATTCCCGCGATTTTTCCAAGGTAAAGCGCTTGCGTGGCGAAGACCACACCGGGCAATTGAGTACGGACGTTCGCATCGAACGGGAAGACCTGTTCCGCGAGGGAAAAATCAGCGCCTTATTCTGTTCCCCGACGATGGAATTGGGCATCGACATTCGCAACCTGAGTGTCGTCCACATGCGCAATGCGCCGCCCAACCCGTCCAACTATGCGCAGCGCTCTGGACGCGCAGGTCGGAGTGGTCAGGCTGCACTGGTATTCACTTATTGTTCGACGTACTCGCCTCATGATCGGCACTACTTCAAGGAGCAGGCTTCCCTGGTGGCGGGGGCGGTCATGGCGCCACGTCTTGACCTGTGTAACCGCGAGCTTCTCGCCTCGCACTTGAACGCGCTTGTGGCATCGCAAATCGGGATGCCGGGGCTCGACGATATGGGCGCGGGCAAGCCGTCCATCATGAAGCTGGTGATCGACGACAACGACAAGATACCCCTGTCCAAGGATGTTCGTTCCGGCCTGGACATGTCTCCCGCGACGTTCGACGATATCAAGGCGACCTTCAAGCGCGCCATACGAGACTTCGAGGGAGAGCTGGAAACCAATGGGGCGACGTGGTATTCGGATCAGTGGATCGACCAGAATCTGTCGAAGGTAGCCGACAATCTCGATCGTTCGCTGGATCGATGGAGAAGGCTATACCGCTCGGCCCGAACCATACTCAGTCGTGCCACCCAGAAGATCGAAAGTGGAATGCTCAGCCTGGGCAGTGACGAATATCGTAAGCACAAGCGCAATCAGGATCAGGCGACACGCCAGCTCGATCTGCTGCGCAACGATCTCGCCGGACGTTCCAGCGAATTGTCCGAGTTCTATCCCTATCGCTATCTGGCTTCCGAAGGATTCCTCCCCGGATACAACTTCACCCGGCTCCCACTCCGTGTCTTCCTACCCACCGGGGATTCTTCCGGTGAGTTCGTCTCGCGACCGCGCTCGATTGCACTGCGGGAGTTCGGGCCGCTGAACATCGTTTATCACAACGGCCGCAAGTATCGGGTATGCCAACTGGTGATCCAGGATGCGGAATCGGCGATAACGGAAGCCAAGGTTAGCTCCAAGACTGGCTATTTCATGGCTGGCGAGGCGGTAAAGGACAGCACCTGCCCGTTCTCGGGCATCGATCTATCCGACAACGCCGTCAAAGAGCATCTCCACGACTTGATGGAAATGGCCGAATCCCGTGCCGAAGAGATTGATCGTATCTCCTGCGAGGAAGAGGAGCGCGTCTCCCGTGGCTACGAAATTCGTACCTACTTTTCGGTCGACGGCGGGCAGATTGATCGTGTCCGCAAGGCCGTCGCCACATCTACCGAAAACGCCTTGTTGAATCTGCGTTATGTTCCGGCGGCGCGTCTGATTCACGTCAACACCCAATGGCGTGCGCAGAAAACCGAGGGTTTCCCCATCGGCCTGATTTCTGGCGACTGGCGCAGCTCCATGCCGGATATGAGCGCAGAGGCGAACGCCAATCTCAAGGAAGAATTCCGGCTCGTCAAACTATGGACATCGAATCTTGCCGATGCCCTTTATATCGAGCCGATCCAGCCGCTCGGCTTGAAGCCCGATGGTGTCATCACCTTGCAGCATGCACTCAAGCGTGCCATTGAACGTGTCTTCCAGGTCGAGCCAAACGAAATCGGCGTGGTTGCCATCGGCGATCCGGAAGCTCCCAACATCCTGCTGTATGAAGCGGCCGAAGGCAGCCTCGGCATCCTGTCGCAATTCGTCGAAGACGTGAATGTCTTCCACAACGTCATCAATCAGGCCATCGCCTTGTGTCGCTTCGACGACGCTGATTACAAAGGCCCGGCGAGTTATGACGATTTGCTCAGCTACTACAACCAGCGCGACCACAAGATTATCGACCGTCATCTCATCAAGGATGCGCTGGAGAAGTTGCGCATCTGTTCCATCGAGATTCAAACCAACACGGGCTTCGGAAGTTACGAAGATCAATACCAGGCGCTGCTGCGCAATCTCGACCCCAATTCGTCGACCGAACGCAAGTTCATAAATCATCTCTACCAGAACGGACTTCGACTGCCCGACGCCGCGCAAAAGCGGGTCGATGGCCTCTACGTCCAACCGGATTTCTACTACGAACCCCGGCTCTGGGTCTTCTGCGACGGCACGCCACACGACGAACCTGCCGTGAAGGAAAGCGACGAAGCCAAGCGACAGGCCATCAGGGCGCGCGGTGACGAGGTTTGGGTTTACTACTACCAAGACGACCTCGCCGGTATCGTTGCGACCCGGCCGGATATCTTCAGGAAGGTGCGATGACCGCTTTTTCACAATCATCTCTGCAACCCGGCAAGCTGGTCAGCTTGCGCGGGCGCGACTGGATCGTGCTGCCCTCGGAAGATCGTGATCTTCTGGTCGTCAAGCCGCTCGGCGGATCGGATGATGAAATTGCCGGCATCTATCTGCCACTCGCCATTGCAAGCGATCGACCCGCCGATGCGCGCTTTGAGGCGCCTGCTGCTGCCGACCTCGGCGATATCAGCTCCGCCCGCCTGCTCTACGACTCGGCCCGACTCGCTTTTCGCAATGGCGCGGGGCCGTTCCGTGCGCTGGCCAAGCTTTCCTTCCGGCCGCGTTCCTACCAGATGGTTCCGCTCATCATGGCCCTGCGTCAGGAATCGGTGCGACTGTTGATCGCCGATGACGTGGGTGTCGGCAAGACGGTCGAAGCGCTGCTGATCGTCAAGGAATTGCTGGAGCGGCGCAAGATCAAGCGCTTTGCCGTTATCTGCCTGCCGCATTTGTGCGAGCAATGGCAAGCAGAGATTCGCGCCAAGCTGGACATGGAAGCCGTCATCATCCGCTCAAATACCCAGGCGCGACTGGATCGTCAGATACAGGGCGACACCAGCGTCTACGACTACTACCCGTATCAGGTCATCAGCATCGACTTCATCAAATCCGATACCCGGCGGGACGTCTTCGTCGAGCAATGTCCGGAACTGGTAATCGTCGATGAAACCCATACCTGCGCGCGGCCGACCGGCGCTTCCAATAGTCAGCAACAACGCTATCACCTGATCAGCCGCATCGCCGCCAAGCCAGGCCAGCAACTCGTCATGCTCACGGCGACACCACACAGCGGAAAGCCGGAAGAATTTCAGTCCCTGCTCGGATTGCTTCGCCCGGATTTCGAGTTCATCGACCTGCCCAATTCCAGCCAGACCCAGCGGCGCGAATTGGCGCGCTACTTCATCCAGCGCAAGCGCGGCGACGTCGAAAAATGGTTGGGAGAAAACACGCCATTTCCCGAACGCGATGCCTTCGAGTGGCCCTACGAGCTTTCGCCGGCCTACTTGAAATTCTTTGAAGAGATTATCGACTTCGCTCGCCGCTTGATCGCGACGGATTCCGCGCAGGAAAGGCATCGGCGGGTTCAATACTGGACGGCGCTCGCCTTGTTGCGCGGTGTCATGTCCAGCCCGTCGGCCGGCGTCGAGATGCTCAATACCCGGCTGTCTGGCCTGGCGTCCAGCGTGGGAGATGATGCCGAAGTTCCGGCCGCCGCCGATGTCCTTCGACTGGAGCTCGACGAGAACCCCGTTCGCGATACCGAATCCGGTGCCGAGAGCGACAACACGCCCACCCAGATCGTCGAGCGCAACGCCTGGACACAACGCCAGCGCCAGGAACTGCGCGAGTTTGCCCGGCAGCTCGAACAGCTTGGCAACATCAAGCAAGACCTTAAATTGGCGTCAGCCGAGCTGATCCTCGACGACTGGCTGACTGGCGGCTTCAACCCTGTCGTCTTCTGCCGCTACATCGCCACGGCAAAATACATCGGCGAACAACTGGCGCCGGTGCTCAAGAAGAAATTTCCCAAGCTGGACCTGGCAGTGATCACCAGTGAGTTGCCGGACGAGTTGCGCAAGCAGCGTATTGAAGAAATGGGCAAGTCGCCGCTGCGGGTGCTGATCGCTACCGATTGCCTCTCCGAAGGCATCAACCTGCAAGAGCATTTCACCGGCGTCCTGCACTACGACCTGCCATGGAACCCGAACCGGCTTGAACAACGCGAGGGCCGCGTCGACCGCTTCGGCCAGATGGCGCCAACCGTCAAAGCCTGCCTGCTTTACGGGGCCGACAATCCCATCGATGGCGTCGTCCTCGATGTGCTCCTGCGCAAGGTACGCGAGATCAAGCGCGCCACGGGCATCAACGTCCCGTTTCCCGAAGATTCGCAGAGCATCATCGACACCATCACTCAGGCGCTGCTACTCAACCCCAACCGCCACATCGAGAAGAAGCGCGTCAGCAAGAACCAGATCGAATTCGACTTTGGCCAGTTCGACGAAGCGGCGGCCGCCCGCGCCAACGTCACCCGCAAGATCGAAGAAGCCGCCGAACGCGAAAAATCCTCGCGTGGCATCTTTGCCCAGAACGCCATCAAGGCGCAGGAAATCGAGGCCGATCTGCGCGAGATGGATGAAGCCATCGGCGATCCAGTCGTCGTCGAAAATTTTGTCACCTCTGCGCTGAATAATCTTCTCGGTGTTCAGGTCGGCAAGGATGCCAAAGGCTACCGCGTCGTCCTCGGTAATCTGCCGCCGCAACTGCGCGAGTTATTGCCAGACCTTGGCCATGGCGCCCAACGCGACGCAATCAAGGTCAGCTTTCATTCCCCGACGCCCGAGGGTTATCACTACCTGGGGCGCAACCATCGTTTCGTCGAACAGCTCTGCCAGCTTGTCATGGCCAATACGCTGGCTCGCGTGGACAAGCGCGCCGCCCGCGCGGCCGTCGTTCGTTCCCGGCAAGTCAGCATCAAGACCACGCTGCTGCTCTTCCGCTGCCGCAACGTTATCGAGCAGGCCAAGCTTATTAGCCAACAGCGTCACCAGATCGTCGCCGAGGAAATGTTGCTCTGGGGCTGGCGCGGCACGCCGCAACAGAAGGAGTTTCTCGACCACGCCGAAGCCAAGGCACTTTTGACCGAGGCGCGTGCCTCATCCGATATATCGCCCCAGGCTCGCGCCAGCTTTCTCGATAACGAACTCAAGCTTCTCGACAATCTCGATGATGCATTCTGCGTGATTGCCGAGCAGCAGTCGAAGCGCCTGGTTGAGGCCCATGAACGCTTCAGCGCACTCATGGACAAACAGCGATTCCAGGTTGTCTATCCCGTGCTGCCGATGGATCTCCTCGGCATCTACGTCCTGCTGCCGGAGTAGTGCCCGGGGTACTGCCCTGTGCTAGACTATTCTTACCATGTAAGAGGAGAATGCTGCCATGCTAGTCGTTACCGTTTCCGACAAAGGCCAAGTCGTCATTCCGGTGGAAATCCGTCGCCGCCTGGGCATCACCCCCGGCTGCCAACTCGATTTCAGCCTCGATGGTCATGTCATCCACGCCGAGGTGAAGCGCCAGGTTGTTCAAACCAGTGTCGAAGATGGCTTCGGCATGCTGGTTTGCAAGCGGCCCGGCAAACGCCGGCTTGCCGATTTCGATGTCGCCCTCGCCATGCGGGAAGCCAAAGATGATCGCCCTTGATACCAACATTCTGGCGCGTTTCTATGTGGCTGACCCGGTCGACCCCGAGGCCGCCAGACAACGCCCGATTGCCCGTCGCCTCCTGACCGAATCTCCTCGGGTGTTCGTACCATTGACCGTGATCCTTGAACTCGAATGGGTCTTGCGCGCTTTCTATGGCTTCGCGGCCGAGGATTTCGTGCGGGTCGTCAAACATCTGCTTGGGCTGCCCAACGTCAGTGTTGAGGAATGGCCGCGCATCGCCGATGCCCTGGCCTGGCACACGGAGGGACTGGACTTCGCCGATGCGCTGCACCTGCTGGCCAGTAGCCATTGCACGGAATTCATGAGCTTCGATGAGCGTCGATTCGCGCGCCGCGCCAAACGTCTGGGAGTCACGCCGGCGGTCGTGGTACCTGCCAAGTAGTCGTTGCCATGTCGCTGCCCATCAATATCAACGACCTTCTACGCGGCAAACCCGTGTGGCGATTCCATCGGCAAAAGTCGGCGCTGGCGAGACGGCGGCGGGTGCCGGGACCAAGTCGGGACCAAGTCGGGACCAGGTCCTCAAGCCAATGCTTGCCGACGGCCTGCTGGAGATGACCATCCCCGACAAGCCCACCAGCAGCAAGCAGCGCTACCGCACTACCGACATAGGACGGAACCTGCTCGCCTCGCTGAAAGCAGGCGGCGCATGATCTACCCCAGCATCCGCATCGAAGGCGCCATCCTTTCGCCCGACATCCTCGACCACCTCGACGATGCCGCCGGCCAGCGCCCCGCCGATTTCAGCCTCGAAACCGGCACCAAGGTCAAGGACGAAATCGCCCGTGCCTGGGCCGATGCGCAAGACTACTGGCGCATCTTCCAGCGCAAGCTGGAAACCCTGCGACCGGAGTCCCCCGCGACCACCGAAACCCGCCAGCAATGGGTCACGCCGCTGCTGGGGCTGCTCGGCTACCAGCTCGACTATCAGGCCAAGGGGGTCGAGCTGAACGGCAAGACCTACGCCATCTCTCACCGCCTCGCCCATCGCGGCAACACCCCCATCCACATCATCGGCGCCCGCGAAGCCGCCGGGCTGGACAAGAAACCCGAGCGCACCCACATCGGCGCGCCGCGCATGTCCGCCCACGCGCTGGTGCAGGAATACCTCAATCTCCACGACGAACTCTATGGCATCGTCACCAACGGCCGCATCCTGCGCCTGCTGCGCGACAGCTCCCGCCTTATCAAGCTCAGCTACCTCGAATTCGACCTCGACCGTATCTTCGGCGACGGCCTGTTCGCCGACTTCGCCATCCTCTATCGCCTGCTGCACGTCTCGCGTCTGCCGGCCACTAGCGAAGCGGCGGCGGAAAGCCTGATCGAGCACTACCACCAGGATTCCCTCGATTCCGGCGCTCGCATCCGCGAGGGGCTTTCCAAGGCCGTCGAGCAGGCCATCCGCGACTTCGCCGACGGCTTTCTCGCCCATCCCGCCAACGATGAACTGCGACAATCCATCGCCGAAGGCCGACTGAAGCCCGAAACCTACTACCAGCACCTGCTGCGGCTGATCTACCGGCTGCTGTTTCTGCTCGTCATAGAAGAGCGCGATCTGGTTTTCCCACCCTCGGCAAACAGCCAGCAGCGCGATATCTACCGGCGCTACTACAGCCTCGAACGCCTGCGCCTGCTGTCCGAAAAGCGCCACCTCGCCGACAAGCGCCACCACGATCTCTGGCTGGCGATGCTCGCCACCTTCCGCCTGTTCGAAGCTCACGGCCCCGGCCACAAGCTCGGCCTCGCCCCGCTGGCCGGCGACCTGTTCAGCCCCGCGGCCATTGGCCCGCTGGCGAGCGCCATGCTCGGCAACGACGTCCTGCTCGGCTGCCTGCGCGCCCTCGGCCTCTACCAGCACCCCGAAAATGGCCAGACCATCCGCGTCAACTACGCCGCCCTCAACGTCGAAGAATTCGGCTCGGTCTACGAAGGCCTGCTCGAATACGAACCGGTGTTCCTGAATTTCACCCCTCGCCCTCAGGGCTACCGTATGCACACATCTCCCTCTCCCCTTGCGGGAGAGGGCCGGGGAGAGGGGGAAATGGTAGGGTTAATCGAATTCGCCTTCGCCCAAGGCGACCAGCGCGCCGCCACCGGCTCCCATTACACCCCGGACGACCTTGTCCAGCCCCTCATCAAACATTCGCTCGACTACCTGATCGCCGACAAGCTCAAAGCACCCGATCCGGCCAAGACCCTGCTCGAACTGCGCGTCGCCGACATCTCCTGCGGCTCCGGCCACATTCTGCTCGCCGCTGCCCGTCGCATCGCCACCGAACTCGCCATCGTCCGCACCGGCGAGGAACAACCCTCGCCAGCGGCCTTCCGCAGCGCCATTCGCGACGTGATCCGCCACTGCATCTATGGCGTGGACTTGAATCCGCTCGCCGTCGAACTGTGCAAGGTCGCGCTCTGGCTGGAGGCCCACAATCCCGGCGAACCGCTCAACTTCCTCGACCACCACATCAAGTGCGGCAACGCCATCGTCGGCTTCGCCAGGCGAGAGGAGGTCGAGCGCGGCGTGCCCGATGAAGCCTTCAAGACCCTGCCCAATGAAGACAAGGACACCGCCGCGTTGCTCAGAAAGCGCAATAAACAGGAGCGCAAGGATCACGCGGACGGCCAACGATCCATCCTCGCGCCCGCTTTGCAAAAACAGCTCGACGACATCCTGCGCGTCTGGCGTGAATTGTCCGTCATGCCGGAAAAAGAGCCAGACCAGATCGAAGCCAAGAAGGCCCGTTATCTCGCCTTCAGCCAAAGCGCCGATGCCTGGCTGCTGGGCCAGATTGCCTCCATCCCCATCGCCCAGTTCTACCAGCCCAAGGCGGCTGACAACCTGCAAAAGTTCATCACCGATGCCGCCTTCCGGCGTTACTGGAAGGGAGAGATCAGCCCGCAAGGCCAGGCCACCGCCGAAGCGTGGGCAATGGCCGAGCGCAAGCACTTCTTCCACTGGTTTTTGGAGTTCCCCGAGATCATCGAGCGCGGCGGGTTCGACTGCATCCTCGGCAATCCGCCGTATTTGGGGGACAAGCAAATCAGCGGCACCTACGGCCATCCATTCTGCCAATACGTCAAATGGGAGTACGCGCCGACTGGACTCTCCGACTTGGTTGTCTATTTCGTCCGGCGCATTTACGGCTTACTGCGCCCCGGCGGCTTTACTGCCTTCATAACGACCAACTCCATCAAGGACGGTGACATCCGCAAGGACGGACTGGAGCAGGTGCTGGCGCAGGGCGGCGCGATCAACATGGCAGTGCGCGGCATCAAGTGGCCGGGGCGGGCTAACCTCGTTGTGTCGTTGGTGGCCTTGCACAAGGGCGAATGGTGCGGCAAACGGTCGCTAGATGGCAAGGAAGTACCAGTCATCAGCGCCTACTTCGAGGACAGTGCCGATGCAGGAGAGCCAAAATCACTGCCTGAGAATTTCGAAGTTGTTTCAACCGGCACTTACTTTCTTGGTGATGGCTTCCTGTTAAAGCACGACGAGGCCGAAAAACTTGTTGATCTTGATCCACGCAATCGTGATGTTTTGTTTTCAATTATCAACGGGCAGGAGATCAACAACGATCCAGCGCTACAACCCGGAAGATCGATTATCAATTTCTTCGACTGGACAATGGAGAAGGCTGCCCAATATGTGGAGCCATTTCGGCTTATTGAACAACGTGTGAAGCCCGAGCGCGAAAAGCAGAGCGACAAGATTGGCAGAGAAAAATGGTGGCTCTTCATGCGTGCCCGCATACAGGCTTACGAGAAAATCAGAAACCTACCTCGGTGCTTTGCTTCGGCGCGAACCACAAAGCATCTGATCGTTTCTGCTTGCCCTACGCACTGGCTTTTCTCCGACGCCTTGAATTTTTTCACTACCGACCGCTGGGATATTTACGCCGTCGTTCAGTCCACCCTGCACGAAGTCTGGGCGCGCAAATACAGTGGCGCGCTGAAGCAGGATTTGCGCTACTCGCCGTCGAAGTGCTTCGACACCTTCCCCTTCCCCGAAGGCCTCTGGCAAACCGCCAACCCCGCCCTGGCCGATCTCGGCGCTACGTACCACGAATACCGCCGCACCCTGATGCGCCAGCTCTGGCTCGGCCTCACCGACATCTACAACCTCTTCCACACCCGCGACCTCACACCCGCCCAGGTCGCCAAGGTCAGCAAGAAGTCCGCCGAAGAAGCCGAAGCCGGTTACCAAGGCACCCTCGAACTGCGTCGCCTGCATCGCGAGCTCGACATTGCCATCCGCGACGCCTACGGCTGGACCGATCTCAACCTCGGCCACGACTTCATCGAAGTCGAAACCCTCCCCGAAAACGACCGCGTCCGCTACACCATCAGCCCCGCTGCCCGCAAAGAAGTCCTCAAACGCCTTCTCGCTCTCAACCACCAGCGCGCTGCCGCCGAAGCTGCCGCTGCGGCGATCGTGGTGCCGGCCAAGAAGAAGCGCGGCAGAAAGTCGGCCAGCGACGACGCACACGGAGATTTGTTTTCATGACGGCACGGGGTACATTTCCATCGACGCCTGCAAATCGCCGTCCTGCCAGCGCCGACTTTTGTGAGATCGGGAAAATGGACCCGGATTCGGCACGCAGCCTAAGGCGGAGAGGCATGATGACCCATGATGCCGAAGATAATATGGAGAAGTCCTGATGTATGACAGCGAGAAAGACTTGTTGGACAAGATTCTGTTGGGTGAGGATTCATTCCTGGAATTGAAGGAAATACGTTTTGCCGGCGAGCGCGTCAGCGCCCCCCGGCGTGACGCGCTCGCGGACGAACTGGCAGCCTTCGCCAATGCGCGCGGAGGGGTTTGCGTTCTTGGAGTGGAAGACAGTACCCGCGAGATTCTGGGTATCCCCATCGAGCGCCTGGATGCGGTCGAGGACTTTGTGCGGGAGCTTTGTACCGACTCCATCGTGCCATCGCTTATGCCTGTTATCGAACGGCTTCGGCTGCCGACGTCTACGAGCGGCGATGTGGCGGTCATCAAGGTCGACGTGTCGCGTAGCCTGTTCGTGCATAAGAGTCCCGGCGGATATCTTCATCGGGTGGGTAGTGCCAAACGCGAGATGGCGCCCGAATTTCTGGCGCGGCTATTTCAGCAACGCAGCCAGGCGCGCATCATCCGCTTCGATGAACAACCAATCCCCCGCGCCACGCTGGATGATTTGCAGCCCAAGCTCTGGGAGCGCTTTGCGACCCGTCGCTCACGCGACGGGCGCGATGATTTGTTGGTGAAACTGGCGATGGCATGTCTTGACGATAATGGCGTACTACGGCCGACAGTGGCGGGCGCGCTAATGGCAAGCGAAAACCCTTGCCGGTGGTTGCCCAACGCCTTCATCCAGGCAGTCGCCTATCGAGGTACCGAAGTCAGGCCGGCAGGTGACGAAATCTACCAGTTGGATGCGGCAGACATTGTTGGCCCTCTGGATCAGCAGATCGTCGGAGCCTGCCACTTCGTCAAGAAGAACATGCGTGTGGCCGCGACCAAGGAGGAAGGTCGGCATGACCTGCCGCAGTTCGATCTGACTGCTGTATTCGAGGCGGTGGTCAACGCGGTTGCTCACCGGGACTACGCGATGCATGGCGCCAAAATTCGCTTGCGCCTGTTTGCCGACCGGCTTGAGTTGTATTCGCCGGGGGCCATTCCCAACACCATGACGGTGGAAAGCTTGCCTTACCGGCAGGCGGCGCGTAATGAGGCAATTACCAGCCTGCTGGCCAAGTGCTCTGCGCCTGAAACAGATGCCGGCATTGTTACCAACCGTGGCACGTTCATGGACAAGCGTGGCGAGGGTGTGCAGATCATCCTTGATAACAGCGAACGGATTTCGGGCCAGCGACCGGAATACCGAATCATTGATGACTCGGAACTTATGCTGACTATCTACGCTGCGGGCGATGCGTGATTGACCATCATGCAAAACCAGCCCGCGATTTTTGAAGAGTACGAAATTCGTCGCATCTATGATGAGGCGACCGAAACCTGGTGGTTCTCGGTCGTCGACATCATTCAGGTGCTGACCCAGCAGGCGGATTATCAGGCGGCAAGAAATTACTGGAAGGTGCTGAAAAACCGCCTAACCAAGGAAGGCAGTGAGTCGGTTACAGGTTGTAACCGACTGAAATTGCCCGCCGCCGATGGCAAAAACTACCTCACCGACGTGGCTACCGCCGAAACCCTGCTGCGGCTGGTGCAGTCCGTCCCCAGCCCAAAGGCCGAGCCGATCAAGCTGTGGCTGGCCAAGGTGGGTTATGAGCGTATGCAGGAGATGGCCGACCCCGGTCTTTCGCTCGCTCGCGCCCGCGAAACCTGGCAGCAGCACGGGCGTAGCGAAAAATGGATACAGCAGCGCATGACCGGACAGGAGACGCGCAACAAGCTGACCGATTACTGGAGCGACCACGACATCAAGAAAGGCGAGGAATTCGCCATCCTCACCAACATCATTCATCAGGAATGGTCGGGCGTGAGCGTGAAAGCGCACAAGGATTTGAAGAGACTCAAGACCCAGAACCTCCGCGACCATATGAGCGAGGCGGAGTTGATCTTTACCGCACTGGCCGAGCTTTCGACTCGCCAGATTGCTGAGAGTACAGACGCCACCGGCATGGAAAAAAATGAGTCGGCGGCAAAGACCGGTGGCCGCATCGCGAAAAGTGCGCGACTGGAGTTGGAGAGCAAGACGGGGAAGGCCGTTGTCAGCAGAGAAAATTATTTGCCGCCGCCAGGCAAGAATCGGCTGAACAAGAAATGAACGAGCAGGAGGTATGACTCATGTATGACAGCGTGAGACTTGTTGGACATGATTCTGTTTGGTGAGGATTCATCGCTTCCGTCCTGGTAGCGATCAACGGGCCAACCAATAACAACGTGAAAAGGGGCGATTTGTGGACAGTCAACTTCTTGCTTTCGCTACCGCCGGTATCGGCTTAGCCCTTGGCGTACTCATTACCTGGCTACTTATCCGAGGCCGAATTGCCACCGCCACTGAGCATGGCAGAGCCGAGCTTGCCGTCGATCTTGCCATGACCACTGAGCGTGCGCGAGCCACGGACGTAGAACTCGGAAAACTAGGTGCTGCCCACGAAGCAGTAAGAGCACAAGCCAACGAGTGGCGGGATGCGCTCGATCAAGCGCGCGACGACCTGGCTAAACTCAATGAGCGGGCCAGTCGCATCCCTGCGCTGGATACAAAATTAGCAGAGTTAGAAGGCGCCTTGACCGAAGCGCGCCAGCAGGCCGCCGATTTGCGCGAGGCCTCGGGTCGCAATACTGCCGAACTCAAGGCCGAACGCGAAAACTTCTCTTCTTCACGCAGTGATTGGCAGACGGAAAAGGCACAGCGCGAGCAGGCCGAAGCACAGGTCAGCAGCCTCACCACAAAGCTTGCGGAACTAAATGCCCGTCTCAATGCCGAGCACAGCCAGGCCGAGGAAAAGCTCGCGCTGCTACTGGAGGCCAAGGAAGCCCTGTCCAATCAGTTCAAGAGCCTCGCCAACGACATTCTGGAAGAGAAGGCCAAGCGTTTCACCGAGCAGAACCAGACCAACATCGGCCAGCTTATCAATCCACTCAAGGAACGGATAACCGAGTTCAAGGCCAAGGTGGAGGAAATTCACGCTAAGGATACTGAGCAGCAGGCAACGCTTAAATCCGAGCTGACGCAACTTAAAGACCTGAACCGCCAAATGACCGAAGAGGCCCACGGCTTGGCGACGGCGCTCAAGGGGCATGCCAAAAAGCAGGGCAACTGGGGTGAGTTGGTACTCGGCAATGTGCTCGATCGCTCTGGCCTGCGCGAGGGCCAGGACTTCAAGCGCGAAGTCAGCTTCAACACCGAAGACGGGCGCAAGCGGCCAGATGTCGTCATCTACCTGCCGCAATCAAAGCACCTGGTCATCGATGCCAAGGTCTCGCTGAATGCCTACACCCGATATGTGAATGCCGAGGACGATCTCGAACGGCAGCAGGCACTGCGAGAACACGTAAGTGCAGTGGCCAGTCGGATTCAGGAGCTATCAAACCGCGTCTATTTCGAGCTGCCAGGCCTCAATTCGCCCGAAATGGTGTTCATGTTTATTCCGATCGAGTCTGCGTTTGTCGAAGCACTGCGTGCCGATGAGACCCTGTTCCAGAAAGCCATTGAGCAGAACGTGTTGGTAGCGACACCGACCACCTTATTGACCAGCCTGAACATCGTGCGCCAGCTTTGGCGCTTCGAAGAGCAGAACGCTCATACTGCCGAACTCGCCGACCGCGCCGGCAAGGTATACAAGAAACTGGTCAGTTTCCTTGGCAGCATGGAAGCCGTGGGCAAGCAGCTCGACAAAGCGAAAGAATCCTTCGGCACGGCGATGGGACAGCTTTACACCGGCAAGGGCAATCTGATCGGTCAAGCCAAGGAATTCGAAAAACTGGGCGTGTCGGTGCAGACACCCTTGCCCGACCATCTGGTGGCCAAGGCCGCCTTGGAACTTGAGCACTTGCCCGAGACTGCCGACGGCACGGAACTGGAAACCAATGAATCATGATTACCAACCAACTCAATAACGATATCGACCGGCTTTGGGCCGGCGGCACTGAAGGTGGCGAAGTCTGCCGCAGGGGTATGGTGACACGAGCCGCCGCCCTCGCCTGGCTCCGCGTCGCCCTCGCCAACTCCACCGTCGACTTCCGCGACGGGCAGTGGGAGGCCATCGATCAGTTGGTGAACCAGCGTGGGCGTGTACTGTGTGTGCAACGTACCGGCTGGGGCAAGAGCATGGTCTATTTTGTGTCGGCCAAGCTGATGCGGGAGCAGGGGGCCGGGCCGACGCTGATCATCTCGCCCTTGCTGGCGTTGATGCGTAATCAGATCGACGCGGCGAATCGCCTGAAGCTGCGCGCCGAGACCATCAACTCGACCAATTCCGATGATTGGCAGGCCGTGCGCCAGCGGCTATTGAACGATGAGATCGACTTGCTGCTGATCTCCCCTGAGCGTTTGGCCAACGACGAGTTCGTGACCCATACGCTGTTGCCGATCGCGGCGCGCATTGGGCTGCTGGTGATCGACGAGGCGCACTGCATTTCGGACTGGGGGCATGACTTCCGCCCGGATTATCGGCGCATCGGCCAGATACTCCGTCTGCTGCCACGGAACATAGCGGTGCTGGCGACGACGGCCACGGCGAATCGTCGCGTCGAGGCGGATGTCGGCGATCAACTCGGTGGCGGAGTGTTGGTTCAACGCGGGCCGCTGATCCGCGAAAGCCTGGCATTGCAGGTGATGCGTTTGCGCAATCCCGCCGAACGGCTGGCCTGGATGGCTGATCAGATTCCGGCGCTTTCCGGCAGTGGGATCGTCTACACCTTGACCACACGGGATGCTGATCGGGTTGCGCAGTGGTTGCGGGAAAATGGTATCGAAGCACATGCCTACCATGCAGGCAAGACAGACGACGAGCGCCAGGCCCTCGAAGCGGCGCTGCTGGGGAACAAGATCAAGTGTCTGGTGGCGACTACGGCGCTGGGCATGGGTTACGACAAACCCGACCTGGGCTTTGTCATCCACTACCAGACACCGGGTTCAGTGGTGTTCTACTACCAGCAGGTTGGGCGGGCCGGACGCGCCATCGACGAGGCCTTTGGCGTGCTGCTGTCCGGCGACGAGGAAGACAAGATCAACGCCTACTTCCGTGACACGGCATTCCCGCCGGAGTGGCAGATCGAACGAATACTGAAGGCCCTGGAAGATTGCGAAACCGACGGCATGACGGTGCGGGAACTGGAGCGTGTGGCCAATCTGCGTCAATCGCAGATCGAAAAGGTATTGAAGCTGCTGGTGGTGGAAGATGCCGCACCGGTAGTGAAGATCGAGTCCAAGTGGAGTCGTACCGCCCAGCCCTTCCGGCTGAACCAGGAGCGTATCGAGCATCTGACTCGGCAGCGTGAGAAAGAATGGGCCGAAATGCAAGCCTACATGGATGGACGGCAGTGCTTGATGCAGTTCCTGGCAAAGGCGTTGGATGATCCACTGGCGCAACCCTGCGGCAAGTGCGCCGTTTGCCGAGGCGCTCCCGTGGTTTCTCCCGTCATTTCCGATGCACGGCTGATCAAGGCGCAGCGTTTCGTTCGGCAGAGCGAGATGTTGCTGGAATTGAAGAAGCAATGGGATGTGTCGGCGCTACCCACCTATGCCGCGCAGTTTTCCTGGACCAAGGCGAGTATTCCGCAGAACCTTCGTGGCGAGCCGGGGCGCATTCTTTCTCGCTGGAGCGAGCCGGTATGGGGCGAGATGGTCGCCAAGGGCAAGGCTGCGGGACGCTTTGCGGATGAACTGGTGACGGCCTCGGCGGAGTTGATTCAAACCCGCTGGAAAATGGAATCGCTTCCTGCATGGGTGACCTGTATTCCATCGACCCGCCACCCTGATCTGGTACCCGACTTTGCCATGCGTCTGGCGGCCATGCTGGGGGTTCCATTTCGCCCGGTGTTGATAAAGACCCGCCATACCGAGGAGCAGAAGGGCATGGAGAATCGCTACCACCAGTGTCACAACCTGGACGGGGCGTTCGCAGTTGAAGATTCCGGGCCGGAATTTGCAGGGCCGGTATTGCTGGTGGACGATGTATTCGATTCGGGATGGACGCTGACTCTTGCGGTTGCTTTGCTCCGACAGGCAGGCAGCGGACCGGTGTATCCCTACACGCTCGCGACAACGACAGCGAAATAGAGACGGTGTGATGAAAAATGAGTAAGAAATCGACAGCCAGTCTGTCACCAGATACCGAGGCGATTTTGTTGCTATGCGGCCGCTTTGGCAGTGAGCGCGGCGAGACGAGTTTGGCAAACCCGGCACCCCTGACGCAGAAGGAGTATGAGCGGCTGACCAAATGGTTGCTGGAGTGCAAATTGCGCCCCAGCGATTTGCTCGGAGGAGATTTGGCTGGCCGGTTGAGTGACCTTGTTCATGCCGGCCTGGAAAGGGCGCGCGTGGAGTCGCTCATGGCTCGGGGAACCGCCCTGGCGCTGGCCCTGGAAAAGTGGCAGCGTAGCGGCTTGTGGGTGCTGTCGCGCAGCGATGCGGCGTATCCGAAACGCTTGAAGAAGAAGCTTGGGCAGTCCACGCCACCATTGCTGTATGGCGCCGGTGAGATATCGTTGCTGGACGGGGGCGGGTTGGCCGTGGTCGGCTCGCGGAATGCCTCGGAAGCAGCCCTCGAATTCACCCGCGACGTGGCCCGTGCTTGTGCGAGAGATGGATTGGGCGTGGTCTCCGGCGGCGCCAAAGGCGTAGACGTCGCCGCAATGCAGTCCGCAGGCGAAGCCGGTGGCGTGACGATCGGCGTATTGGCCGCCGACTTGCTGCGTGCCAGCGTGAACCGCCAAAACCGGATGGGCATTCAATCCGGTCAGCTTGTGTTGACCTCGCCGTTCAATCCCGAGGCGGGCTTCAATGCCGGAAACGCGATGGCGCGCAATCGCTACATCTACGCACTTGCTGACTACGCGCTAGTGGTTGATTCTGCAGAGGGAGAGGGTGGAACGTGGGCAGGTGCCACTGAAAACTTGCGCCATGCATGGACTCCGCTTTATGTGCGCACACCGGGCGAAAGCTCGGGCAATGCAGCACTCATCGCAAAGGGGGCGCAAGGGTTCGCCTATGAAGTTTCCGAACACGCATCGATACGTGAGTTTCTGGAAAAAACTTGTCAGTTCGATACATCGTCCTTGTTTCAGCCGATTGTTCCAGTCGGGGGCATTGCGACGACTGAGCAACCCAAGTCTTCTCCCGCCCCGGTTGGCGTTGTCGCTGCCCCCAAGCCGGAGAATGCGGCAGAAGCGGCGCCGCTCGCAGGACTCGATATGTTTCAGGATTTCCTTGTCAGACTGCCCTTGCTGCTCGGCAACGGGTCGAGGAATGATGAGGAAATCCGGCTCGCTCTGGGTTTGGAGAAAGGACAGCTCAGGGTCTGGCTGGCCGCCGCCGTCGAACAGGGCTTCCTCGAAAAGCGGAAGAAGCCGGTGAGCTACGCGCTACCTCGCCAACAGGCACTTTGCTAACGCTACTCTTCCGTCAGCGCTGACAGATGCTGCCGTTCAGTGCGGCGTGGCGATTGTCGGCCTGGGTGAGAAGTCGCAGCGCCTGACGGCTGACGCAGTGGCAAGGCGATGGTCGTCAAATCAAATTTTTGAACTGAGATGCCCGCATGAACAACACCAAACAACAAGCCCTGCGCATCGGCATCGGCGGTCCCGTCGGCTCCGGCAAGACCGCCCTCACCCTTGCCCTCTGTCTCGCGCTGCGCGACAAATACGACATCGCCGTCGTCACCAACGACATCTACACCGAGGAGGACGCGCAGTTCCTCGTGCGCAACGAGGCGCTGCCGCCGGAACGCATCATCGGCGTCGAGACCGGCGGCTGCCCGCACACGGCGATCCGCGAGGATGCTTCGATCAACCTCGAAGCCGTCGATCGCCTCAACAAGCGCTTCCCCGGACTCGACATCGTCTTCATCGAGAGCGGCGGCGACAACCTCGCCGCCACCTTCAGTCCCGAGCTTTCCGACCTGACGCTCTACGTCATCGACGTCGCCGCCGGCGACAAGATCCCGCGCAAGGGCGGTCCCGGCATCACCAAGTCCGACCTGCTGGTGATCAACAAGATCGACCTCGCGCCCATGGTCGGCGCCTCGCTCGACGTCATGGAGCGCGACGCGAAGAAGATGCGCGGCGAGCGGCCGTTCGTCTTCTCCAACATGAAGACCGGCCAGGGGCTGGCCGAGATCATCCGCTACATCGAGACGCAGGGCCTGCTGGCCAGCTGAGCGAAACCGGCGAGCAGTCGCTACAATCCCCGCCTTTTTCCCCCAGCCGCCCGCGGCGAGAGCGGATAGCCTGCCCCATCCGCATTCGCTCGCACCGCTAGCCATCCATGAAGCAAACCTACGACGAATCCTCCTTCCGCGTCCTGAAGGGCCTCGAGCCCGTGCGCGAGCGGCCGGGCATGTACACCCGCACCGACTCGCCCGCGCACATCGTGCAGGAAGTCATCGACAACGCCGCCGACGAGGCCCTGGGCGGCTTCGCCCGCCACATCCACGTCACCCTCCACCGCGATGGTTCGGTCACGGTGACCGACGACGGTCGCGGAATTCCCGTCGGCATGCACGCCGAGGAAAAGGTTCCCGTGGTGGTGCTGGCCTTCACCCGGCTGCACGCCGGCGGCAAGTTCAACAAGCGCGAGGGCAATAGCGCCTACGCTTTCTCCGGCGGCCTCCACGGCGTCGGCGTGGCGGTGACCAATGCGCTGTCGACGCGCGTCGAGGTCGAGGTGCGACGCGAGGGCAAGGTTCACGCGGTGGTTTTCAGCGAGGGCGGCGAGAAAATCTCCGCGCTCGAGGTCACCGGCGACTGCGGCCGCCAGAGCGGCACCCGCGTGCGCCTCTGGCCCGACCCGAAGTATTTCGATTCGCCCAGGGTGCCGCAGGCCGAGCTGGAGCGCCTGCTGCGCTCCAAGGCCGTGCTGCTGCCCGGCGTCAAGGTGCTGCTCGACATCGAGCAGGCCGACGGCAGCATGCTGTCGAAGACCTGGACCTACCCGCAGGGCCTGGCCGGCTACCTCGCCGAGCTGGCCGGCGAACAACTGCCCGTGGCCCCGGCCTACGCCGCCGAGAAATACGCCGGCGGCGACGACGCCTTGTTCGCCGAGGGCGAAGGCGCGGCCTGGGTCATCGCCTGGTTCGCCGAGCCCGTGGCCGCAGCCTCCGAGTCCTACGTCAACCTGATCCCCACGGTCGCCGGTGGCACCCACGAATCGGGCCTGCGCAGCGGCGTGTTCGAGGCCGTGAAAAGCTTCATCGAACACCACGCGCTGCTGCCCAGGGGAGTAAAGCTCCAGCAGGACGACGTCTGCGGCAAGATGCTCTTCGTGCTCTCGGCGCGCATCCTCGACCCGCAGTTCCAGGGCCAGGTCAAGGAAAAGCTCACCTCGCGCGAGGCGGTGAAGCTGGTCGCCGGCGTGGTGCGCGACCCCTTCGAGATCTGGCTCAACCAGCACGTCGAGGCCGGCCGCGCCATCGCCGAAGTCTCGATCCGCCAGGCGCTGGCGCGGCAGAAGAACGCGCAGAAGGTCGAGAAGAAGAAACAGTCCGGCGTCGCCGTGCTGCCGGGCAAGCTCACCGACTGCGAATCGACCGACCTTCTTGAGAACGAGCTGTTCCTGGTCGAGGGCGACTCCGCCGGCGGCTCGGCCAAGATGGCGCGCAACAAGGAAACCCAGGCCATCCTGCCGCTGCGCGGCAAGGTGCTCAACTCATGGGAAGTCGAGGCCGGGCGCCTCTTCGCCAACGCCGAGATCCACGACATCGCCGTCGCGCTCGGGGTCGATCCGCACGGCCCCCAAACCAACAATGCCGAGCCCGACCTTTCCGGCCTGCGCTACGGCAAGCTGGTCATCATGTCCGACGCCGACGTCGACGGCGCCCACATCCAGACCCTGCTGCTCACCCTCTTCTACCGCCACTTTCCCGCCTTGATCCGCCGCGGACATATCTACATTGCCCAGCCGCCGCTCTACCGCATCGACGTGCCGGCGCAGGGCAAAAAGCGCCCGGCCAAGCGGCTCTACGCGCTGGATGACGGCGAATTGGAAGCCATCCGCGACCGCCTGGCCAAGGAAGGCTTCGCGCCCGACAAGATCGAGGTCGGCCGCTTCAAGGGCCTGGGCGAGATGAACCCCGAGCAATTGCGCGAGACAGCGATGGACCCGGCGACGCGCCGCGTGCTGCCCGTGGCCGAGCGCATGGGAGAAGGCGCCCACGCCGACACGCTGAAACTCTTCAACCTGCTGATGGGCAAGGGCGAGGCATCCAGTCGCCGCGCCTGGATGGAAGCCAAGGGCCACCTGGCCGAGGCGGATATCTGATGACAGCCCTCACCGTCCGCCTTCCCGAAGAGAAGCATCGCCGCCTCAAGGCACTGGCCAAGAGCCGCGGCACGCCCCTGAACCGCCTGATCGACGAAATGACCACATTGATGCTCGCCGAGTTCGACGCCGAAACGCGCTTCCGCCTGCGCGCCGAACACGGCGCCGGCAAGGAAGAGCGTGGCCTGGAGCTTTTGAACAAGGTCGCTTCGTAGCGCCATCCTTTCCCACATCATGAGCAACGAAACCCCCGACCTGTTCGACAACCTGCCGGACCCCGCGCCTGAGGCTCCCATGCAGCCCCCGCCTCCCGCCGTGCCGCCAGCGCCGACTTTTTCGGACGACGGCACCCTGCCGCTCGACGGCTACGCCGAGCGCGCCTACCTCGCCTATGCCATGAGCGTGGTGAAGTCGCGCGCCCTGCCCCAGGTGGAAGACGGCATGAAGCCGGTGCAGCGCCGCATCCTCTTCGCCATGAACGAGATGCGTCTGCCCGCCAGCGCCAAGCACGTCAAGTCGGCGCGCGTGGTGGGAGATGTCATCGGCAAGTACCACCCGCACGGCGACACCAGCGTCTATGACGCCATGGTGCGCGTGGCGCAGGATTTTTCCCTGCGCTACCCGCTGGTCGACGGCCAGGGCAACTTCGGCTCGCGCGACGGCGACGGCGCCGCGGCCATGCGCTACACCGAGTGCCGCCTCACCCCCATCGCCGAACTGCTGCTGGCCGAGATCGACCGCGGCACTGTTGCTTTCGTTCCGAATTACGACGGCACCATGACCGAGCCGACGCTGCTGCCGGCGCGCCTGCCCTTCGTGCTGCTCAACGGCGCCTCGGGCATCGCCGTCGGCATGGCCACCGAGATTCCGCCGCACAACCTGCGCGAAGTGGCCGAGGCGGTGAAGCTGCTTATCCGCAAGCCCAACGCGAGCCTCGACGAGGTGCTGGCGGTGCTGCCGGGACCGGACTTCCCCGGCGGCGCCCAACTCATCTCCACGCCCGCCGACATCCGCGAGGCCTACGCCGGCGGGCGCGGTGGCTTGCGCATGCGCGCGCGCTGGCGCGTCGAGGACATGGCGCGCGGCCAGTGGCGCGTCATCGTCGAGCAATTGCCGCACGGCGTGTCGACCGCGACGGTGCTTTCCGAGATCGAGACCGTCACCAACCCGCAGCCGCGCGCCGGCAAGAAGGAAGTCTCGCAGGAGCAGAAGAACCTCAAGACCCTGATGCTCGGCGTGCTCGAATCGGTGCGCGACGAGTCGAACGAGAAGGCCCATGTGCGCCTCGTGCTGGAACCGAAGAGCTCGCGCATCGGCCAGGACGAGTTCATGGCCGTGCTGCTCGCCCACACCAGCCTCGAATCCGGCGTGTCGGTGAATATGACCATGATGGGCACCGACGGCCGCCCGCGACAAAAATCCCTGCTCGACGCGCTGCACGAGTGGATCGACTTCCGCCACGCCACGGTCGAGCGCCGCTCCGCGCATCGCCTGGCCGAGGTTCTGCGCCGCATCCACATCCTCGAAGGCCGCATGGCGGTCTTCCTCGACATCGACCGCGTGATCCGCTGCATCCGCGAATCGGACGAGCCGAAAGCCGACCTGATCGCGCAGTTCAAGCTCACCGAGTTGCAGGCCGAGGACATCCTCGACATCCGCCTGCGCCAGTTGGCGCGACTCGAAGGCATCAAGATCGAGAAGGAGCTCGGCGAACTGCGCGAGGAATCCGGCGGCTTGCAGAAAATTCTCGGCTCGCGCCACGAACTGACGAAACTCGTGGTCAAGGAAATCACCGAGGACGCAAAGAAATTCGGCGACGAGCGCCGCACCCTGATCGAGGCCGTCGCGCCCGTCGCCGCCGCCGAGGTGGCGATTCCCGACGAGCCGGTGACGGTGATCGTGTCGAAGAACGGCTGGGTGCGCGCGCGCCAGGGCCACGGCATCGACCCCGCCGGCATCGGCTACAAGACCGGCGACTTCCCCTGGCTGGTCATCGAGGCGCGCACGATATGGCCGTTGGTGATGATCGACACCGCCGGCCGCGCCTACAGCGTGCGCGTGAGCGATCTGCCGGGCGGGCGCGGCGACGGCGCGCCGCTCAATACCATGATCGAACTGCAGGACGGCGCCAGGCTGGCCCGGGCGCTGTGCGACGCGCCCGAGGCGCAATACCTCTTCGCCAACTCCGGCGGCTACGGCTTCATCGCCCAGGTGTCCGACCTCGTGGCGCGACCGCGCGCCGGCAAGGCCTTCATGACGCTGGCCAAGGGCGAGAAACCCCTGCTGCCGGCAAAAGTCGGCGCTGGCGGGACGGCGCCAGCCGGTCTCGCCGCCAACATGGATACGGTGGCCGCGATCTCGCAAGCCGGTCGCCTGCTAGTTTTCCCGCTGGCCGAGCTCAAGGCCATGGCCAGGGGCCGCGGCCTCATCGTGCAGGACATCGGCCCGAAGGACGAGATGGTGGCGGTGGCCGTCGGCACCGGCAGTAGCTTCACGGTGAGCGGCGCCGGGCGCGGCGGCAAGGCAACGGAATGGAAAGCCACGGCCAAGGACCTGCCCACCTACCGCTCCGCCCGCGCCCGCAAGGGCCAGCCGATTCCGACCAGGCTCAAGCCGGTGGCTATTACGGGCTAAGAAGCGGCCGATCCCGCGTCGTGGTCGTGCACCTCGGCGCCGAAGGCGAGTTGCTTGAGATGGAACAGCTCGTCGCGCGCGGCGGCGGCCTCTTCGAATTCGAGGTTCCTGGCGTGATCGTGCATGGCCTTTTCCAGGCGCTTGATCTCCTTCGCCAGCGCCTTCTCGCTCATGGTTTCGTAGCGCGCCGCCTCCTGCGCCGCCTTGAGTTCGCGCCCCGCCGTCTCGCTGTCGTACACGCCGTCGATCATGTCCTTGATGCGCTTCTTCACGCCACGCGGGGTGATGCCATGTTCCGTGTTGTATTCCACCTGCCTGGCGCGGCGGCGCTCGGTCTCGGCGATGGCTTTCCTCATCGACTCGGTGACCTTGTCGGCATAAAGGATGGCGGCGCCGTTGATGTGGCGCGCGGCGCGGCCCATGGTCTGGATCAATGAACGCTCGGAACGGAGGAAGCCTTCCTTGTCGGCATCGAGAATCGCCACCAGCGACACCTCGGGAATGTCGAGGCCCTCGCGCAGCAGGTTGATGCCGACCAGCACGTCGAACACGCCTAGCCGCAGGTCGCGGATGATCTCGACGCGCTCCACGGTGTCGATGTCAGAATGCAGGTAGCGCACACGGATGCCGTTGTCGCGAAGAAAATCGGTGAGCTGCTCCGACAGCCGCTTGGTCAGCGTCGTCACCAGCACCCGCTCCTCCACCGCGATGCGGCGCTTGATCTCGGAGAGCAGGTCGTCCACCTGCGTGCTCGCCGGGCGCACGATCACCGTCGGATCGACCAGGCCGGTCGGCCGCACCACCTGTTCCACCACCTGGCCCTGGTGCTCGTGCTCGTAGACCGACGGCGTGGCCGAGACGAACACCGTCTGCGGCATCAGCCGCTCGAACTCGTCGAACTTCAGCGGCCGGTTGTCCAGCGCCGAGGGCAGGCGGAAGCCGTAGTCGACGAGGTTTTCCTTGCGCGAGCGGTCGCCCTTGTACATGCCGCCCGCCTGCGGGATGGCGACGTGCGACTCGTCCACGAACATCAGCGCGTCCGGCGGCAGATAATCGTAGAGCGTCGGCGGCGGCTCGCCGGCCTTGCGCCCCGACAAATGGCGCGAGTAGTTCTCGATGCCCTTGCAGAAGCCGAGCTGATCCATCATTTCGAGGTCGAAGCGCGTGCGCTGCTCGATGCGCTGGCACTCCACCAGCTTCTGCTGCGACTGGAAGAACTCGATGCGTTCGCGCAGCTCCTGCTTGATCTTCTCGATAGCCTGCAAGACCGTGTGGCGCGGCGTGACGTAGTGGCTCGACGGGAACACCGTGAAGCGCCCGAGCTTCTGCTTCCTGTGACCGGTCAGCGGATCGAACAGCGTCAGCGATTCGATGTCGTCGTCGAACAGGGTGATGCGCACGGCGCTCTCGGCGTGCTCGGCCGGAAAGACGTCGATGACGTCGCCACGCACGCGGTAGCAGCCGCGCTGGAAGTCGGTGTCATTGCGTTCGTACTGCATCTCGGCCAGGCGACGGATGACGTCGCGCTGGCCCATCTTCTCGCCTTCCTTGAGGTGCAGGATCATCGAGTGGTAATCCACCGGGTCGCCGATGCCGTAGATCGCCGACACCGTGCACACGATCACCACGTCGCGCCGCTCCAGCAGGCTCTTGGTCGCCGACAGCCGCATCTGCTCGATGTGCTCGTTGATCGACGAGTCCTTCTCGATGAACAGGTCGCGCGACGGGACGTAAGCCTCGGGCTGGTAGTAATCGTAGTAGGAGACGAAATACTCGACCGCGTTCTCGGGGAAAAACTCGCGGAATTCAGAGTAAAGCTGCGCCGCCAGCGTCTTGTTCGGCGCCAGCACCAGCGCCGGCCGCCCCAGCCGGGCGATCACGTTGGCCATGGTGTAGGTCTTGCCCGAGCCGGTCACCCCGAGCAGGGTCTGGAAGCTCAGGCCGTCGGTAATGCCCTCGATCAGCTTGGCGATCGCCTCGGGCTGGTCGCCGGCCGGCAGGAAGGGCTGGTGCAGGCGAAACGGGCTGCCGGGAAAACCGACGACGGGAATGGGCGTAGGGGCTTGTTCCAACATCAGAAAATTCAATAAAACGGCCAGTCGGACGGGCGCGGCCAATCGGCTATTATCATGCGTCCACAAAAATTTTCCCCGATCTCAGGAGCTTCCATGAGCACTTCCCTCTTTGCCGCCGTCGAAATGGCCCCCCGCGACCCCATCCTCGGTCTGAACGAATCCTTCAACGCCGAAAAGAACCCCGCCAAGGTCAACCTCGGCGTCGGCGTCTACTTCGGCGACGACGGCAAGATCCCGCTGCTGGCCGCCGTCAAGGCCGCCGAAAAGGCCCGCCTCGAAACCCAGCCGCCGCGCGGCTACCAGCCCATCGAGGGCGCCCCCGCCTACAACGGCGCCGTGCAGAACCTGCTGTTCGGCAAGGAGTCCGAGCTGATCAAAGCCGGCCGCGCCGTCACCGCCCAGTGCCTCGGCGGCACCGGCGCGCTCAAGGTCGGCGCCGACTACCTCAAGCGCCTGCTGCCCGACGCCCCCGTCTATATCAGCAATCCCAGCTGGGAAAACCACCGAGCGCTGTTCGAAGGCGCCGGCTTCCCGGTCAAGGAATACGCCTACTACGATGCCGCCACGCGCGGCGTCGATTTCGCCGGCATGAAGGCGGATCTGGCCGCGATGCCCGCCAAGTCCGTCGTCGTGCTGCACGCCTGCTGCCACAACCCCACCGGCGCCGACCTCACCGCCGCCCAGTGGGCCGAAGTGGTCGCCGCCATCAAGGAAAAGAACCTCGTCGCCTTCATCGACATGGCCTACCAGGGCTTCGCCGACGGCATCGAGGAAGACGCCGCCGCCCTCGACCTGTTCGCCGCCTCCGGCCTGCAGTTCTTCGTCGCCAGCTCCTTCTCCAAGTCCTTCTCGCTCTACGGCGAGCGCGTCGGCGCGCTGACCATCGTCACCGCCGACAAGGACGAGTCGGCCCGCGTGCTGTCGCAGGTCAAGCGCGTGATCCGCACCAACTACTCCAACCCGCCCACCCACGGCGGCGCCATCGTCGCCGCCGTGCTGGCCAGCCCCGAGCTGCGCCAGATGTGGGAAGACGAACTCGCCGGCATGCGCGACCGCATCCGCGTCATGCGTTCCAGCCTCGTCGAAAAGCTTGCGGCCGCCGGTGCCAAGGACTTCTCCTTCATCAACGTCCAGCGCGGCATGTTCTCCTACACCGGCCTCACCACCGCCCAGGTGGAAAAGATGCGCGCCGACTACGGCATCTACGCCGTCGGCACCGGCCGCATCTGCGTCGCCGCGCTCAACACGAAGAACATCGGCTACGTCGCCGATGCCATCGCCGCAGTGATCAAGTAAGTCGCAGAAGTTGCAGGAGAGGGGCGGATCGCCTTATAATTCGCCCCGCTTCAATTCCTCGATAGCTCAGTTGGTAGAGCGCCGGACTGTTAATCCGTAGGTCCCTGGTTCGAGCCCAGGTCGGGGAGCCAAACACAGCAAGGCCCCGCAGGTATTTTACCTGCGGGGCCTTTCGCTTTTTTGGGCACGGTGCCCATTTTGTGCCCAATCCGTGCCCATGGTGGAAGCGTCCAAGGGAAATTTCGGCTGTTTTTGACCTACGGACACCCCGATGCTTGCCCAGATATTGAGCATGACCTACGGGCGATGAACGCGTATGTCATCCGCTTTGCCGCGACCTACGGTGTCAGAAACTCCCGCGAACACCAAGCGCCATCAGCGTCTTCGACAATTCCGAGTTGGCCGTGCCCACGCCGTTTCCAAAACCCGGCGCATTACCGCTCAGGGCACGCGAAATGAAGCGATCCTCGCCATTTCCAATGTTGCCGTTCCAAAAGAAGCGCTTAGCGGCGCATATGACGGCATCTTCTGCCCCACACTCCTGAAGCTGCTCCCCGTCTCGCACACGAGCGACAATCGTCTGCTGCTTGAGATGAAGCTGCCCGTCGAGAAGATGGTCTGGGTGGCTCTTGATCGGCCGCCGCCCAGCCACTTAGGTCAGCTCCGATGCGCATTTCGCTGATTGTGAACACCTGTTTCGGACGAACGTGAACGGTCGTCGAGGTGAGGTTGCGCGGGATGAGAATTGTAGCCGTGGTGTTCACGATCGTGTCGGATTGGCACGGCGGAAGAGTTATCCACGGCCGCCCGACAGACTGCGCTCCCTCCATAGCAGGCTGGCTGGCGGGCGGCGGTGGGTAACTCGTGATCAGCCGATGGATTCAGTGGTGGTGTTTTTGCGCAGAGACTC
>JAUYFI010000184.1 GCA_030691075.1 Sulfurisoma sp. | reverse complement strand
ATGCTGCGCATTACGTTCTGCGGGATGGCGCCCGCAAGGTCTTTCAGTGCAATGCCTGCCGTCATCAGGCTTCTCGGCAATCTCAAGACCAGCCTGTCCGGTTGCTACCATTCGTTTGACTTTCGCAAATACGCGGCACGCCACCTCGCCGCGTTCTGTTATCGCTTCAACCGATGTTTCGACCTGCGCTCGCTTCATAAGCGACTCCTGGTTGCCGCCGTCGAAACCGTACCTCAGCCCCTGCGACTGATTCGCCTGGCTGACGTTCATTGCTAATCAGGTTCGGTATTGCTGATCACCTACCGTGAAGGTGTCCCCTACCTTACCAAACCTGTTTCGCGTCGTAGCCGTGCGATACCCATCCGACATCATTTGAGCAGTGGTGGCGCCGTTCGGATATTGCGAACGCAAATCTGCGCGCACGCCCTCCGCAGGCATCGTGTAGTGCATGGGGAGCCTACCGAGGTCTTTCGACGCAGGGGTCTTCATCGCTGCGGTACTCTCACTTGACTGGGCGCGCCTGCATGCTGCCGGGTAAAATGATCGCATCCCATCGCCGAGACGAGACCAGGTGCCGACCATGAATGCCGCGCAACAAATCGCCGACTGGCTTGTCAGCCAGGGAATCGAGCAGGTTTTTGCTGTCACCGGGGGCGGTTCGATGTTTCTGAATCACGCACTGGCAAGTCACCCCGGACTTCGCTGCACCTTCATGCACCATGAGCAGGCCTGTGCCATGGCCGCCGAAGGCTATGCGCGAATCGCCGGCAAGCCAGCCGTGGTCAATGTCACCACCGGGCCGGGTGGCATCAATGCGCTGAATGGGGTCTTCGGTGCTTATACCGATTCGATACCGATGCTGGTGCTGTCCGGCCAGGTCAAGCGCGAGACCTGCCTGGATTTCGTGCCGGTACCGGGTTTGCGCCAACTCGGCGACCAGGAAGGCCCGGTCATCCACATGGCGCACCACGTGACCAAATTCGCCGAGGTGGCCCGTGGCGCGGAAGATCTCGCCGTGCTCTTGCCGCAAGCACTGGCTTCCGCTTGCCATGGACGCCCGGGACCAGCATGGATAGATATACCGCTTGATGTCCAGTCGGCGCAAGCACCCCTGGTCTTCGATGCACTGCCTGTTGCAGATCCCATGCGTAATGATCTCTCGGAGAGTTGCGCCCGGATTCTGGATCAATTGGCGGCGGCTCACCGCCCGGTGATTCTGGCCGGCAGCGGGGTGCGCATCGGGGGAGCCGCGGACGCGCTGTTGACGTTCGCCGAAGCACACGGCATCCCGGTCGCGACGGCATGGGCCCATGACCTGATTGCCAGCGACCATCCACTGTTCGCCGGACGCCCGGGAACCATCGGTACGCGTGGTGGAAACCTCTGCCTGCAGGCGGCCGACTTCGTGTTGGTCATTGGGTCGCGGCTGAACATACGCCAGGTCAGTTACAACTGGAGCAGTTTCGCCAAGAATGCATTTGTCGTTCAGGCCGACATCGACCCGGCGGAGTTCGCCAAGCCCTTCGTCAAAGCCAAAATTACCGTGCACGCTGACGCCCGGCGCTTTCTCGTTGCTCTGGATGCGCTGGCCGGGGCGAGAACGCTGCCCGACTACTCGCCCTGGGCACAGTGGTGTCGCTCGATCCAGACCCGCTACCCCGTGTTACAGCCATCGCAGACAAAGCCGCCGAAACTCAATCCATATTTCGTCGTCGACTACATATTCGACCGGCTGCGCGACTCTGACGTCATAGTGTGCGGCAATGCCTCGGCCTGCATCATTCCATTCCAGGCCGGACGCTTGCGGACAGGCCAGCGAATGTTCAGCAATTCCGGCGCTGCCTCGATGGGGCATGATCTCCCTGCGGCCTTGGGCGCGGCCATGGCCAACCGCGATCGGCGGGTAATTTGCTTTGCCGGCGACGGCAGCTTGCAGATGAACATCCAGGAACTGCAGACGCTAAAAACCAGCGGGGTCAACGTGATCGTTGTGGTCCTGGCGAACAACGGCTATCTTTCGATCCGCCAAACTCATGAGAATTTCTTCGGCAGCGTCGTCGGCGCGACACCGGAATCGGGCGTCGAATTCCCGGATTTCGCCATGCTTGCCACTGCCCATGGCATACCCTCGGCAAGGCTCTCGTCGCACGATGATCTCGGGCGCCTGTCCACACTGCTGTCAGGAGACGGCCCGGTATTGATACAGATCGATGTCGACCCGGCCCAAGGCTTCGAGCCGCGATTGAAATCCCGTATCGCGGATGACGGGACATTCTTGACACCGGAGCTCGACGACATGTTCCCGTTTCTGCCGGCTGAAGCACTGGCGGAAGTGCGTGGCGAAGCGGCGGCGATCCGGGCACGGGCACCGCACTGCTCGATCCGCCGGGGAGCAACCATTGAGCATTGATCTGGCAGTTGACGGTCAACCAACCGATGCGGTTCTAGCCAAGGCGCAGGAAAATGGCATCACCATTTTTGGCGCCGGTACCTTCGCGCGTACCTTGGCACGCGCGCTGCAACCGGCCGGCATTCGCGTCGCGGCGATGGTGGTCACCGCACCGCATTCCGACAACTGCGATGGCATCCCCCTAGTCGCCCTGGCATCGCTCGACGAGCGCCTGCGACAATTGCCCATGTGGATTGGCGTCTTCAACCGCGAGGCCCATTCTGATTTCGCCGCGCTGGTTGCCGTGACCGCTAAGGCGGGAGTGCGCACCTCGCTGGCGCCACCACAGTATTTTGAAATCGTAGCCAAGGCCATGGGTTGGCGTTACTGGCTGACCGACAGGGGCAATTACGCCCATCATCATCAAGCCATCGAAGCTGCCATTGACTCGATGGCCGATAATCGAAGCAGGCAACAGCTTTCCGCAACTATCGCCTTCCGACTCGGCGCCGACCCCGATGCGGTTCCACAACCCGACACCGGACCCCAGTACTTCCCGAGCTTCATGACCGATGGCATGGACGGTACGGGAACCCTGGTGGATGGCGGCGCCTATGACGGCGACACATTGCGGCAGGCCGCCAGCCACCTGAAACTTGCCAACGCAGTCGCGTTCGAGCCGGATCCCGAGAACTTTGCGAGACTCGCCGACACGGCCAGAACGCTCTCATTCCCGGTGACATGTTTTCCTTGCGGCCTCTCCAGCGAAACCCGGCACCTGCGATATTCTGTCGGGCAGGGTGAGGCCAGCGCGATTTGCGGAGAAGGGGAAGGCCTCGTCCAGGTTGCCCGTCTCGACGACTGCCTGCCTGCAACGTCGATCGACTACCTCAAGCTCGATGTCGAAGGTCACGAAATGGAGGCACTCGCCGGTGCGGCGCAGTGTTTGCGGCGAGACCGCCCTCGTCTGGCCGTCGCCGGTTACCACCGCTGGGATGACGTGTGGCGAATACCCCGATTCATCCAGCAACTGGATCTCGATTACAGAATTGCCTTTCGCATACACGCCCATAACACCTTTGACGGCGTTTTCTACGCTTATTGAATGACATGAAACTAATCAGCGTTGTTACCGGCTGCTTCAATGAAGAAGAAAACGTCGAGGAACTCTACCGCCGCATCCGCGCCCAGTTTGAACAACTGCCCGGCTACCAGTACGAGCACATCTTCATCGACAACGCCTCGACTGACCGGACTGTGGAAATAGTCAAGGCCTTGGCTGTTAGCGATCCCCGCGTCAAGCTGATTGTCAATGCGCGAAACTTTGGCCATATCCGCTCCCCGCTGCACGGAGTCCTGCAGGCAAACGGAGATGCGATTATCGCCATGGCATCCGATCTTCAGGATCCGCCCGAACTCATCCCGGAATTTATCGCCCGGTGGGAGGCCGGCTACAGGGTGGTAGCTGGGGTCAAGCCAACGTCGAAAGATACCTTTGTCCTGGCCCTGGCCCGAAGGCTCTATTACCAGACTCTCGGCCGGATATCCGACATCAAACTGATTCCCAACTTCACCGGCTTCGGCCTTTACGACCGGTCGGTGATCGAGATCATCCGAAAAATCGATGACCCTTATCCCTACTTTCGCGGCCTGATTGCCGAATTGGGTTTCGAATATGCCGCCATTCCTTTCGAGCAGCCACGGCGAGTTCGCGGTGTCACAAAAAATAACTTCTACGCTCTTTATGACATGGCGATGCTGGGCATCACCAGTCATTCCAAGCTACCGGTGCGATTGGCGACCATGGCCGGGTTCGCGCTATCGATCCTCAGTCTGCTGGTTTCGCTGACCTACCTCGTCCTCAAGCTGGCGTTCTGGGATCTGTTCACCCTTGGCACTGCTCCCATTCTGATTAGTCTGTTCTTCTTTGCCTCGGTTCAGCTGTTCTTCATAGGGATTATCGGCGAATATGTAGCCGCCATACACACTCAAGTCATGAAACGACCGCTGGTGATCGAAAAAGAGCGGGTCAATTTCGAATAGACAGCCGTTATCTTTCTGCCTGCCCGTGCAACCAAACCACCAACAACATACCAATGAACCCAATCTTCGAAAACCTCTTCGTTTTGGAACTTGCCAATAACCACTGGGGGCGACTCGACCGGGGCCTGAAGATCATCAACGACTTTGCCCAGGTCGTGAAGTTCAATAACGTGCGCGCCGCCATCAAGCTGCAGTTCCGCGATGTCGACAGTTTCGTTCATGCCGATTTCAAGGGTACGCAGAGAACCCGCTACATAAGCAAGACAGAGGCGACCCGGCTTTCGAAAGCGGATCTGCGGGTACTAGCGATGCGCATCAAGGAGCAAGCCTGCATCCCCATGGCGACGCCTTTCGACGAGGCATCGGTAGACTTCTGCGAGGAACTTGACCTGCCGATCATAAAAATCGCCAGTTCCGACCTCAACGACTGGTTCCTGATTGAGCGCATCGCACTGACCAAGCGCCCCGTAATCGTATCCACCGGCGGTTCGTCACTCAAGGACCTGGACGACCTCGTCAAATTCTTCGCCAACCGCAACATTCCACTCGCGATCAACCATTGCGTTTCGATTTACCCGAGCGAGGACGGCGAACTCGAACTAAACCAGATCGACTACCTGCACAAGCGCTATCCGGACAACGTCATCGGGTTTTCCACGCACGAATACACCGACTGGCACTCATCGATGCTGCTCTCCCATGCCAAGGGCGCCCGTACCTGGGAACGGCATATCGATATCGAAGACGACGGCATTCCAGTATCGCCCTACTGCTCGCTACCCCACCAGATCGATGCCTGGTTCAAGGCCTATCACAAGGCCGTCGAAATGTGCGGCGGCGAGGCAACAACCAAGCGCATACCCAAGCGCAAGGAGGTGGAATACCTCGACGCCCTGGTGCGGGGCGTATATGCCAAACGCGACCTCCACCCCGGTTATGAGATTCACCACCGTAACCTCAACCGCGACTTCTATCTGGCTATCCCGCTGCTCAAGGGCCAACTCTCCTGCCGCGAAATCCTCAACGGTCAGCTACTCGTCAATCCGGTACAAGCCGAGAGACCACTGATGATCGACGACATCGACAGCCCGTATGCACGCAACGGAACACTGCGCGACCTGATTTACGAACGCGGGCTCTGATGAGTCATGCCGATACATCTGCTTTTCGATCTCGATGACACCCCGATTGACTCCGCACCCAGCATGCTTGCCTCAATGAGCGCTGCTCTCATGAAATGCGGCATCACCCCAATTATTCCGCTGGACAAATCGCTGATCGGCCCACCCCTGCGGGATACATTGCAACGAGTTACCGGTATCGACAATGCAGAACGGATCGAATCTCTGGTTAATGCCTTCAAGACACATTACGACACCGACGGCTATCGGGAAACCATGGTCTACCCCGGTATCGGCGCGGCGCTAAAATTTGCCGCCACGCGGCACTTGAATCGACCCGAGGAAATCGCCAGCCTTGGCACGATAGCGTGAGCGAAAAAGCACGCTTTCTGCTCATCGGTGCATACAATACGGCTTTCGGTTATGGCGTTTTCGCGCTGCTATACGTATGGATCCATCAGTCCATGCACTACCTCGTGATTGCCGCCATCTCTCATCTGCTGTCGGTGACGCATTCCTTTCTTGCACACCGCTACATCGTTTTTCGCGACCGGGGCCGAATCATCCCGGCTTTCCTGCGGTTCAACGCGGCCACCGCCGCAACCCTGGCCTTCGGCTTGCTTGCCATGACACTGCTGGTTGAAGTCGTCGGCATCGCACCCCTGATCAGCCAGGCAATTGTCATTGCCTTGTCGACTGTCGGCAGTTATTTGCTGCATCGACGCTTCACCTTCCGCATGCATCACTGATACAAAGGAGGGGAACTTTGATGGGAGACGAAGAGAAAAGCCCCCTGATTTCGGTTGTCTGTCCATTTTTCAATGAGCAACAGGCGGTGGCGAAGTTCTTTGCAGTACTATTGCCACAACTGAGAACACTTGACACCGAATTTGAGATTGTCTGCGTCAATGACGGAAGCAGTGACAACACACTGCAATTGCTGCTCGACGCGCGCCAGATCGAGCCAAGAATCCGAGTACTGGATCTGTCCCGAAATTTTGGCAAGGAAGCTGCCCTCACCGCCGGTCTCGACTTCGCTCACGGCGACGCCGTGATCCCGATGGATACCGACCTACAGGATCCGCCCGAACAGATTCCCGTCTTCGTCCAAAAATGGCGCGAAGGCGCCGAAGTTGTGTTGGGCCGACGCAGCGACCGCAGCGCCGACTCCTGGTCCAAGCGGGTCAGTTCCGGCTTGTTCTACAAACTGCACAATCGCATCGCGGAAGTTGCATTGCCCGAGAATGTGGGCGATTTCCGCCTGATGGATCGCCGGGTGGTCGAGGCGCTGCGACGCTTGCCCGAGAGAAGGCGGTTCATGAAGGGGCTTTTCGCGTGGATTGGATTCCGCACAGTGGAAGTCGACTATGTGCGGCCACCACGTGTCGCGGGCAAGAGCACGCTCAACGGTTGGACACTGTGGAACCTGGCCATCGAGGGCATCACGGCTTTCAGTTCCGCGCCCTTGCGGGTACTCAGCTACATTGGCCTAGTAGTCGCACTGCTGTCTTTTACCTATGCAGCATTCATTGTCGGCCGCACGCTGGTGCTCGGCATCGATGTTCCCGGCTATGCGTCCCTGATCACCATCGTTCTGTTTCTCGGTGGAGTCCAACTGATCGGGTTGGGTATTATTGGCGAGTACGTGGGCAGGATCTACGCAGAATCCAAGCAACGACCCATTTATGTCGTACGCCAGCTATTCGAGAACAACCAGAATGGATCCCGCGATCTATAGGCGAATGGCTGCGACGCAGCACCAGCATTGGTGGTTTGCCGCGCGCCGCGAGATTTTGGCGCAGGTCATCGAAACGCTGGCCTTGCCGTCGCCCAACGCGACGATTCTCGAAATCGGCTGCGGCACCGGCGCCAATTTGCCAATGCTTGCGCGCTTTGGCACCGTATGCGCCATGGAGAACGATGCCTTTTCCCTGCAGCAGGTGAAGAAAACCACGGGTATCGATGTTCGCGATGGATCGTTACCAGACCGGATCCCATTTGATGACCGGCGCTTCGATCTAATCTGCGTCCTCGACGTGCTTGAACACGTCAAGGACGATGGTGCATCGCTGGAAACGATAAGACGCCTACTCGCCCCCGGTGGGCGAATATTGGTGACGACGCCAGCCTATCAGTGGCTGTATTCATCCCACGACACTCATCATCATCATTTTCGCCGCTACACGTCCCGTCAGTTGGCTCAACTGGCACGAACTGCGGGTTTGGTCCCGACTCGCATCGGCTACTTCAACACGCTGCTGTTCCCGCTGGCCGTGGTGCGTCGACTCTACAGCCGACTTCTTCCCGGCAGCGGCAACGATGATACCGCCATGCCTGGGCCACTAATCAATGGCATCCTCCGTCGCGTTTTCATGTTGGAAGCTTTTGTGGCCCGGCGATGGTTTGCGCCATTTGGCGTCTCGGTGATCGCAATCCTGTCGCCATCATGAACGCCCGGAAACCCGCGCCGAGAAGGCTTCCGTCCCGAGTCCCCGGCGGCATTACGCCACCCCCGCCAGCACCCCTGACCCAAACCACCGAGTTACCACGCCGTTGCCACGGCGAAGCTCCGCTGCGTTATTCCGCAATCTTTATCATTCTCGGAACAACGCTGAATGCCACATTCAACACCATCATGGCTGTTGCTGGACATAAACGTCCTTACACAAGCTTTCTTTTCACAGCCGAAGATCTGTTCGCCGATTTTCTCAAGACCATCGACTGGTTTGGCCTCGTCGCCACATGGAACGACGGGAACGAGTATGACAACATGGGGCTGTGGCACCTGACACCGCCTTATTTCCTCGCGTTGTTCATAAGTGCCAAGGTGATCGCCGCCATCGGATTCGCCGCCGCAGTTTCTGTGCTGATCCAAATTGCATGGCTCTCGACATTACTGTGGGTATTGAACAGAAGTCAGCAGTCGGCGAAACGCCCGGATCGAGTCCTTTTTCTGGTTGCGGTTCTTGTTTCCTATCCCGTGCTATTCACTATTCAGAGGGGCAATCTTGCCGGAGTGACGGTAGCCTGCATTGGCGTGGCGGTGTATCTGATAGAGCTAGGCGGATCGCGCGTGCTTGGGGCGATGTTGTTGGCCATGGCCACCGGTCTCAAGTTCACCCCGGCCCTGTTCGGCCTGAGCCTACTGGGGCAACGCAATAATTGGGGACGCTATTTTCTCGCGTACTCTTGCATGTCGGTGGGTGTGGTTGTGGGCGCAGTTTCACTCAACTCCTGGCTGGTCGATGGATACAACCTTGATCGCATGCTCGCGGCGCTTCGTTACTATCAGGAAGCCTACATTCTCGGGCCAGCAGGAATTGCTTACGGTTCCAGTCTGCTGAACTTGTTTAAGTCGCCGTTCTTCGCCATCGACCTGCGGATACTGGTCGCCATCCACCAAGCCAGCATGATCATCTTTGTCCTCTGGGGCTTGCTGGTCTGGTGGCTATTCCGGAAGGCACTTATCAACCGCTACGATTATTATGGACTCCTTGCCATCGACTTCGTGCTGCTTACCCCGGCGATCGGCGATTACTACCTGCTAATTCTTTTTGTCCCATTCCTTTTCCTGCCCTCCAGATTCGATCGAAACAGCAGTAGCGTCGTGCTCCTCTTTGGCGCCCTGCTCTGTCTCATTCCCAAGCACTACCTGTTCCTTGATGGAGTATCCATGCAATCCATCGCCAACCCTCTGATTCTCGCAACAAGTGCGCTAGTGTTCGTCTTCCATCGCACGGCCTTGGGTTGGCCAAAGCATGCCGGAAGTGACGATCACACCAGCACGCCCACCCTCAAGACAGGCCACCCCTAATGATTCGGTACCCATCCCCTGGGTCGTTGTCTCCCGAAACAACGGATTCCTTGCGGCTGCTGACCCTCGCTCTGGGTGTCATGCTGGCATCTACCGCAATCAACTTGATGTTTCATGCGCTTTACAGCGGGCCCGATTTGTTCAAGGGCCGCATATGCGAGACCGGTCATGGGTTCTTTCCAGGACCGCTATTCCATCCTTGGGATCGCTTCATGGACTATTTCAATATGCAGGCATTCAAGCCTGCTCAGGGGCAAACATCCGCACTCCCCCCCGCGTTGATTCTTCTTTATCAATTGTCCGGCCTATTGACCTCGGCGACGGGGCCAGCGCTGTCGATCCTTGCCTTCTCGCTCTTCCAGATGGCGTTATTTTCGGCGTCGATCTGCCGCTTGCTGTCTTCGCCGGGAGTGATGCCCGGACTACCGTTCACGACTCGACTTGCGCTGGCAATTGCCATAAGCATCAGCAGTTACCCAATCTACTTCGCCATTGATCGCGGCAATTTCGCTTTGATCGTTTGCGCGTTGCTCAATTTTGCCATCGGCGCTCATCTGCGCGGCAGACGCTGGGACGCCGCCATCCTGATCGGTCTGGCGGCGGCGTTGCGTATCACGCCGCTCGTATTTGCCGCGATCTACCTCAACCGCCGCGACTTTCGTTACTTCCTCGCCGCCGCGATCACGGCCATGCTGTCCTGCGCGATCGCGATGCCCGCGGTGGCCCTGCTGCTCGACGGCTATACCCTCAACCATTGGCTCGACGGCTTCGGCGGGCACGACTTCATGTACACGACCTGGACCCACGGCCTGGGATGGAGTTCTTCGCTTTACAACTTCGTCCGCTTTGCGCGCTATCTGATTGGCATTCCCCTCGACGCCATCCTTGAATCCGCCTATCTTGCCGAGAAAATATATTCGCTGTTCGCCCTGTTGCTCATTATGCTCATCGTCTGGCGCATCCGCACCGCCGACGATGACATCACCTCGTTCGCACTGCTGGCCTGGGCCTTTGTCGCATTGCCCCACGTCACCGGCGATTACTATCTCGCAACGCTCATCGGGCCGATGGTTCTTCTGGCGACACGGCAAAAACCCGATCTGATCGCGCTCGGACTACTGGTGCTGCTGCTGGTTCCGAAGGACTATTTCTATTACTACGTCATGCCGCATCGAATATTCGATTTCCCGGTCCAGGACTTTCTGGAATACCACCGGCTGCTGAGTTCCGGATACAAGCCGTCCAGCATTCAATCGTTGATCGTCAATCCGCTTCTTCTGCTCTGGCTGTTACCGCGCATTGCCCGCTGATTCATGGACGACAAGATCGGCAGGCGCGGGCCGGGTCATCCGCCAGACCAACCGCGAAGTCGACTGCCCTCGATTGACGAAGCTCACTCGCGCCTGACGCCGGACAGCCTCACGGCCACGGCCCTGCTTTATATCGCACTGCCCAATCTGATTTTTCTGGGCGGCTGGTTGCGCCCCGAACTCGCGGTGATCGCCATCGGCCTGCTGCTGGCAAGCCTGTGGCAATTCCTGCGGCGGCGGGACATGGCGTGGGCCCTGCCGCAGTCAGCCGGCGCTCTGCTGCTGATCGTCCTGGTCGCTTTCGCCTGGACCAGCCTCGGCGGCGCCGGGCACTTTTTTCGGGCCAACCTCGACTGGCTGGTGCGCGACACCGTGCTGGGCGACCTGACCCTCACGGATTGGCCGCCTTCCTACGGCATGGTGGATGGCAACCACCATATCCTGCGCTCGGCCATCGGATTTTTCCTGCCCGCCGCACTGCTGGGCAAACTTGCCGGAATGGGCGTGGTGGACATTGCGCTTTATTTCTGGACAGCGCTGGGCGCCGCCCTGTTCCTGCTGCTGCTGCCCCTGCCTCAACGCGCGGGCAGTTTGCTCGGTCCCTTGCTGCTGGTGCCGGTGTTCTTCAGTGGCATGGATTATCTTGGCATCGTTCTGGTCACCGGTACCACGCCCGTTTTCCCGCTGCGTCTCGAATGGTGGGTGCCATTCAGCTATTCCTCGCTCACCGGACAAATGTACTGGGCCCCCAACCACGCGCTACCGCTCTGGCTGGTGACAGCGCTGTTTTACCGGCACTGGGGACACCGCTGCCTACCGGCACTGGTAACGCTGCTGCTGCCAATGCTGGTGATCTGGACGCCCTTTGCTGTTGTGGGCATTTTGCCCTTCGTCGGACTTGCCATCCTGCGCTGGTTCGCCGAGGGTCGAACCGTCAAAGAGTGGAATCTGTCGGTGGTGCAGATTCTTGCCGCCGTCCTGCTCACCTATCTCACGGTGCGACTGATGACCCTCGGCATCGCCGCCATTCCCGGCGCCCCCACGGCCAACGTGGCCCCGAATGCGGATCGCTTCGTGCTGAAATATCTGACGTTCGTTCTCATGGAGTTTGCCATCCTCGCGCTCCTGATGGCGCGCCAGTTGCGCCATTCGCACGGATTGTTCTGGCTGTCGTTCGCCATTCTGGCCGCGCTGCCCTTATATCAGTACGGCCCATCGAACGACACGGCATTACGCTTATCCACGCCGGCCCTGGTCATCCTGATGATTCTGCTCATCGATCAGATCCGGTACTGGGCGACGCTGAAATCCTGGCGTGCGCCGCCTCCCACGGCTTGGGCCATCGCCGTCGTTCTGCCGATCGGCGCGTGCACACCCTTCAACGAAATGTGGCGAGCCGCGACGTTTTCGCGCACGCCGCCGAACTACAAGAACAGCTTGGTCGACCAGCATAAGGGACAGGAACCGCCGCACTACGTCGGCCGTCTGGATCGGGCGGATCTGATCGCCGTGCTGCGAACGCCGACTCTTGTGCCGAACGCGGCGGAAAGAAGCCGTCAGGGCTTGCCGGTCGCGCCACCGCCACTCAAACCCAGATAGCGCATGAACGCGCTCTCCAGTGTCAATGTCGGCTTGATTTCGATCAGCGTATGGCCGGCGCTCTCCAGTTCGCGCATCAAGCTCCAGAGCGAAGACCGCGGCAATTCCATGAACCAGCGGCCGCCGCTTTCCGGGCGCATGCCGGCGATGGCCGCGGCGCCGACGGAGCGCACCGTCACCAGTTCGCTGTCGCCCACCACGTCGTTGGGTGATTGCACCGCGAGCAGCTGGCCGCGATTGATGAGGCCGAAGCGGTCGGCCAGCCGCTCGACGTCGTGCAGGACATGGGAGGTGAGGAATATCGTTCCGCCCGAGCGGCGAAACTCGTCGAGGATTTCGACCACTTCCTGGCGACCGATGGGATCCAGCCCGGAAAGCGGTTCGTCAAGAATCAACAGGCGCGGCTCGACGGCCATGGCGTGCGCCAGCGTCGTGCGTTGCGCCATGCCCTTGGAGAAGCCGCGCACCACCTTGTTCGCGACATCCGCCAGGCCGAAGCGCTCCAGCCAGCGCAGGCAATGCGCCGCGGGATTCGGTGGTTTGCGGCGATGCAGTTGCAGCCCCATGGCAAGGATCTCCATGGGCGTCAGATAGTCCGGCAGGCTCGGGTTTTCCGGCACGTAGCCCAGGCCCCGACGGGCCTCGGGCTGCGTCACGTCGACCCCGAACAACGACGCCGAACCGGCGCTGGACGACATCACCCCGGTCAGTATCTTGATGGCCGTGCTCTTGCCTGCCCCGTTCGGCCCGATGAAGCCGAACACCTCGCCCGCGTCGACGCTCAGCGAGACGCCCTTGAGCGCCTCGAACGGCGGCGACGCCCAACTGCGGGGATAGGTCTTGCGCAGATCGGTGATCGAAATCGCGGCGGTCATGGTTTTTTCGGCGGAGGCCTGTTGCGCAGAACGATATCGCCCTGCTTGTTGAATTCATAGCCGAAACCGAAGGGATCGTCCGGCAAGGCCCGAAGAACACCGCTTGCCACCAGGTCATTCACATCGACCAGCGGACGGGCAAAGCGGCTGCGATAAACGACGGCGGCCGCGCGCAAATCTTTCAGGCCGCGCAAGCGGGCAACGCGCATTTCCAGATAACTGCGAAAATCGCGGCGCTTGGCCTGTTGCGCCATGCCCTCGACGACGCGTATGGCAAGATCCATGTCCTGTGCCTTGTCGAGCCAGATCGCGGCGAGATTTTGCATCTGCAGACGTTCATCGCCTTCCGGCAGCTTTTCCGCCGCTTCGCGCATCCATGCCGAAGCGCCAAGCGCATCGCCCTTGAAATGCAACTGGTTGAAAGCGTAATAGAACGCCGGCTGATAGTCGTAGTAACGGGCCTTGGTGGCGCGGGCGAGAATCCGCTGTGCGGGATCGACTTCGCCAACCCAGGGCAGAATGGCGGCGGCGATGTAGTAGTTGTCCTCGTGACCGGGATTGAGCCAGGAAACGTCTTCCTGCACCTTGCCGAGAATGGCGAACTCGTCAGGCGTCATCTTGCGCGTTTCGACCACCAGGGCGCGAATCGCGGCGATGTTGGCGGCAAGATTACGATCCCCCGCCGCCATGAACACCTGCACGAACAAGGGCATCGCCACCTGCATTTCGACCCGCACGCTCTGTCGCGGCGCCGACTTCAAGCGTTGCGCGACGGCAACGAAGACGATCGCCGCCGACAGCGCCACCAGACCCAGCTTTGCGTTGGCCGTCACTCTCATCGCCGTCTCGCCAGCGCCGACTATTGGAAGTCGCGACGGTTGAAAGCCAGCACCGCCAGCGTGACCAGCAAGGCGATATAGCTCACGGCGACCAGCCCGCCGCCGGCCATCGCCAGCGTGTCCGGCGGGACGCCGTACATCGGCCAGGCCCGCCAGTCGAGCCGCGACAAATCGGGCAGGAACCACTGGATCGCATCCACGATCGGCGCCAGGCGCATGATTTCGGCGTCACCTTCGGCGCCTGCCGCCAGATATTCCGCCACGGCGCCGAGGCTCTTGCCGGCAGCCGCGAATGCCAGACCCAGCGCCAAGGGCAGCAAACCCACGGTGGACAGGCTGGCAATCCACAAGGCAAAGGCCGCCACCACCGCCGCGTCTACCCAGAGTCCGAAGATGGTCAGCCAATAGGGGCCGCCCGGGGCGACCGCAAAACCCTGCTCATAGCCGGTGCCCGTGTTCAGGATCACCACCCACAGCAGCATGCCCAGCAACAGCGTGGCCAGCGCCAGCAAGCCCAGCACGCCAAGATAGCGGCCCACCATGTAATGTCCCCGCGCGACGGGGTAGGTCAAGGCAAACAACACGGTGCGGCGCTGGATTTCCTGGCTGACCAGTTCCTGTACCCAGAAAAGCGCGAACAGCACCAGCGAGAATCGAATCCCGGAAAGGCCGACATCGAGCGCCACCGTCTTCGGCTGACGGGGTGAAAACGCGCCCGAGAGATAGGCCACGCCCACCAGCAGCACGCCCAGCACCAACACGGCCTGGATGCTGCGGCTGCGCAAACCGGCGCGCCAGGCCGAGGTCAGGAAACTTCTCACTGGTTCGAACTGGCCACCGCATTGACCAACAGGTTTTTGGCGTCTGCCTGCGCCGCCTTGTTCTCGGCCATCTTGGTGTATTCACTGAATTGCGGTATGGCGATCGCGGCGAGGATGCCGATGATCGCGACCACGATCATCAACTCGATCAGAGTAAAACCTCGTGATTTCGTATTCATGGCCATTGTCCCAAAGAATGAAAATCAGGGATGCGGGGCCAAAAAAACGCGCCGGAGGCGCGCTTTTTGTTTACCCGTGAAACAGATCAGGAGCTGATAGCCGCTGCCAGCTTCGCGGTAGCGGCGGTAGCGGCTTCGGTGATGGTGCAAGTGGCAGCGGCACAAGAACCTGTCGATACCACCGCACCACCGTTGCTGTGGCCACCAAAAATCTGATTGCCTTTGGCCGAAGTCGCGCCAACTCCAGCAGCAGTTGTATCCTGCGTGAAATCAACGAGCGAGTTTGCCGAGCACCTTGGCGTAAAACCGGTCCTCACGAAGTCGGTGGTGGAAGTCGCAACCGCCGTCGCGGTTCCAGCCGAGCAAACCGTTGTAGCCATCGATGCCGACGAAGCAACACCCAGGCACAACGCAATGATTATCTTTTTCATGTAATTACCTCTCTAAATAAGGGAATTGTCTATCAGGTTGTGCCGGCAACGGCCTGGGTCAGAACGTTCTTGGCATCCGACTGGGCAGCCTTGTTCTCGGCTTTCTTGGTGTACTCGCTGAACTGCGGGATGGCGATTGCGGCCAGGATGCCGATGATCGCGACGACGATCATCAGTTCGATGAGCGTGAAACCCTTTGCAAATTTGTTCATGAATCTCTCCCTTTCGAAGTTCGCGACAAGGGTCGCTACGTCCATTAACGCACAAATTGTGCCAACAGCAAAGCACCCATACAAAGCCGCAGCACGACTACGGCATGTGCCGTAACTTGTCACTTCTGGAGAAAAATTGGCGGATCAAGATTAACGGCGCGCGGTTTGGTTCGAGGTTTTCGACTCAGGCGGCAATCTGCTTAGCACCTTTGACACGCGGGGGGGGTGGCGACAAGTCATCGCAGAAGCGCGACATCAAACGCGCCGTCGTGATGGGGGTGTGGTGCCGCTCTACTTCTCGCCGACCACGTCCGCGCCCTTGGGCGGGACAAAGCGGAACAGCTCGGGCGCGAGCTGCGGGTTGCGCTCGAAGGCGGTGAAGCGGATCAGGGTGGTCTGGCCGAAGTTGTCGATGATCTCCATCGCGCGCAGATCGTTGCCGGCGAGCCCGATGCGCATGCGCTCGAAGCCGCCGTCGGCGTTCTTCGGCTTCGCCTCGACCCAGTCGAGATCATCACGATTGCCGGCGTCGGCGAGATGGAAATTTTTTTCCAGGGCGTTGTCGCCGGCCAGCAGCGCAGCGGGACTGCTGCCCAGCGCCTGGCCGACGGTCTTGACCGAAACCTGCTTGAGATCCGGGTCGTACACCCAGAGTTTCCGGCCGTCGCCGACCAGCAATTGCGGATAGGGTTTGTCATAGACCCAGCGAAACTTGCCGGGGCGGGCGAACATCATCTGGCCCGAGGAGACCTGGGGCTTGCGGCCGCTCTTGCCGCTTACCGTCTGGCTGAAGTCGGCGCGCGCGCTTTTTGTGCCCTCGACGAAGGCCTTGAGCCGGTCGACGGCGCCCGCGTGGGCAATACCGGAAATCGCCGCGGCGGTGAAGAAGGTGGAGAGGAAAACGGGAATTTTCATTACCGCCAGTGTACCAGTGCCGTCGCCGCTACTCCGGCGCCGGGCCCAGCACTTCGCGGTTGCCCCCACCGTTCATGGGCGAAACGAGCCCGGCCTTTTCCATGCCTTCGATCAGCCGCGCGGCGCGGTTGTAGCCGATGCGCAGGTGGCGCTGCACCAGCGAGATCGACGGCCGCCGCGTCCTGAGCACGACTTCGACGGCCTGGTCGTACATCGGGTCGGCCTCGGCGGCGTCCGCCGTGTCGCCAGAGCCGACTTCCTGGCCTTCCGTTGGCGGCGCGGCAAGAATGCCCTCGACGTATTCCGGCTTGCCGACCTTTTTCAGGTGCTCGACGACGCGATGCACTTCGTCGTCGCCGACGTAGGCGCCATGGACGCGCAGCGGCAGGCCGGTGCCGGGGGCGAGGTAGAGCATGTCGCCCTGGCCGAGCAGCGCCTCGGCGCCCATCTGGTCGAGGATGGTGCGCGAGTCGATCTTCGACGACACCTGGAAGGCGATGCGCGTCGGGATGTTGGCCTTGATCAGGCCGGTGATGACATCGACGCTCGGCCGCTGGGTGGCGAGGATGAGGTGGATGCCGGAGGCGCGGGCCTTCTGCGCCAGGCGGGCGATCAGTTCCTCGACCTTCTTGCCCACCACCATCATCAGGTCGGCCAGTTCGTCGATCACCACCACGATGAAGGGCATGGCCTCGAGCGGCTCCGGCGATTCGGGAGTGAGCGAAAGCGGGTTATAGAGCTTCGCGCCGGCCTTCTCCGCCTCGTGGATCTTGGCGTTGAAGCCGGCGAGGTTGCGCACGCCCAGCGCCGACATCAACTGGTAGCGCCGCTCCATTTCACCGACGCACCAGTGCAGCGCGTTGGCGGCCTTGCTCATGTCGGTGACGACGGGCGCGAGCAGGTGCGGGATGCCGGCATAGACCGAGAGTTCGAGCATCTTGGGGTCGACCATGATCAGGCGCACCTGCCGCGGCTCGGACTTGTAGAGCAGCGAGAGGATCATCGCGTTGATGCCGACCGACTTGCCCGAGCCGGTGGTTCCCGCGACCAGCAGGTGTGGCATCTTGGCCAGGTCGGCCACCACCGCCCCGCCGGAAATGTCCTTGCCGAGCGCGACGGCGAGGGGCGAATGCAGGTCGTGGTAGGCCTTGGAGCCGACGATCTCGCTTAGCCGCACCGACTGGCGCCGGGCGTTGGGCAGTTCCAGCGCCATGCAGGACTTGCCGGGGATGGTCTCGACCACGCGGATGCTGACCAGCGACAGGGCACGCGCCAGGTCCTTGGCCAGGCCGACGATGGTGGCGCCCTTGACGCCGGTGGCCGGCTCGATTTCGTAGCGCGTCACCACCGGGCCGGGGTGGGCCGACATCACCTTGACCTCGACGCCGAAGTCGCCGAGCTTGCGTTCGATCAGCCGCGAGGTGAATTCGAGCGTCTCGGCCGCCGGCACCGCATCGGGGTCGTGCGAGGGCTCGTCGAGCAGGTGCAGCGGCGGCAGCGCGCCGCCCGGCGCGTCGAAGAACAGCGGCTGCTGCCGTTCCTTCTCGATGCGCGCCTCGGCCTTGGCGGCGCGGGGGATCTCGAACTCCACCGGCTCGATCTTGATCGGCGGCGAGGGGCTGTCCTCGAATTTTTTGCGCTCGACCTCGACCGCGGCTTCGCGTTTCTCGGCAATGGCGCGGCCGTAGCGACGATCCTGCCAGGTCTGCCACAGGCCGAGGCCGAAAGCCCAGGCGCGTTCCAGCCCGGCGCCGATGCGCTCGGCCACGTCGAGCCAGGACAGGCCGAGGAACAGACTGACGCCGGTCATCCACAGCGCCAGCAGGATCAGGGTGCCGCCGGTAAAGCCGAGATAGAGGCTGGCGAGGCGGCCGATCTCGAAGCCGAGGACGCCGCCGGGAACATAGGGCAGCGCGAGCTTGAGGCTCCAGAAGCGCATGGCCTCGATGCCGCAACTGGCCGCCAGGACGAGACTGAAACCGAACAGGGCGATGACCAGCGGCCGCCGGTCGCCGCCGAACAGCGCGTTCAGACGGCGATAGCCCCAGGCCACGAGGAAGACCAGCAGCGCCACCCACCACCAGGCCGACAGACCGAAGAGGTAGAGAAGAATGTCGGCCAGCCAGGCGCCGGCGCGGCCACCGGGATTGGCGAGGCGATCGACCAGCGCGGCATGGGACCAGCCGGGATCGGCCCGGTCGAAGCCCCAGAGGATCAGGGCGAGGTAGGCCGCGGCCACGGCGGCCACGAGCCAGCGGGCTTCGTGGACGAGGGCGGCGATCTTTTCGGGCAGCGGCGCCGTGGTGAGGGTTGGCGCCCTTTCGAACAAGGCTGTGGCCATGGCAGTAACCGACACTGTTGGGACGCTGTCATTGTCCCGGCGCCAGGGCGGCCAAATGCCGCGATCAGAAGTACGTTTTTGCGGCTAATCAGGTGGTAACGGGGGCAGCGTTTCGCCGACGTCCTCGCGCAGCACCAGCAGGCCGTCGAGTTCCTGCACCAGGCCATGCTGTTGCAGGTCCTTCATGACCCGGCTGACCATCTCGCGCGAGGCGCCGATCATCTTGGCGATGTCCTGGCGCGACACCTTCTGCAGCACCACCAGGCGGCCGTCCGGCGCCCTTTCGGCCATGTCGAGCAGCCGCCGCGCCACCCGGCCATAGACATCGAGCAGCGCCAGACTTTCGATCTGGCGGTCGGCGGCGCGCAGGCGGCGCACCAGGCTGCGGATGATGTAGAGGGACACATCGAAGGAGTTCGCCAGGAAACGATGGAAGTCGGCCTTGGCGATCACCACCAGTTCGCTGGGCTGGGCCGCCTGCACGGTGGCCGAGCGCGGGTTGTCGTCGATCACGCCCATTTCGCCGAAGAAGTCGCCGGGACCCATCATCGACAGAATGACCTCGCGCCCCTCCTCGTCGCTGACCAGCACCTTGAAGGCACCCGAGAGGACGAAATAGACGTTGTCTGTGCGGTCGCCTTCCCGCAGTACCACGGTGTGACGCGACACGCTGCGCAGGGACGACACCTTGGCGATCGGCAACAGCTTGTCGTCGCTCAAAGCGTGAAAGATCGGCAGGGCGCGCAGGGTAACGACGGAAATGCCATGATCGTTGCTCAAGAACGGCTCCCTCGGGATTGAATCGGTTCAAATCGACCCAAGTATAATTTGTTCGAACCAACCTACAAGAGATACTTTCCATGAGCATACGCCATTCCAAGCTGCTGATCCTCGGCTCCGGCCCCGCCGGCTACACCGCCGCCGTCTATGCCGCGCGCGCCAACCTCAAGCCCGTGCTGATCACCGGCCTGGCCCAGGGCGGTCAACTGATGACCACCACCGAGGTCGATAACTGGCCGGCCGATGCCGACGGCGTGCAGGGCCCCGACCTGATGGCGCGCTTCGAGAAGCACGCCGCGCGCTTCAACACCGAGATGATCTTCGACCACATCCACACGGCACATCTGCTTGAAAAGCCGATGCGGCTGATCGGCGACTCCGGCGAGTACACCTGCGACGCGCTGATCATCGCCACGGGGGCTTCCGCCCAGTATCTCGGCCTGCCTTCGGAGCAAACTTTCTCCGGCAGGGGCGTCTCGGCCTGCGCCACCTGCGACGGATTCTTCTACAAGAACCAGGCGATCGCGGTGATCGGCGGCGGCAACACGGCGGTCGAGGAGGCGCTGTACCTGGCCAACATCGCCAGCCACGTCACGGTGGTGCATCGGCGCGACAAGTTCCGCGCCGAGAAGATCATGCAGGACAAGCTGTTCGAGAAGGAAGCCGCCGGCAAGGTCACCATCAAGTGGGACTCGGTGCTGGATGAAGTGCTCGGCGACAAATCGGGTGTGACCGGCATGCGCATCAAGAATGTGAAGTCCGGCGCCACCGAGGACATCGCGCTGATGGGCGTGTTCATCGCCATCGGCCACAAGCCGAACACCGACCTGTTCGTCGGCCAGCTCGAGATGGAGAACGGTTACATCGTCACCCAGGCGGGACGCTCCGGCAACGCCACCGCCACGTCGATTGCCGGCGTGTTCGCCGCCGGCGACGTGCAGGACCACGTCTACAAGCAGGCCATCACCAGCGCCGCGACCGGCTGCCAGGCCGCGCTCGACGCCGAGAAGTATCTGGACAATATCGGCTGACGGCATGAAGCGGCAGCGGGAGCTCCCGGAGGAAGCCCGCCAGGTTTTCCGCGCGGCGGTGGCCGACGCCGTTCCGCTCGTCAGCGACCGCACCCATCACGAACCGCCCCCGCCGCCGGCCATCCCGCGCAGCCGCGAACTGGACGAGGCGGCGGCGCTGGCCGAATCGATCCAGACGCCGGAACCGCTCGACCTGGTGCTCGAGGGCGGCGACCAGGCCGCCTGGGCCCGCCCGGGAATTTCCCGCGGCGTGCTGCGCGACCTGCGCCGCGGGCGCTGGGTGGTCGAGGCGCAACTCGATTTGCATGGACTGAATCGCGACGAAGCCCGCCATCGGGTGGCGCTGTTCGTCGCCGAATGCATTGCCCGCGACCGACGCTGCGTGCGCATCGTGCATGGCAAGGGTCTGGGCTCGCCCGGGCGCGAGCCGGTGCTCAAGAAACTGGTGCTCGGCTGGCTGGCGCGGAAGAAGGAAGTGCTGGCCTTCTGCCAGGCGCGCGCCGTCGATGGCGGCGCCGGCGCGGTGATCGTGCTGCTGGCCGCTAAATAGCCGACTCGTTCGTCTCGCCGGTGCGAATGCGCACGATCTGCTCGACCGGCATCACGAAGATCTTGCCGTCGCCGATCTTGCCGGTGCGGGCGGCCTTGATGATGGCCTCGATCGCCGTCTCGACCGTCTCTTCGGCGACCACCAGCTCGATCTTGATCTTGGGCAGGAAGTCCACGACGTATTCGGCGCCGCGATAGAGCTCGGTGTGACCCTTCTGCCGGCCGAAGCCCTTGACCTCGGTGACCGTCAGCCCGGCGACGCCGACTTCGGACAACGCCTCGCGGACCTCGTCGAGCTTGAAGGGCTTGATGATGGCTTCGATCTTTTTCATATTTTCTCCACTATGCCAGCAGTTCCATGGCCGGCGCAAGACTTGAGCGAACGCAGTTCGCGAACACCCGTCATCCCCTTCCCCGGGAAGGGGGCGGGGGGATGGGGTCAATATTCATCGGCGTAAGCCGATGTTATCGGATAACGCCAGTCCTTGCCGAAGCCGCGCCGGGTGACGCGGATGCCGACCGGTGCCTGGCGCCGCTTGTACTCGTTCTTTTTCAGGAGACCGACGACACGGCGCACGTCCGCCTCGGCCAGACCGGCGGCGATGATCTGGCGCGGGCTCTCGTCGCGTTCCATGTAGGCCTCGATGATGGCGTCGAGCACCGCGTAGGCGGGCAAGCTGTCCTGGTCGGTCTGGCCCGGCTTCAACTCGGCCGACGGCGCGCGGGTAATGATGTTTTCCGGTATGACGTCCGAGAGCGTGTTGCGGTAGCGGGCGAGGCGGTAGACGAAGGTCTTGAACACGTCCTTGATCACCGCGAAGCCGCCGGCCATGTCGCCGTAGAGCGTGGCGTAGCCGACCGCCATCTCGCTCTTGTTGCCGGTGGTGAGCACGATGCGGCCAGTGCGGTTGGAGATCGCCATCAGGATCATGCCGCGGATGCGCGCCTGCAGATTCTCGTCGGTGGTGTCCCAGCTCGGCTTCTCGCCCAGGCGCGAAAAAGTCGGCGCCAGCGACACGGCGAATTGTTCCATGGCGGCGGCGATGGGGATTTCGTCGTATTCCACCCCGAGCCGCCGGATCATCTCGCGCGAGTCGTCGAGGCTCATCCGCGCGGTGTAGGGCGAAGGCATCATCACCGCGCGCACCTTGTCGGCGCCGAGCGCATCCACCGCCACGGCCAGCGTCAGCGCCGAGTCGATGCCGCCCGACAGGCCGACGATGGCGCCGGGGAAGCCGTTCTTGCCGAGGTAGTCGGCGACGCCGAGCTTGAGCGCGGCATAGACCTCGGCCTCGCTCGTCTGCGGCGCGGCGATCGTGCCCGGCAGCAAGTGCCCATCGACATACTCGATCAGGGTGACCGCTTCGGTGAAGGCCGGCAGTTGGTGAGTGAGGCGGCCGCCGGCATCGAGCGCGAAGGAGGCGCCGTCGAATACCAGCTCGTCCTGGCCGCCGACCAGGTTGGCGTAGACGACCGGAATACTCATCGCCGCGATGCGCTCGCGCAGCACCTCGTAGCGCCGCGCCTGTTTGTTCATGTGGAAGGGCGAGGCGTTGAGCGTGAGCAGGATCTCGGCCCCGGCCGCGCGCGCGGCATCGGCGGCGCCGGGCTCCCACACGTCGGCGCAGATGTTGACACCGACATGCACGCCGTTGCAGACAATGACGCAGGGAACCTCGCCGGCGGCGAAGTAGCGCTCCTCGTCGAAGACCTCGTAGTTGGGCAGGCGATGCTTGCGGTACGTCGCCGCGACTTCCCCGCCGCGCAGCAGCGAGGCCGCGTTGTAGCGGCGGCCGTCGTGTTCCTCGGGATGGCCGACCAGAATGTCGATATCGGGAACGGCGTCCGCCAGCGCTTTGATCTCGCGCGCGCAGGCGCGGTAGAAATCGGGGCGCAGCAGCAGATCTTCGGGCGGGTAGCCGGACAGCGCCAGTTCCGGCGTCAGCAGCAGGTCGGCGCCCAGCGATTTTGCCTCGCGCGCGGCGGCGGCGATGCGATCGGCGTTGCCTTTGATGTCGCCGACCGTGCAGTCGATCTGGGCAATGGCAATTTTGAGGGAGGCCATGCCCGGATTCTAAATGCTTAGAAGGCCGGCTTGTCCTGCGCCGCGTTGAAGCGCGCCACGCCTTCCATGATTTCCTTCTTGGCGTCCTCGATGCCGACCCAGCCCATCACCTTGACGAACTTGCCGGGTTCGAGATCCTTGTAGTGCTCGAAGAAGTGCGAGATCTGGTCGAGGATGATCCGCGGCAGGTCGCGCGGGCTGTCGACGCCGTGATACATCGGCGTCAGCTTGTCGACCGGCACGGCCAGCAGCTTGGCGTCGTCGCCGGCCTCGTCGGTCATCCTGAGCATGCCGATGGGGCGGCAGCGCACCACCACGCCCGGCGGCAGCGCGAACTGCGACACGACCAGCACGTCCACCGGATCATTGTCGCCGGCGATGGTGTGCGGGATGTAGCCGTAGTTGCAGGGATAGTGCATGGCCGTGGACATGAAGCGATCGACGAAAATCGCGCCCGACTCCTTGTCGACCTCGTACTTGATCGGGTCCGAGTGCATCGGGATTTCGATGACGACGTTGAAATCGTTCGGCAAATCCTTGCCGGAAGGGACGCGGTCGAGACCCATGGACTACTCCTGGAAAAAGCGGCGATTATAACTTCGACTGCTGCGGCGCAACAATCCGTTTATGCCGCCTCGAAGCCGGCGTCGTCGATGGCCTTGGCCATCGCCGCGCGCGTCACCTGCGCCGGATCGAACTCCACCCTCGCCTCGCCCGGCGTGAGCGTCACTTCGGCCTTGCTCACCCCCGGCAGCGCCGTCAGCACGTTGGTCACGCTCTTGACGCAGCCGCCGCAGGACATGCCGTTGACCTTGATCGTTGTCGCTTCCATTATCCCTCCTGTTTGAACGAGACCGGCTCGGGTGCCGGGGTCTGCCATTCAAGTTCCCGGCAGCTTGATCCGGCGAAAATCATGGCGCCCCAATTATCCGTGATCGAAGTACCATTGTCCGGAAGACGTCGCGGAAACTTGGATGAAAGCGCCAAACATCGAACGAGCATTCATTGACGTGGAGAAGTTGCGCCTCTACGCCTTGAACCCGGAACATCCGGAAGGCCGTCACAAGGCACGAGTTTTTCTGGCAGCCTTGGGAATTTCGGCATGCGACACCGAATGGCTGGCGGGGCAGATACTGGCCCGATTGCCCGGATCTCAAGTCCGCCAAGGGCAAACCGACCAATATGGCCGGCGTTTTGAGGTCGATGTCCGCCTCACGAGGGGAAGCCGTTCGGCAGTCGTCAGAACTGCATGGATCATTCGGGTCGGCGAGGACATTCCACGCCTGGCAACGTGTTTTGTGGTGTAGGAGGAATGATGAAATTGATGGACGTTGTTGCACTTGCACACGATATGCCGCCGAGATGCTTGGTGAAAGGCCAGGTTGGCACAGCCGTCGAGGACCTGGGCAACGGTGTCTTCGAGGTTGAGTTCGCCGGACTCGACGGAGGCGCCTACGCATTCGCCCCCCTATCCGCACAGGATGTGATCGTCTTGCACCACGAGCCGATACGCGTTGCGGCCTGACGGTCAGGTAACGACCGACCTCCATCGCCGCAGCAGCAGCGAATTGCTGACCACCGACACCGAACTCATCGCCATGGCCGCGCCGGCCACGACCGGGTTGAGGTAACCCAGCGCCGCCAGCGGGATGCCCAGCACATTGTAGATGAAGGCCCAGAACAGGTTCTGGCGGATCTTGGCCAGGGTCGCCCGCGACAGCGAGATCGCATCGGCCACGCCGCCCAGATCGTCGCGCATCAGCGTAATGTCGGCCGCTTCCATCGCCACGTCGGAGCCGGCGCCCATGGCGAAGGAGACGTCGGCCGCCGCCAGCGCGGGGGCATCGTTGATGCCGTCGCCGGCCATGGCGACGATGCCGCCGCCGGCCTTCAGCTTCGCCACCGCGCCGGCCTTGTCGCCCGGCAGCACCTCGGCCTGGTAGCGGTCGACGCCGGCCTCGCGCGCGATGGCGGCCGCCGTGGCGGCGTTATCGCCGGTGAGCATGACGACCTCGACACCGAGCTTCTGCAGCCGCGCCACCGCCGCCTTCGAACTTTCGCGCAGCGGGTCACTGACACCGATCAGACCGATGGCAATACCGTCACGCGCGACGGCGACGATGCTCTGCCCCGCCAGTCCGGCGAGCGAGGCCTCGGGCAGGGCAATGTTCAGCCCGACCATGAAGGCAGGGGAGCCAGCCGCTACGGCCACACCTTCGACGCGGCCGACCAGCCCCCGACCGGGCGTCGCCACCACGTCCGTCGGCGTCGCCAGCGCGAGGCCCTCGGCCTTGGCCCGCGCGACGATGCATTGCGCCAGCGGATGGGTCGCTGCCTGTTCGAGGCTGGCTGCAAGTTGCAGGATTGTCGGCGTGTCGCCATCGCCGACTTTTTGAATAGACGTCACCGCCGGCTTGCCCTGCGTCAGCGTGCCGGTCTTGTCGACGGCCAGTACCTCGATCTTCTCGGCCAGTTCCAGTGCCTGGGCGTTCTTGATCAGCACGCCGGCGCGCGCGCCCAGCCCGGTGCCGACCATGATGGCCGTGGGCGTCGCCAGGCCCAGCGCACAGGGGCAGGCGATCACCAGCACGGCGACGGCATTGACCATGGCCGGCGTGAACTCGCCGCCGAACCCCCACCAGGCGGCGAAGGTAATCACCGCGATGACGGTGACCACCGGCACGAAGATCGCCGAGATGCGGTCGGCCAGCCGTTGCACCGGCGCCTTGGAGCCTTGGGCCTGCTCCACGAGGCGGATGATGCCGGCCAGCAGGGTGTGCGAGCCGACGCCGGTGGCGCGACATTTCAGCAGCGCCTCGCCGTTCACCGTCGCGGCATAGACGGTGGCGCCCGTGGCCTTCGCGACGGGCAGGCTCTCGCCCGTGAGCATCGCCTCATTGACGCTCGACGTTCCCTCGACCACCGCGCCATCGACCGGCACGGCCTCGCCCGGGCGAACGATGAAGACGTCGCCGGGGATCATCGCCTTGACGTTGATCTCGACCAGTTGCCCGTCGCGCTCGACGTGCGCGGTCTGCGGTTGCAACTTGATCAGCGCCTCGATCGCCGCCGAGGTCCGGGCCTTGGCCCGTGCCTCGAGGATCTTGCCCAGCAGCACCAGGGTGATGACGGTGGCCGATGCCTCGAAATAGACATGCTGGTGCAGGTCGAAGAACGTAACGACAACGCTGTAGGCATAAGCCATTGTCGTGCCGAGCGCCACCAGCACGTCCATGTTGCCGCCGCCGCTGCGCAGCGCGTTCCAGCCGCCGACGTAGAAGCGCTTGCCGATCCAGAACTGCACCGGGGTCGCGAGCGCGAACTGCAGCCAGCGCGGCAGCACGTCGTTGTGCGCGTCCCACTGTCCCGAAAACATGAAGGCCATCTGGCCGATCAGCGGCAGCGTCAGCGCCAGGGCGATCCAGAAGCGGCGCAACTCCTCGCGGTAGGCCGCGAGCTTTCGCGCCTTCTCTTCCTCGTGGGTGTCGGCGGTCGACAGCGTCGCGCCAAAGCCGGTCTTCTCGATGGTGGCGATCAGCGCGGCCGCGTCGATCAGGTTCGGCGCGTAACGGATGTGCGCCTTCTCGGCGGCGAGGTTCACCACCGCCTCGACGCCCGCCAGCTTGTTCAACTGGCGCTCGATGCGCCCCGAGCAGGCCGCGCAGGTCATGCCGGAGATCGACAGCTCCAGAACTTCCTGCGCCGGCTGCGGAGCATTCATCATGCCTCCGCCGGGCCGCCCCAAGGAGGCATGCGTCCCCCCGTGGGGGGCAGCGAGCCGGGTTTGCGAGCGTGGGGGGCCATTACGGTTTACTCGAAGTTGATCGGCTCGGGCTTCTCGGTCGGCCGGTTTTCGGTGTTCCACGCATCGAAGCCGCCGGCCATCGAGATCACGTTGCCGTAGCCAAGCTTCTGCAACTGCACGGCCGACAGCGCGGCGCGGCCGCTGGTGCGGCAGTAGATGAGGAAGGCGCCGTCCTTTTTGGCACACTCGGGCACCATGCCGATCTTGAACTCGAGCACGCCGCGCGGAATGTTGATCGCGCCCGGCAGGTGGCCGGCGGCGTATTCGTCGTACTCGCGCACGTCAATAACGACGCGCTTGCCGAGCAGCGACTGGGCATCGGCAGTGGCGACTTCCTTGATCTGGGACTTGGCTTCGACGACGAGATCGTGCGGGCTCATTGGGGTAACTGCGGCCATGGTGTGCTCTCCGTTGGATTATTAGAAAACGCTAATTATCTCAGGGCGGGGAGCCCGAAAACAAGCCCGCGCGCGATCAGCGCGCGATCAGCACCGGGACCGTCGCCAGATGCAGCACCCGGCTCGCCACCGAGCCGAGCAGCGCGTTGCCGATGCCGCTGCGGCCGTGGCTGCCGAGGCAGATCAGCTCGCAGCCGAGTTCGCCAGCCAGCCGCACGATGATCTCGGCGGCATGGCCGACGTGAATGTGCGGCGTGGTCGCGATGCCGGCCTGGGCCAGCAGATCGGCGGCGGGCTTGAGCACGGCTTCGCCCTCCTCGCGGTAGTAGCGGTCGAGCGTCTCCTGGCTCAGGTGCTGCACCGCGAAACCCACGGGGATCGGCGCATGGACATGCAACAGATGCACCCGCGGCGGCTCGCGGAACCAGCGCACGTGATCGATCAGGCTGTGCACGGCCCGCAGCGAGACTTCGGAGCCGTCGATGGCGAGAAGGATTTTCATGCGCCGATTCTAGCCTCCGAAACGGAAAACGGCCACCCGGAGGTGGCCGTCTGACTCAACGCGATGGCAGGGTGAGCGCCGGGAACTTGTAGCTTCGGCCGCGCCTGCGGCGCTTAACGTTCGCGGCGCTCACGTTAGCCTGCGCTGCAAATTCAGGAAGGATTACTCATCCTTCCTGAATTTGTCATGGCAACCCTTGCAGGACTCGCCGGTCTTGCCGAACTGGGCCTTCACCGCGGCGGCGTCACCCGTCGCGGCAACCTTCGCCAGTTCGTTGGCTTCCTTGATGTAGGCCATCGCCAGTTCCTTGACCTTGTCGCCTTCCTTGAAAAACTCGGGCTTGACGCGAGTTTCGTGGAAGCCCTTGCCCTTGTCGGTGCCGGGGGTGTAGAGCGCGCCCATGCCCGAGTTGGCGATGGCGGCAACCACGTTGGCGGCGGCAACGACCTGTTCCTTGTTGTACTGGCCATCGAGGTTGGCCTTGATCTTGCCCATGTTCCAGGCCATGAAGGCGTAGCCGCCCTGGCGGAAGCGGATCTGATCCTCGGGCTTGACCTGTGCCACGGCGGAAGCGGTGGCGGTTAGCGTCAGGGTGACGGCCAGCAATTGTGCGATTTTTTTCATCTCTGTTTTCTCCTGGGGAAGGGGTGTTGCGGGTTGACTGTCAAACGCTCCGGATTATTCCGTTCCGGTCGCGAAAATGTGTTTTACCCGAAACTGACCGCCCTCGGCAACCAGCGCCAGCAGGCGGTCGATGTTCGGATGCTTGCCCGGATGGGCTTGCGCATCGACCGCATGCTCGGCGAAGATCTCCAGGCCCTTTTTCGCCGCATCGGAATTGATGGCGCCGTAAATCTGGCCGAGGTGGTTGTACACGGTGAGCGAACCGGCCTGACCCGGCTTGTTCTCGATGGTCGCGACGACGTTGCCTTCCTTGTCCATCAGCTCGATCGCCAGCAGGTGCGAGACGCGCGGCAGGTGCTTGAGATTCTCCGCAAAGCCCATCTCAAATGTTCCTGGCCAGTTCGACCGCCTTGCCGATGTAGCTGGCCGGCGTCATCGCGAGCAGGCGCGCCTTGTCGGCGTCGGGAATGGCCAGCTTGCCGATGAACTCGCGCAGCGCGTCCTTGTCGATGCCCTTGCCGCGCGTGAGCTCCTTCAACTGCTCGTAGGGATTGGGCACGCCATGGCGGCGCATCACCGTCTGCACCGGCTCCGCCAGCACTTCCCAGCAATTGTCGAGGTCCTCGGCCAGTCGTTGCGGGTTGGCCTCGAGCTTGCCCAGGCCGCGCAGGGTCGAATCGTGCGCCAGCACGACATAACCAAAAGCGATGCCCATGTTGCGCAGGACCGTCGAGTCGGTCAGGTCGCGCTGCAGGCGCGAGATCGGCAGCTTCTCGGAGAGATGCCGCAGCACGGCGTTGGCTAGCCCTAGATTGCCCTCGGAATTCTCGAAGTCGATCGGGTTGACCTTGTGCGGCATGGTCGAGGAGCCGATCTCGCCGGCACGGGTCTTCTGCTTGAAATAACCCACCGAGATGTACTGCCAGATGTCGCGGTCGGCGTCGATGAGGATGGTGTTGGCACGGGCCATCGCGTCGAACAGTTCGGCCATGGCGTCGTGCGGCTCGATCTGGATGGTGTAGGGATTGAATTCGATGCCGAGCGACTCGATAAAGCGGCGGGCGAAGCCCTCCCAGTCGACTTCGGGATAGGCCGACAGATGGGCGTTGTAGTTGCCCACGGCGCCGTTGAACTTGGCCGTCATCGCGACATTGGCGATGCGGGCTCGGGCGCGGATCAGCCGCGCGGCGACATTGGCCATTTCCTTGCCGAGCGTGGTCGGCGTGGCCGGCTGGCCATGGGTGCGGGCGAGCAGCGGCAGTTCGGCCAGATCGTGGGCCAGCGCGCGAAAGCGCTCGATCACGCGGTCCATCCCCGGCAGCAGGATGGTGTCCGTCGCCTCCTTGAGCATCAACGCATGGGAAACGTTGTTGATGTCCTCCGAGGTGCAGCCGAAATGGATGAACTCGGTGACGCGCATCACCTCGGTGTTGTTCTTGAAGCGCTCCTTCAGCCAGTACTCGACCGCCTTGACGTCGTGGTTGGTGACGGCTTCGATCTTCTTCACGGCGTCGGCGTCGGCCACGGCGAAACCCGAGATCACCCGATCGAGTTCGGTAAGGGTGTCCTGCGAGAACGCCGGCACCTCTTTGATCCCGGGGTTGGCGGCCAGCGCCTTGAGCCATTCGATCTCGACCTTGATGCGATTGCGGATCAGGCCGAACTCGGAAAAGTGGGCGCGCAGCGGCTCGACCTTGGCGGCGTAGCGGCCGTCGAGCGGAGAGAGAGCGGTGAGAACATCGAGATTCATGGGAAAAGTCCGGTGACGGCGGTGATGCGGAATTCTATTGCATCCGGATTCGGCCGTGAAAAGCCGGCGCCGTCAGGCAGTCTTGCCGCCTTCGCGCAGCGCTTCGATGAGTTCGCTGTGCTGGCCGTGCACGAGCTTCAGCAATTCCTGCTTGGCGACGGCGCCATCCACGCCGCGTTCGACCAATTGTTGCATCAACACCCCGAAGCGCTTGCGCCGCCCTTCTCCCGCGAGCGACGCATCGCGCCGGTCGCCGAAAAACTCCATCAGCGTCGAGCCGCAGACGCAGTTGCGGAAAGCCTCGATGATGCGCGTGCCGTCTTCCTCCGTCGCCGGCTTGAGGTCGCGGCTTCCCGGACGAATCTTCTGGGTTTCGCGGAAAAATTCCTCGGCGCTGGCATAGACGCGGCCGCAACACGCGCAGCGCTTGGGAAAGGACGAATCGACCAGGGCCTTCAGGCCGGCAAATAGATCGGCGTCGCTCATGTTTCGTCTCGTGAATTGGCGGCGGTCGGCTCCGGTCGATTGACCGGCAGCGTTACCCGGAACGTGGTGCCCTTGCCAAGCTCGCTCGTCACCTCGATCCGGCCATGGTGCTTCTGCACGATGCCGTAGGACAGCGACAGGCCCAGGCCGGTGCCCGTGCCGATCGGCTTGGTGGTGAAGAAGGGGTCGAAGATGCGCGTGAGGTTTTCCGGCGGAATGCCGCTGCCGGTATCGGCGATCTCCACCCATGCCTCGTCGCCGGCCGCGCCGGTGCGGATGGTGATGACGCCACGTTCCTTGATGGCGTGGGCGGCATTGACCAGCAGGTTCAGGAACACCTGGTTGATCTGCGAGCCGAGGCATTCCACGCGCGGCAACTGGCCGTATTCCTTCACCACATCGGCCTTGTACTTGATTTCGTTGTTCGCCACATTGAGGGTGGAGTCGATTCCCTGGTGCAGGTCGGCCCACTGCCATTCGCCGCTGTCCACGTGCGAGAAATCCTTGAGGTCCTGGACGATGCGGCGCACCCGGCCGATGCCGTCGAGCGACTCGGCCAGGAGGGACGGAATGTCCTCCCTGAGGTAAGCCAGGTCGGCGGCGCGCTCGGCGGCCTCGACCCGCGCCAGCTCGGGCGAAGCGGCCGGCAGTTGTTCCCGCAGGGTCTCGTACGCCGCCAGCACCGAGAACAACTGATCGACGTATTTGCTCAGGCTACCCAGGTTGGCGCCGACAAAACCGATGGGGTTGTTGATCTCGTGCGCCACCCCGGCGGCGAGCTGGCCGATGGAAGCCATCTTCTCCGATTGCAGCAACTGGTTGTGGGCTTCCTCCAGCTGCTTGATGAGGACGGCCTGCTCCGCCTTTTCCCGCTGCAGCGCCTCCTCGATCTGCTTGCGGGCCGTGATGTCGAGCACCGTGCCGAACAGTATCAGCGGGCGGCCGCCGTCGTCGAATTCGACCTCGACCTGGGACAGCACATGCTTCACCGTGCCGTCCGGCATGACGATGCGGTGATCGATGGTCCCCTCCGGCTCCCCGGCCAGGGCGTGATCGAACCAGCGCTGCACCATTTCGTGATCGTCCGGATGCGCGAATTCCAGGAAGGCATCGCGGGTGGGAATAAAGGTCACGGCATCGGCGCCGAGGATGTTGAACAAGCCATCGGACCAGGTGATCGCATGGCGCACCATGTCCCAGTCCCAGTTGCCCAGCTTGGCCACCTGCTGCGCCTTGTCCAGGCGCACATCGTTCAGCCGCAGCGCCCGCTCGGTTTCCTCCTTTTCCCAGAGCCGCTGCCGCAGATCATCGTTGCGCTGGTTGAGTTCCCGCGACATCAACTCGAGCGAGCGCTCGATCATGCGCCGGTCGGTGTCGGCCTGCTCGTAGGCCGCATTCACCGCATCGAGAAAATCGCCGCAGCAGGCGCAGGTTCTGCCCGTATCGCCGAGGTGTTTCCGGATCTGGCGCTCGAGCAGGAGGTGCATGTCAGGTTTCGCTGAAGGTAGTGATGGTCATGGTTTGGTTGTGCAACTCGCACCGCGCCGTGGGCGTATAGGGCGAAATCTCGCCGTAGGAGTAGAAGCCGGTCAGGCGGGCGCCGGCGCCCAGTACGTCGCGCACCCCCTCGACCTCCTCCTCCACCCGCTGCTTGAGCACGAGCTTGCGGCCGACGCAGCTCACCAGGACGGCCAGCTGCGCATCCTTCATGGCAGCGCTGGCGACCCGTGCCGCGCCGGCGGCGCCTTCCACCAGACGGTCGAAATTGGCCTTCATCAGGCGCACGTAACGGCCCTGCGGCATGTCGCCGGCAAAGGTCATCGACTGGCCGGCCTCGTCCACCGCGAGTATGGTGCGCACCAGGCCGTCGGCCTCGCTGCCGTTCTCGCCCTCGGCACGCAGCGCCAGGGGAAACAGCAGCCCCGTCGCCGGCAGGCCCGCCGCATGTTCGCCGAGGTACTGCTTGTAGAGCGCCAGCGCCGACTGGCCGTCGAGCTCATAGAGCACGTTACCCTCCGAACGGGTGATCAGCCGGGACGGGCCGAACGGATCCCAACCACCGAGCGAGCCGTGGCCCACCTGAAAACGCTCGCCGTAGAAGCCGACGGCGGCGACCAGCCGCTCCCGCGGCGGCGCATCGGCGATCACCAGCGTGCGGCCGAAGCGCGCGCCGTCGCCCGAGAGCCCGCCGGTCACCTCGACCTCGGGCGGCAGGCCGCCCTTGATCCCGCGTACCAGTTCGGTGCCGTTAACGTGCAGGCCATCCGACAGCACCAGCACATGGCGCAGCCCGTCCCGCGGCAGTTGCGCCGCCAGCGCCGCGCCGGCGGCCTCGCTGGCGGCGGAATCGACGATGGCCTGGCTGACGAGGCGCACCTCCGTGGCGGCAAAGCTCACCGCCGTCACCGCGATGGATTCGTCATAAACGCGGGCATCCAGAATCTCGCCGGCCGTCGAGCAGCCGAACTGACGGGCATCGGGGTAGAAGGCCCGCAGCTCGTCGAGGCGCGCCGCTTCGAGCCGGTCCGTGGCGCCGAAGATCAGCACCAGGTCGGCGTCATGCAAGGCGGGGACGGCAGGCTGCCAGCCGTTCCGTGTAGTCCAGTGCAATTGCTCTATCCGCATGTTCGTCTCCGTTTCGCCGTCAGTAAGGTTTTCTTCTCAACTTCACCGTGCGCCGTCCCGCCCGCGCCGACTTTTCACCGCGCGGAAGTCGGGTTAAGCCCTGCGGGCCAATCCGACCAACAATTTTGGTTTCACTCATCATCAGCGCCCACCTCCCGTAATTTTTCGGCCAGGAAGCGCTGCTGAACTCCGCCAGCTTCAGCTCCACCAGCACATGGCATTTCAAAATGCGATGGTAGAAAACCAGATCGATGAAGTAGTGCTCGTCGCCGATCAATATCCGCTTTTGCCGGGCTTCGAAACAGAAGCCGTGGCCCATCTCCAGCAGGAACTGTTGGAGGTTGTCCAGGATGGCATCTTCCACGTCCGATTCGTACATGACCTCCTGGGGTTTGATGCCGAGGAACTCGAAGACATAGGGGTCGCGCACATTCAACACCGGTGCCGACAGCTCCGCCTTCATCTGAACGTAAGCAGCGAGCTTGTTCTTGTCGGTGGAAAGACCGCTGCGCTCGAAATAAAGACTACCCATCTGGCGCTTCAATTCCCGCACTGACCAATTGCCGCGCAGGCCAGGCCAGCGCAACCGAATTTGGCAGTCCGCCCGATTCGGGGGACGCTGTCCCCCGAATTTCAGGATAGGCTAGATAAAACGCCCGGCAGCGGCGTAGTTCCCGAGGGTGATAGCTCACCGTCCCGATTGCGGCTAACGCCTGGCTGAGGCGGTCAAGCAGTGCCTCGCCATACTGCGCGCGATCAGAGCCCCGTTGCTCGTACTCCCGAATATAGCCCCCCACCAGCCAGTTACGCAGGGTCAGGCTCACATTCACGGCACGCGCCGCCTGCTCGGCCAGTGACCGATGCACCTCGGAGATCGTGGCCACCAGACCGGAAAAATCCGGCAGTGCGCGTTGAGCGGACACAGGCTCGGTCATGACTTCTTACCGCCAAAGCGGCGAAGGAGCACCCGTAATTGTGGAGTCGGCGCCTCCACAATTCTCTTGAAAAGCTCGTTAGCGCCGTCCCGCCAGCACCGACTTTTTGAGGCCGGTCCATTGCCAGCCGACAGATACTGAATCGAAGGGGTCACGGCACGTCTCAATCGCCCAACAGCATGGCCGCCGCCGCCTCGGCCTCGGCCGCATCGGGAATGCAGGCCAGCATGGCCGCGTCGTCGAGCCGCAAGGCCGCGCGCAAGACGTCGGGCAGTTCCGGCGGGATTCCTGCCCCGCCGGCCGCCGCATGGTCGTCGATCAGGCAGGCAACCGCCACGCAGGCGGCCACGCCCTCGGTTGCGGCCGCCTCGGGCTCATGGCAGTGGCGGATGGCATGCTCGATGGCGTCCGGCAGCTTCCAGTACCGCGCGACCTCGGCCCCCACCTCGGTGTGATCGAAGCCCAGCGCCTCGCGTTCGGCCTGCCGCAGCGGAACTCCGCGGGCGCGGCTGTCGGCGCGCACCGCCACATAGGCCTCGGGCAGGCAGACATCCAGCACCAGCTCGCCGATGTTGTGCAGCATGCCGGCGGTGAATGCCGATTCGGCCGGGCACCGCGCGCGCCGCGCCAGCGCCTGCGCCGTGGTGGCAACGCGGAAGCTGCGCTGCCAGTGCTGCTTGCGGTCGAGCCCGTGCGCGTGCCGCGGCAGCGCATGGACCAGGCCCGAGGCCAGCACCAGCGAGCGCACCTGGCTCAGGCCCATCACCATGATGGCATCCTGCGGCGTCGCCACCTGCCGCGACAGGCCGAAGAAGGCCGAATTGGCGACGCGCAGCAGCCGCGCGCCGAGCACCGGGTCGTGCCCGATCTTGTGCCCCAGGACGGCGGCATCCACATCCGGGTCACCGAGGCTGCGTATGACCTCCTGCACCACTATGGGCAGGACCGGCAACTTGCTGAGCTTCTCGATTATCTGTTTCACTTTGCGCGTCCTATGTGACGGGTTCTTGCGGGTCGACCACGAGAATGCAGCCCCGGGCCGCCGACTGGGCGCCCATGGCATAGCACCAGTAGTTGCATGTCCTGCCGTCACCCAGACGGCCGCTATTCCTTGCGGTCGGCGGGCCGCTTTCCTTGCAGGTGGCGCAGTCCCGCAGTTCGCCGGGAATGCGCTCCGCGGCCGGATCGCCCGGCAGGGGCCCCGCGTCGGGCCGGGCGAAAACGGCTTCCGCCGTGCGATTGGCCACCGCGATCATGCCGTCCTCGTCGATGCCGACCACCGCGACGGGTAGGCCGTCGAGAATCTCCTGGGAAACGCGCAGGACATTGAGGTTGCGCACGACTTCCCGCGTCTTTTCCTCGACCCGCGACTCCAGATCGCGGTTGAGCGTGGACAGGGCCTCGTTGGCGGTCTGCAACTCGTGGGTCAGGCGCTGGTTTTCCTGCTTCATCTCGTAGTGCCTGAAGGCCTCCTCGATGTTGGCGCGCAACAGATCGTCTTCCCACGGCTTGGTCAGGAACTTGTAGATGGCGCCTCGATTGATGGCGTCGGTGACGGAATTGAGTTCCGTGTAGCCGGACAGCACGATGCGCACCGTGTCCGGATAGAGTTCCTTCACCTGGCTGAGGAACTCGGTGCCGTTCATCTCGGGCATGCGCTGGTCCGAGATGATCACGCCGACGTCGTTGTTCGCCGCCAGCAGTTCCAGCCCCGCGCGCCCGCCGGTCGCGCGCAGGATGCGGTAGCCGTCCCGCCGCAGCAGCCGCGCGAGGGCGGAAAGGATGTTCTCCTCGTCATCCACCAGCAACAACGTGCGCTCACCCATAAGTCGTCCCTGTCGTTCCTGTCATCGTGGCCGGATCATATTGCGTCATCATGTTCCGGACAAGACCCGCCCTGCCTCGGCCGTCGAACGGAAGGCGCGGCGGATCTCTTCGCGAAGATCGTCGTCGTCCCAGGGCTTGGTGAAAAATTTCGAGATGGCGCCGCGATTGACCGCATCGGTCACGGTACCGATCTCCGCATAGCCGGAAAGAACGATGCGGATGCTGCGCGGATAGAGCTGCCTGGCCCGGGACAGGAACTCGACGCCGCTCATTTCCGGCATGCGCTGATCGGAAACGATGACCTGCACCGGATGGAGCGCCAGCAGTTCCAGCCCCTCGCGGCCGCCGGCGGCCGTCAGCAGCCGGTAGCCCTCGTTGCGGAATACCCGCTTCAAGGCGTTGAGGATGCTGGGCTCGTCGTCGACCAGCAGCAGCGTCGGCACCGCCTCGCCCGCCGCCGGAGCCGCCAGTTCCAGCCGCCGCCCATCGGCCAGCAGCGCGGCGAACTCCTCCGCCGGCAGCGGCCGGCTGAAGAAGTACCCCTGCATCTCGTCGCAGTCGTGGCGGCGCAGGAAATTCATCTGGGCCTCGGTCTCGACGCCCTCGGCGACGACGCCTTTGCCCAACTGGTGGGCCATGGCGATGGTGGCGGTGACGATCGAGGCGTTGACCGGATTGTCGGTCACGTCGCGGACGAAGGACTGGTCGATCTTGAGCCGGTCGATGGCGAAGCGCGACAGGTAGGCCAGCGACGAATAGCCGGTGCCGAAATCGTCGAGCGACAGGCGCACGCCCAGCTCCTTCAGCCGGTCGACGATGCGAATGGCGACGCCGGTATCGTGCATCATGGCGCTCTCGGTCAGCTCCAGATCGAGCTGGCGCGGCTCCATCGCCGTCTCGTCCAGCACGGCGGCGACGGTGTCCGGCAGATCGGCATGGCGGAAATGACGCGCCGAGAGATTGACGCCGATCGTAAGCGGCCGCAGGCCGGCCTGGCGCCATTCGGCTGCCTGCCGGCAGGCGGCCCGCAGCACCCATTCGCTGATCGGCACGATGAGGCCGGTCTCCTCGGCGAAGGGGATGAAGTCGCCGGGCGGAATCATGCCCCTGTCGGGATGGCGCCAGCGCACCAGCGCTTCGGCGCCGACGATCTCGCCCGAGTAAAGGCTCAACTGCGGCTGGAAGTGCAGCACCAGTTCGCCGCGCTCGGCGACATGGCGCAACTGCGCCGCCATGTCCACCCGCGTCATCCTGCCGGTCGTCGCGCTCGGCTCGAAGATGCGTGCCTGACCGTGCCCCGCCTGCTTGGCGGATTGCAGGGCCACCTCCGCCGCCTGCAACAGGGCGTCGCTGGTGCAGCCGTCGCGCGGATAGACGGCCACGCCGGTGCAGGCGGTGACCGTTACCGAATGCCCGTCGGCGAGTTCGACCGGTTCGGCGATCCCGGCCTGAATGCGCGCCAGCAGCTCGTGTTGCGGCAGATCGACCCCGGCATCCCACAGCAGCAGGGCAAATTTGTCGCCCCCCAGCCGCGCCAGTACGTCGTTACTCCGCACCAGATCCTTGAGGCGATTGGCAATCGTCTCCAGCAAGCGGTCGGCGCCGCGCTGGCCGAGAGAATCATTGAAGGACTTGAAGTCATCGAGATCGATGTGAAGCAGGGAAATATCCGTGCCGTGCAGCGCCGCCTCCTGCATGGACTCGGCCAGCCGCATCATGAAACGGTTGCGATTGGGCAGGCCGGTGAGCGCGTCGACGCTGGACAGATACTCGATCCGTCCCGCCATTGCGTGGTGTTCGACCGGATTCCGCCGGATTGCGAAAAAATGGCCAATCCCGCCCGTGGCGTCGCGGATCGGCGCGATGTGCAGGTTTTCGGCGTAGAGCTCGCCGCTCTTGCTCCGGTTGAACAGCTCGCCTTCCCATGTCTCCCCGGCAAGCAGGGTGGCCCATAGTTGACGGTAGGTATCGGGGGGCGTCTGCCCGGACCGAAAAATGCGCGGATTCGCGCCGATCAGTTCGTCGCGCTCGTAGCCGGTAGCGCGCACCAAAGCGGGATTGGCATAGACGATGCGGCCGCCGCCGTCAGTCACCATGATCGGCAACGGGGACTGCTCGGCCGCCTGGTACAGGAGCCACTGCGTATCCGGCAGGTCGGGATTCTTGTTCATGAGTTCGCCGGCGAGGCGACGTCACGACCGAAGGGCGGCGCCTCATGCCCGCCACTCCAAGCCGGCAGGGGCTGCGGACCCAGCACCCGCAGCACTTCTCCAAGCGTCGTCTCGCCGGCGTGCACCTTGTCGGCGGCGTCCTGCGCCAGCGTGCGCAGCCCCTGCTGCCGCGCCACGCGGCCGATGTCCAGTATGCTGGCGCCGCCGCCGATGAGGTCGCGCAGCACGTCGTCAATCGCCAGCACCTCGTAGATGCCGATGCGGCGGCTGTAGCCGCTGCCGTGGCAGCGCTCGCAACCCCGCCCCTTCCATACCCGCAGATCGGGACGGCTGAAGGCGGCGCCGAGCCGCTGGCACAACTTCTCGTCCACGGGCACTTCCTCGCGGCAGTGGGGGCAGATGCGCCGCACCAGCCGCTGGGCGATGATGCCCTCGAGCGCCGCCGCCGCCACGTAGGGCTTGAGGCCGATGTCGATCAGCCGCGCGATGGTCGCCACGGCCGAATTGGTGTGCAGCGTCGAGAACACCTGGTGGCCCGTCAGCGCCGCGTGGAAGGCCACCTCGGCGGTCTCGTTGTCGCGGATCTCGCCCAGCAGCAGCACGTTCGGGTCCTGGCGCAGGATGGCACGCAGCACCAGCGGGAAGGTGAGGCCGATCTTCTCGCGCACCAGCACCTGGGTGGCCATGTCGAGGTAGTACTCGACCGGGTCCTCGATGGTGACATAGTTCTTTTCCGACGTCGCGTTGTGCCGAAGCAGGGAGTAGAGCGTCGTCGTCTTGCCGCTGCCGGTCGGGCCGGTGGCGAGGATGAGGCCCTGCGGCTTGGCCACGATGTCGGCGATCTTCGGCAGGTCGGCCTCCGAAAAACCGAGGCTGGCAAGGTCGGGCACCGCCGAATTGCGGTCGAGGATGCGCATCACCACCTTCTCGCCGTTGATCGTCGGCAGGATGGACACGCGCAGGTCGACGATGCGCAGCGGCGTCTTGACGGTGATGCGGCCGTCCTGCGGACGGCGCCGCTCGGAGATGTCCAGTTCGGCCATGATCTTCAGGCGGGAGACCAGGGTCTGGAGGAGCTGGTGCGGAATGTGGATCTTGTCTATCAGGACGCCGTCGATGCGGTAACGCACCACCACGCTCTTGGTGCGCGGCTGGATGTGGATGTCGGACGCGCCCAGCCGGATCGCCTCGAGGATGGTGGCGTTGACCAAGCGGATCGCCGGCGGCGCTTCCGTTCCGCGCAGCAGTTCCTCCAGGTCCGCCGCCTCGTCGTCCTCGATGACGATCTCGATGCCCTCGTAGGGGTCGTTTGATCCGACGATGGCCTCCATCTCCTTGTAGTCCACCTCTTCGCCGTACAGCTCGGCGATCTTGGCGCGGATGGCGGCCACGTCGGCGGTGACGACATTCAGTTCCAGGCCGGCGGTGAATCGCACGTCGTCGACCAGGCCGGCGTCGAGCGGATCGGCCATGGCCAGCATCAGGCGCCGGCCTTCGAGCTTCAGCGGCACCACGATCTGGCGGTTGCAGAAGCTGCGCGGAATCAGCTCGGCCATGGCGGCATCGACCTGAAACTCCGCCAGTTGCACCTCCTCGATCAGCATGTCCTTCTTGAGTACGTTGCGGATGGCGCGCTCGGACACCCACCCCTTTTCAAGCAGCAGCTTGACGAGCGGCTCCTTGCGCATCTCCTGCAGCCGAACGAGTTCCTGAAGCTGGGCGGAGGTGATGAGATTCTTCTTGTGCAGGACAAAGCCGAGCTGGCTGCGGTTGGTGGCCGCCAGGCGCGAGAGGGCGGAAATCTCCTTCGACTTCTTCGCGTTCTCCTGCTTGAGCGCCCGGTTCTTCTGGACGAGGTCGAACTGTTCCAGGGCCAGGGCGACGGTGACGCGCAGGTCGTCGTCGTCCCAAGGCTTGAGGATGAACTTGTAGACCGCGCCTTCGTTGATGGCGCCCATCACCGCGCCGGTGTCGGCATGGCCGGTGAGCATGATGCGAATGGTGTCGGGCGAGCGTTCCTTGACGGCGCGCAGGAAATTGGCGCCGTTCATGCCGGGCATCATGTAGTCGCTGATGACCAGATGCGTGGTCGCCTCGGCCAGCCGCTTGAGCCCCTCCTCGCCGCCGGCCGCGCCCACCACCTCGTAGTTTTCCTGGCGGAAGGCGCGCGTCAGCGCCTTGACCACGCCCGGTTCGTCGTCGACGATCAGCAGCCGGTAGCGAGACGGCGCGGCATCGGTCGATGCCGCCGCGGCCTGGCCGGTGAAGAGGGTGGAAAAGTCGTTCATGCCGGAAGGAAGAGGGTTATCGTGGCGCCCGAACCAGGCTGGCTGTCGATACTAATCCTTCCATCATGCGCCTGGACGATGCCTCGCGCCACCGTCAGCCCCAGGCCGGTGCCGCTGCCGACCGGGCGCGTGGTATAGAAGGGTTCGAAGGCGCGGGCCTGCTGCGCGGACGACATGCCGACGCCCGTGTCGGTGACGGCGATCTCGATGCCGCCCTCCGCCGGCCGGCTCGAAACCGTCACCGTGCCGGGCTTGCCGGTGTCGGCGACGGCCTGCACGGCATTTTCGATCAGATGCAGGAAAACCTGGTTGAGATGGCCGGGCAGGCACGGGATGCGCGGCAACGCGGAAAACGCCTGGCGCAATTCGACGCCGGGTGGCAGCCGTCCGGAAAAGACGCTCATCGCCTCGCGCAGGCTGTCGTTCAAGTCAACTATTTCCTCTTCCGGCCGGTCGACGTTGGAAAATCCCCTGAGGTCGCGCACGATGCGGGCGACGCGGTCGACGCCCTCCAGGCTGTCTTTCACGATCTCGGCGCCGTCTTCGATCACGAAGTCGAGGTCGAGGTCCTTCCAGGCCGCCTGCCCTTCGGCGAGGCGTGCCTTGAGCGCCGCGAATTTCTCCAGATAACCGCCGAAGCTGGCGATGTTGCTGCGCACGAATCCGATCGGGTTGTTGATCTCGTGCGCCACGCCCGCCGCGAGCTGGCCCACCGAGGCCAGTTTCTCGGCCTGATAGAGCTGGCGCGTGCGCTCGTCGAGCAGCCTGACCTGATCCTGCACGCGCTGTTCCAGTTCCTCGGAGAGCGCCTTGTAGCGGGCCTCCGAGGCCGCCAGCGCCTGGTTGCGTTCCAGCAGCGCCTGCCAGTCGGCGGCGATGGCGTCGGTGTGCAGGTCGCAGGCCATCAGGTAGCGGGCGCGGGCCACCAGCATCTGGCGCAGCAGGACGGCGGCGGCCCGCAGACGATCGGGCGACGCGGCGGAGGCAAGATAGCCGAGGGGTTCGATCTCCAGCACAAACGCCTCGCGCGACGCATCGGCCGGGGCGCGCCCCCAGAGGACGTCGCCGCCGGCATCGAGCACGGCCAGGTCGGCGTCGAGCAGGTTGGCCAGGGCCGTGCCGAGCGTCTCCAGCATCGCCGCCGGCAATATCTCGGCGAGCGTGAATTCGCGGTCGAAGGCCCCGGTCATGTTGCCGCTCCGCCGCCAAGAAGCCCCGCGACAAAGGCCGCCTCGTCCAGGCCGTGGCGGCGCTCGAGTTCGAGTTCATCGGCGAATCGGCGGAACACGGCGCGCAGCAGCGCATCGAAGGTCTCGCGCACGCCCTCGCCCGTCAGCGCCATGGCGAAAGTCAGCGGCCACGATACGGCGCCGGACCAGCGCGCGCGCACCTCATCCTCTGAAACGATGGCCGGCAGATCGCGCTTGTTGAACTGCACCACCAGGGGCAGGCGCTGGAAGTCGAGGCCGACGCGGGCGGCGTTCTCGGCAAGGTTCTTGAAGGACTCCGCGTTGTTGATTTCCTGCGTCTTCTGGGAGTCCGCGACGAAGACGACGCCGTCCGCGCGCGAGAGCACGGCCTTGCGCGTGCCGTCGTGGGCCACCTGACCGGGCACGGTGAACAGGCGCAGCTTGACGAGCAGGCCGGAGGCCGCCCGGAAGCCCAGCGGCAGCAGGTCGAAGAAGAGCGTGCGGTCGCCCTGGGTCTCCAGGGTCATCATCTCCCCCTTCAACTCGGGCGCCAGCAGGTCGTGCAGGCGCATGAGGTTCGTGGTCTTGCCGCTCTGGGCCGGGCCGTAATAAACCAGCTTGAAGGTCAGGCGGTCATTCTCGATGTCCGGCATCTCGCTGCGTTCCTTATGTGTCGGACGAACTGTCACGAACCGAACCGTCCGGCCCCCAGCGGATCGGCGGCACGGCATCCGCGGCGGCGGGCGGCACGGGCGCGCCGGCGCCTTGTCCCCGCGCCGCCTGCACCAGTTGCCGATTCTCGAGCACGATGTCGCGGTGATTGAGCGCTTCGGCGATGGTCGACAGCAGAATGTAGTCATTCCAGGGCTTGGCGACGAAACGGAATATCTGCGCCTGGTCGAAGGCGCGCATGATGGCGTCGAGATCGGCATAGCCCGACAGCACCAGGCGCTCGGCGTCGGGTTGCAGTTCCTTGACGCGGGAAAGGAACGCCACGCCATCCATTTCCGGCATGCGGTAATCGCTCAGGACCAGGTCGAAGCTCGCTTCGCCGGCGCGCGCCAGCGCCGCGACGGGAGAGGAGAAGGTTTCGACCTCGAGCCGGTAGCTCAGGCGCCCGTAAGTGCACGGTGCGATCCGCAACAGGCGGCGCAGTGCGTTGAGTATCGCTTCCTCGTCATCGACGATCAGTACGCGGCTGTTCATGACCTGTCCTCCACGCGAATATGGACGGTGATGGGATTCTCCGTCTCATTCTCCATCTTCTGCAACTGTTCGATCACCAGCTCGTCGAGGTGCTGGCCCGCGGCCAGCAGCAGATAGCCGTGCTCGTGCATCAACTTGCGGCTCAGCGTCATGCCGGGCTTGAGCTTGGACGGATGCAGGGATATCTCCTTCCAGTGCCGCTGCGGCTTCTCGTGGGGCGCGTCCCGCATGACGCCAACCCCGATGCCCTGCCGCACGGCATGCTCGGCGCCGCCGGCCGGCCCGGCCAGCACCGTCTTGAAGGCATCCACCACCGTCGGATCGTAGCGCCGGCCGCGATAGGTCATGATGAATTCCAGCGCCTTGACCGAGGTCATCGCCTGCAGGGTCAGCGTGCCCATCTGCAAGGCGTCGTACTCGTTGGTCACCGCCAGGATGCGCGCGCCGATCGGAATCGCCAGCCCGGACAAGCGGTCGGGATAACCCGATCCGTCCATGCACTCGTGATGGTGGCGAATGATCTTGGCGGCATTGGCAAGCTGTTCCACTCCAATCAGCGCCTGCTGACCCCTGGCCGGATGCTGCATCACCAGCGCCTGCTGATCCGGCGGCAGACCGTTGAACGGCCGGTTGAGCAGGTCGTCCGGCAGGCTGATCTTGCCGATGTCGTGCAGCAACCCCGCCAGCAGCATGTCCTGCTGTTCCTTCTCGCCGAGGCCGAGCGCCTGCGCCACCTGGCGCGCATGCTCGGCCACCCGCCGCGAATGGCCGGCCAGCTTGCCGCCGCGCATCTCGATCAGGCCGGCGAAAATCCGCACCGTGGACATGAAGCCCTGGTGAAGCTGCTTGTGGGCGCGATCGAGGGAATTCAGGGTCTCCTGCAATTCCGCCGTGCGCTCGGCCACTTTCCGCTCGAGGCCGGCGTTGAGATCCTTCAGCTCCTCGTTCTGCCGCCGGGTCAGCGCCAGCAGGCGCTCGTTCTCGCTTTTCAGCCGCTGGTGCTCGAGCGCCCCGCGCACCGTCAGCAGTATCTCGTTGTCGTCCCAGGGCTTGGAAATATAGCGGTAGATCTCGCCGCGGTTGATGGCGTCGATGGTCGAGCCTATATCCGCGTAGCCCGTCAGCAGGATGCGCGCGACATGGGGCCAGCGCGCGCGCGCCTGCTCCAGAAACTGGGCGCCATCCATCTCCGGCATGCGCATGTCGGAAACGATCAGGTCGACCTTCTCGCGGGCGAGAACTTCCAGCCCCTCGGCGCCACCGCCGGCGGTGAGCACGCCATAGCCGGTCGCCTTGAACAGGCGGCGCAGGGACGACAGGATGTTCGGCTCGTCATCGACGAAGAGCAATGTGAACTGCTGTTCCGCTTCGCTCATGCTGTCGCTTCCCCGCTCGTTTCCACCACGGGCTTGATCGGGACGACGAGGGTGAACGTCGTCCCCTGGCCGACCTCGCTCGCCACCTCGATCCGGCCCTGATGTTTCTTGACGATACCATAGGCCAGCGACAGGCCCAGGCCGGTGCCCTTGCCCACCGGCTTGGTGGTGAAGAACGGATCGAAGATGCGGCCGAGATTCTCCGGCGCAATGCCCTTGCCCGTGTCGCTGAAGGAAATCCAGACTTCGTTCTCGCGCCGGCCGCTGCGGATGGTGATGGTGCCCTTGCCCTTGCCCTCGCCCTTGCCCTCGATGGCGTGGGCGGCATTCACCAGCAGGTTCATGAAGACCTGGTTGAGCTGGGACGGCAGGCAACAAACCTCGGGCAGTTCGCCGTATTCCTTGACCACCGTGCAGTGGTACTTGAGTTCGTTGGCGACGATGTTGAGGGTCGAGTCGATGCCCTGATGCAGGTTTGCCCACTGCCAGTCGACGCTGTCGACGCGCGAGAAATCCTTCAGGTCCTGGACGATCTTGCGCACCCGCATGAGGCCGTCCTTCGATTCGCTCATCAGCTGCGCGACGTCTTCCTTCACATAGTCGTAGTCGCACGCCTGTTTCAGTTGCCTGACCCGGTCGAGTGCCGGGCCGGCACAGCCGGGGTTGGCGTCCAGCTCTTCGTAGGCGGCGGCGATCTCGAAGACAGCCTTGACGTATTTTTCCAGCGCGCCGAGGTTGGAATGGACGAAGCCGATCGGATTGTTGAGCTCGTGCGCCACGCCCGCCGCGAGCTGGCCGATGGAAGCCATCTTCTCCGATTGCAGCAACTGGGTCTGGGCATCCTCGAGCTTGCGGTTGAGCTGCGTCTGCCGCTCCAGCGCCAGCCGCAGCCGGTCGTTGCGCTCCCTGGCCTCCGTCACGTCCAGATTGATGCCGATGACGCGCGTCGGGAAGCCCTCGGCGTCGCGCTCGGTGGTCGTGCCGCGGGCATGCATCCAGCGCCACGCGCCGTCTTTCCTGGCCATGCGGAATTCGATCTCGAAGCGATCCTTCTCCGCATCGGAAAGATCCGCGATCTGTCCAATAAGCGCGGGCATGTCGTCGGGATGGACCCGCGCCGTCCAGCCGACGAATGTGGCGGGGAATTCGTCGGGCTGGTAGCCGAGCATCCTGAAGAAGCTGGCGGAAAGATAGGCGTTGCCCGAGGGGATGTCCCAGTCCCACAGTCCCGCGTTGGCCGCTTCCAGCGCCAGCGCCAGCCGCAGATCGTTGGCATCGGCGTGACTGGCAATGTCGCTCGGCCGGCCTTCGATCCGGCCGCTGCCGGCCTGGCCGCGAATGATGGCGACGATCCGCGCCTCGGCGCCCTTGACCAGCGTGGCGAAATGCTCGCGCAAGCGGCCGAACAGACTCGGATTGTCGATCGGCAGGCCGTGGATCAGCAGCAGCACATGATCCTCGGCGATCGACATGCGGCTGCCATGCAGGGTCATCCGTCCCATGGTCGCCATGCGGGCAACCAGGGAGGCCTCGAGTTCGCTGGCATGTCCCTTGGTGCTGCGCAACAAGGTCTGCCCGGGCATCTGCGCCTGAACGACTCCTTGCAGTTCGAGACCCGCCAGGTCGGCCAGCACCACGTCCACCACCGATACCAGGTCCATGCACGCGGAAAACCGTTGCAGCACCGCCTGCAACATGCCCATCTGGCCGAGGCCAGCCCCGGCGTTCGCGACGATCGGCCGCCGCTGGCCCGCCGGCCCGGCGGCGTGGGCCAGCACGCGCTCGGCCACGGCCAGCTTCTGCAACAGGTCGGCTGTCGGCACGGGCTTGGCGATAAAGTCGTTGCCGCCGGCGTCGTAGGCGGCCAGCCGCGTCTCCAGATCGTCGTGCCCCGAGATGAAAATGACTTCGGTATTGGTGTATCCCGCCGCGCGCAGCGCCCGACAGACGGCAAAGCCGTTCATTCCCGGCATTTCTATGTCCAGCAGCACGATGTCCGGCGAGCGCGACAGCGCCGCCAGGAAATCGGCGCCGTTTTCACATTCGATGACCGCATGGCCGAGGGACGCGATCTGTTCATGGACGATCGCACGAGCGACGAGGTCGTCATCCACGATGAAGATTTCCCGACGAACGTCCCCCATGCCTTTTCTCCCTGTCGGAGAAACATGGCCAGTCGCCATGTTCCTCGCCGTGTGGATGTTACCTCGCCGTGCGCCGACGCACCAGCAAAGGCATGGGACGAATAGGGTCTTCCGGCACGGGGCGAGGCGGGCGTATCAGAGGGAAAGGCGCTTGAAAAGACGCTCCGGCACGTGGCGGATGACCAGCATGATGACGCGCCAGAACCCTGGCAGATAGACGACGTCCTTGCCGCCGGCGATGGCCTTGAGCATGCCCGCGGCCACCGCTTCCGGCTGCGCCCAGAGCAGTCCCTTCTTGTCGAAGGCCGCGGTCATCGGCGTATCGACGAAGCCCGGCTTGATGAGCAGCACCCGCACGCCGGATTTCGCCAGGCGGTTGCGCAGGCCTTCGAGGAAACGCGCCACCATGCCCTTCGCCGCGCCATAGACATAGTTGCTCTGGCGCCCGCGGTCGCCCGCGACCGAGCCGATCACCGCCAGAGTGCCGCCGCCTTGCCCCGCGAACTGGTTGGCGAACAATTGGGAGAGCAGGCAGACCGAGACGCCGTTGGTGTCGATCTCGGCGCGCAGGCGGACGAGGTCGGTTTCGCATTGGCGCTGATCGGGCAGCGTGCCGTGGGCGATCAGCGCGACGTCGATGCCGCCGAGCGCGGCGATTGCCGCCGCCAGCATCGGCGCATGGGCCGCGTCGTCGGTCGCGTCCATCGCATGCACGACGACGCTCGCCGCGCCGCGCACGCGCAGGTCGGCGGCATTGGCCTCGAGCCGCCCGGGATTGCGGCCGACGAGAAAGAGCGCCGCCCCCTGACCTGCCCAGAGGCGTGCCGCCGCGTGGGCGATGGCCGAGGTGGCGCCGATGATGACGATGCGTTTCATGTCGAATCCTGGTTATCGGGAGAGGATTTCGGCCAACTCGCCCAGCCCGACAGCCTGGGCGCCGTGGCGCAGCGGGAAGCGCTCGGTGCCAGGATAGGCCACGAAGCGCTGACGGATGCCGAGGTCGTCGCAGGCGATGGCGAAGCCCTTGTCGGGCGCGGGCGCCGACGAACGCTTGATTTCGACGGCGATCTCGGGCGTGCCGCCGCGCACGAGGACAAGATCGATTTCCGCGCCGTCCTGGGTGCGGTAGAAACAGGCCGTGCGGCGCTCGCCGGCGGCCTCGATCAGGTTCTCGATCGCCATGCCTTCGTAGCTCGGCCCGGCGACCGGGTGGCCGACGACCTCGTCGCGCCGCTCCAGTTCGAGCAGTGCATGCACGATGCCGCTGTCGCGGATGAACACCTTGGGCGCCTTGACGAGTCGCTTGCCCGCATTGCCGCTCCACGGCGGCAGGCGCCGCACCAGCTTCAGGTCGGCCAGCAGGTCGATGTAGCGGCCGACGGCGGGCGCCGATACGCCCAGGCTGCCGGCCAGGCGGGCCTGGTTGAGCAGGCCGCCCTGCTGGTGCGCCAGCATGGACCACAGGCGGCCGACCGTTTCGGCCGGCAGGCGCGGCGCGAACATGGGCACGTCGCGCTCGAGATAGGAGCGGATGAAGTCGCGCCGCCAGTCGAGGCTGGCGGCGTCATCGGCGGCCAGCAGGCTCTCGGGAAAGCCGCCGCGCAGCCAGAGCGCGTTTTCGCCGATGCCCGCGCCCTGCGCCTCGGCCAGCGTCAGCGGTGCGATGTCGAGATAGGCGATGCGCCCCGCCAGCGTCTCGGAGGTCTGGCGCATCAGCTCGAGCGCGGCCGAGCCGAGCAGCAGGAAGTGACCATGGCGCTCGCCCGCCGCGCGACGTTCGTCGATGACGCCGCGCAGCACCTCGAAGATGTTCGGGGCACGGTGGATTTCGTCGATCACGACCAGCTTGCCCCGCTGCTCGCGCAGGTAGGCATCGGCGTCTTCCAGCTTGCGGCGGTCGGCCGGGCGCTCGAGGTCGAGATAGACCGCCCCGCCAGGCCAGTCGGCCGCGATCTGCCGGGCCAGCGTGGTCTTGCCCACCTGGCGCGGGCCGAGCAGCGCCACCGCCGGGCTTGCCGCCAGCCGGGCGCGAACCCTGTCCTCAATGTGCCGCCGAATTATCACCGTTTTTCAATCGCCTGACGTTTGATTTGCAGGATAAACAAAAACCGGGGGCGGGTCAATCTTCTGCTCGGCAACGCAAGGCCGCGACGAGCCATCCAGGGTGTCGATGAATCCAGGTGGCACTGACCCCTTTGGCTTTTGCTGCTCCGCCGTGCCGCCAGCGCCGACTTTCCGGGAATCGTTGCCATCCATATCTTCCATCGCCCCTGCGCTGGCTGCCGCGCCGGTTTTTTGAATCGGCCGTGCGCCACGGCTAGAAGCGCGCCATGTCAAGGGCTACAATTGACCCGTTATTTCAAACATCTCGATTGAACTTCAGGAGCAACGCATGGGATACGCTGAACTGATCGAGCGGCTGCAAGCCCTGCCGAGCGAAAAGCAGGCCGAAGTCTTCGACTTTGTCGAGTTTCTCGCTGCTCGTGTCGGAAGCATGGGCGGCGCGCGCTCCCCTGCCCACGGTGACTGGACCGATGCCGAGTTCTCCAATATGGCAATGGCGCAGGCGCTACGCGGCATGGAGAACGATCCGGTCGCCTACACCCGTGACGACCTGCGGGAACAGTGGCAGTGAAGCGGGCGGGACAGATCGTCCTCACGCCGTTTCCCCACACCGATCTTTCCGGGGCCAAGCTACGGCCCGTCCTGATGCTGCGGCAGGCCTCCCGTTTCGACGACTGGCTGGTGTGCATGGTGTCCTCGAAACTCGATCAGGCAGAAGCCGGCTTCGATGAAGTGCTTACCCCTGCCGATGCCGACTTTGCCGCCAGCGGCCTGAAAGTCCCGAGCGTCTTGCGACTATCCCGCCTCGCGGTGCTCGATGGCTCCCTGCTGGTGGGCAGCATCGGAACCATTGGGGATGGGCGGCTGGCCCAAGTGCGGCAGCGACTTGCCCGTTGGATCGCCGAAGCAAATTGACGGACGAGCCGGCAAGGCCAAGATCATCCCGGAGGCGTTGGCGGAATTCCGCGATACCGCGGCGAACCGGGTTACTGGCGCAAGCGGGTATGGATTCCGGCGAGAACGTCTGACCGCCATGCTCAGGCTGCTGTGTTCCCGGCCTTGCGCGTTTTCTCCACGCCCGATTTCCGCGTCCGCTCTCCGGCCAGCGCCAGGATGATTTCCCGTATCGCCTTGCGCTGATTGGCGGGCACTATGCCGGTGAGTGGGTCTTGAGCCAATCTTTCAGAGCGCCATCCACGCGGGTTTGCCAGCCGTCGCCGCTTGCCCGGAAGCGCTCCACGACTTCCGGAGACAGGCGAATGGTGATGCGCTCCTTGGTCACCGCGGCCTTGGGGCGACCGCGCAGTTTGGCCTGCAAGGTTTCCGGCAGGCCGGAAAACGGCACGGCACGCTTGAAATCCTCCTCCGTCCATTCGGGATTCTCGTCGTCGGACAACTCAGGGTTGGGTCGCTTGTTCATAGTCTCGCACCTCGCGTTTGTTCGCCTTGCGGAAGCTGATGACGCGGATACCCTGGAAATCAAAACTCCGCCGCCCGCTCGAAACTCAATCCGCGCAACGCAATGTTGCGGGCGTTTTTGGCGGGGGCGAAGCCGATGTTCATTCGATTTATTGCATGCACATAAATAAAGACCGTCAATCTTTTTTACGCACATTTTTTACGCACAGCCAAAGTCCACGGGGCACGTGGTCGCGCCCACAGCCGCGCGATACCGAGTACTGGCTTTCGCGCGCGGTCGAGGAAAGGCTGGCCGCCGTCCCGCCAGCGCCGACTTTTTGAATCGGCCGGGCGCCGGGCATTTTACGTATCGCCCGTAACTTCTTGGGGCGTATCATCTGACGCAGCCCTTTGCGGAGGAATGATCATGAATCTCGAGGAACTCATTACCGTAACGCCCGGCGTGCGCAGTGGTAAGCCTTGCATCGCCGGATCGCGCATCACGGTCTACGACATTCTGGAATACCTCGCCGGTGGCATGACCGAGCAGGAGATTCTGGACGACTTTCCCGCCTTGCGCCTCGAGCACATTCGCGCGGCGCTGGTATTTGCCGCCAACCGCGAGAAGCGTCTGGCGGCATGACGGGGCCGAGGCTCCTGTTCGACGAGAACCTGAGTCCCCGTCTCGTCGGACTGCTGGCCGAGCCTTTCCCGGAGAGCACGCACATCGATGATGCCGGCTTGCACGGGTGTTCGGATGGCGACGTGTGGAACTACTCGCGCGATCACGGCTTTGTATTGGTATCGAAGGACAACGATTTCAGGCAGCTCAGCTTCTTGCGGGACGCGGATGCGGCACTGCTCACGCTTCAGATGGAGAGTGATTAGAGGAGCAACCAGCGAAATACATGCTGGTTATCGACGGCACCCTGCCGCAACCCTACCCCGCCACGCGCCGCCAGAAGTTCGACGAGAACTTCGGATCGACGTATTGCGAAAATTTCCGCCACTGCGGATAGCCCTGGCGAAACAGATCGCCGGGCATCCGCGCATCCTTGGCCGGGTAGAGCCGACCGCCGGCATCACGAACGATGGCGTCGAGCCGCTTGAACAGTTCGAGCGTGTGCGCGCCGCCGTTGGGAAAGTCGAGCGCGAGGTTGGCGCCGGGCAGCGGGTAGGACAACATCCCCGGCGAGGCCATGTCGCCAAGGGTCTTGAGCACGGCGAGAAACGAGCCCTGCCCGCTCTCGCGGATGGCCGCCAGCAAAGCGGCCGTCGCGTCCTGCTGCACGGCCTGCGGCACGGCGCACTGGTACTGGTAGAAGCCGCGCCGGCCGTAGATGCGGTTCCAGTACAGCAGGTTGTCGAGCGGATAAAAGTAGGGCAGGCAATGCACGGTCGCGCGCGCCGGCAGCGGCTTGTGGAAATAGGCGGCATTGAAGGCGGCAAGACTGGCGCGATTGACCAGCGACAGCGGCGGCGTGAACGGCACGGCCGGTGAAAAAGTCGGCGCTGGCGGTACGGCGGCGGCACTCGCGGCGGCATGGTTGCCGGCCATCAGGATGCCGCGCGGTTCGCGGGCGAGGCAGTCGATCCAGGCGACGACATGCTCATGGGTTTTTTCGGCCTCGATATTGAGTGCAAAGAACTCGGCCAGCCCATGGAAACGCCGGTTTTCCACCGCGATGGCCGGGCCGGGAACTCGGCGCAGTCGCAGCTCGATCCAGGTCACCAGGCCGGTGAGGCCGAGCCCGCCGATGGTGGCGGCGAACAGTTCGGCATTCTCCGTCGGCGAGCACTCGATGCGACCGCCGTCGGAACGCAGCAGTTCGAAGCGCGGCACATGGCAACCGAAGGTGCCGGCGACGTGGTGGTTCTTGCCATGCACGTCGTTGGCCAGCGCACCGCCGAGCGTGACGAAGCGCGTGCCCGGCGTGACCGGCAGGAACCAGCCGCGCGGCAGGAAGACGCGAATGATGTCGTCGAGCAGCACGCCGGCCTCGGCACGCAGGATGCCCGTCGCGTCGTCGAAGGCGAGGTAGCGGTCGAGGCCGCGCGTTTGCAACAGTTCGCCGCCGCTGTTGATGCAGACGTCGCCGTAGCTGCGGCCGTTGCCGTAGGCCAGCAGCGGCGCCTCGCCCGTCGGCAGCGGCGCGGCGCGGTCAAAAAGTCGGCGCTGGCGACACGGCGGATCGTAGGGGAGATTGCCCCAGCTCTGCATCACCGGCTCCGCAGCAGGAAGATCGCGCCGAGCGCGACGGCGAACCACAGCGTCGCCAGGCGGCAGAGGATGGTCGCCGACACCGCCACCGGTTGCGGCAGGCCGTTGGCGATCAGCAGCGCCACCATCACCGCCTCGCTGCCGCCCAGCCCGCCGGGCAGAAACGACAGGCCGCCGACCAGCATGGCGAAGGCATAGATGAACACCGAGAGCGCCAGCGGCAGCGGGTGGCCGAGGGCGACAAGCAGCCAGTGGAAGGCCACCGCCTCGGCGCCCCAGGCGACGACGCCGAGGACGAGCGCCCACGACAGCGTGGTCCAGCGAAAGCAGGTGCGGAAACCGAGCACCAGCTCGCACAGCCTGGCCAGCGCGACCCAGCGCCCGCCCCTGCGTTGTGCCCAATGGTCGATGGCGTGGATCCAGCCGGGAAACTGCACGGCGACGATGACCGCCGCGACGAAACTCAGCGCGCCGGCCACCAGCGGTGCGCCGTTGGGATAGAGCCAGAACACCGCCGCGCAGAGCAGCAGGATGGCGAGCAGGTCGGCGGCGCGCTCGGAAAAGAAGGCGGCGGTGCTCTCGACCAGCGGCACGCCGAAAGGTTTCAGCATCACCCCACGCAGCAGCTCGCCCATCTTGCCCGGCGTGGTGGTGAGTGCGAAGCCGGCGAAGTAGATGCGCGCCGACGGCCCCCAGGGAACGCGATGGCCGAGCAGCGTCAGGTAATGCTGCCAGCGGGCAAAGCGCAGCAGGTAATTCACCAGCGACAGCGCCAGCATGCCGACGACAACTACCACACCGGCGCGCACGAAGGCCGCCGCGACTTCGCGCCAGCCGGCCCACAGCGACAGCGCCAGATAGCCGGCGGCGGCCAGCGCGACGGTCCAGGCCGCGAGGCGGATCGCCCGCGTCGGCGCGGGCTGGCTATCGAGCATACGTACCCCCTCCAACGCGCGCAGCGCACAATCCGGAACCCCCCGCGAGGGGGGCGAAGGGGGGCGGGAGTCCAATTTGCATCGTCGTCTCTTAGACGACGATGATGCCGCCACCGAGGCACACCAGGCTCTCGTAGAGCACCACCGACTGCCCCGGCGTCACCGCCCATTGCGGCGCGGCGAAAATCACCTCGCAACTGTCGGCATCGACGCGCTCGACCTCGCAGGCGGCGTCGGGCTGGCGGTAGCGCGTCTTGGCGGCATAGACCCAGTGGGTATGCGGTGGCTTGCCCGAAATCCAGGACAGCTTGGCCGCCGTCAGGCGGTCGCGCAACAGCGCCGGATGCTCGTGGCCCTGCACGACATGGAGCACGTTCTTCGCCATGTCCTTGGCGGCGACGAACCACGGTTCCTCCGGCGCGCCTTTAACCCCGCCGATGCCGAGGCCCTCGCGCTGGCCCAGCGTGTAGTACATCAGGCCCTCATGCTTGCCGATCACGCGCTCGTCGTCGAGCCGGCGAATCTCGCCCGGCTGCTTCGGCAGGTAGCGGGCAAGGAACTCGCGGAAGGGCCGCTCGCCGATGAAGCAGATGCCGGTCGAATCCTTCTTGGCGTGGTTGGGCAGGCCGGCATCAAGAGCGATCTTCCTCACGTCGCGCTTGTAGAGATGGCCGACCGGGAACAGCGTTTTCGACAGTTGCGCCTGGCTGAGGCGGTAGAGGAAATAGCTCTGGTCCTTGGTGCCGTCCTCGGCCTTCATCAGTTGCCACTCGCCGACGCCATCACGCAACTGAGCGCGCACCTGGGCATAGTGGCCGGTGGCAATCTTGTCGGCCCCAAGGCGCAGCGCGTGATCAAGAAATGCCTTGAACTTGATCTCGGAATTGCACAGCACGTCGGGATTGGGCGTGCGGCCGGCCTGGTACTCGGTGAGGAAGTCGGCGAAGACGCGCTCCTTGTACTCGGCCGAGAAATTCACCACCTCGAGGTCGATGCCGATGACGTCGGCCGCGGCGGCGGCGTCGATCAGGTCCTGGCGCGAGGAGCAGTATTCCTCGGTGTCGTCGTCTTCCCAGTTCTTCATGAACAGGCCGACGACATCGAAGCCGGCCCGCTTGAGCAGCAACGCGGCGACGGAAGAGTCCACGCCGCCGGACATGCCGACAATCACCTTATAGCCCGAGACCATGATCCCTCTCCCATTTTTCCAGCGGCGCGACCCAGGCCGGCTTGCCGTTGTCGACGTACCAGCTATCCACCACCCAGGTGCGTTTCTCGTCGTCGGTGCGAATCACGCTGACGCCGTCGCCGAGATCCTCGATCGCCGCGCTGAAATGCTCGAAGATGAATGTGCTCCGCCGCACGGGATCGAGCACCCGATGGAAGCGCAGCCAGCCGCGCTGCTCCAGCAGGCGCAGGAAGCGCGTGGTGGTGATGGAATGGTCGATGCAATCCATCTGTCCGTGTATGCCGCCATCGGCGAAGTTGCCGGCCTTGTCGTTGCCGACCGGCGTCTGCTCGGCGGCCCAGGCGTACATGCGACCGATGACTTGCGCCAGCACCGATCGCTCGCGCACCGAATCGCCGGCCATGCCGAGCAGGCGCCGCGGTTCGCTCAGCTGCCTGCCCGAGAAGCTCACTTTTCCCTCGGCCACGCAACCGTAGTTGTAGCAGACATCGATCGCGGCAGGTTTCACCACCATCGCCGGTCTTGCCGGGGTCGCGCGGGCCGCCGTTGTCGCGGGCATCGAGGGTTTCGCCGCGATCGCGGGTCGCCCGGCTCTCTTCGCCGGCTCCGCGGCCAGGGACAGGACAGGAGCGGCAAGGAGCATGAGCAGGCTGCTAGACCGCATGGTGACGGATCAGGTCGAGCGGAAAGCGCCGCCCGGCCAGAGTGTCCTGCACGCACTGCCACACCAGCGGGCTCCGGTGGCGCTCGCGCGTGGCCTTGATCTCCTCCGGCGCCAGCCAGACGGCGCGCACGATGCCGGCGTCGAGGGCCAGGCCGTCCTGCTCCGCCACCGGCTCGCAGGCGAAGGCGAAGCGCAGGTAGGTGATATCCCTTTGGGGTCGCGGCCATTGATAGACACCGACCAGCGCCGTCGGCCTGACGTGCCAGGCCGTTTCCTCCAACGCCTCGCGGGCGCAGGCATCGACCAGCGATTCGCCCTCGTCGAGATGACCGGCCGGCTGGTTGAAGCGCAGGCCGTCCTCGGTTTCCTCCTCGACCAGCAGGAAGCGGCCGTCGCGCTCGATCAGCGCGGCAACGGTGACATTGGGTTTCCAGATCACGGGGCTCATGGCGCGATTTTACCGAGCCAAATCCGATAAAATCGCCTTTTCCATTTAGAAACACCGGAGATTCCCCATGTCCATGGCCGATCGCGACGGCTTCATCTGGCAGGACGGCGAACTCGTGCCGTGGCGCGAAGCCACCACCCACGTGCTGACCCATTCCCTGCACTACGGCCTGGCCGTGTTCGAGGGCGTGCGCGCCTACAAGACGGTCAACGGCACCGCCATCTTCAAGCTCAAGGAACACACCGACCGCCTGTTCAACTCGGCTCACATCTACCGCATGCCCATGCCCTGGGACAAGGAAACGCTGATGGAGGCGCAGAAGGAAGTCGTGCGCGCCAACAAGCTCGAATCCGCCTACATCCGCCCGATCGCCTTCTACGGTTCGGAAAAGATGGGCGTCTCGCCCAAGGGCGCCAAGACCCACGTCGCCATCGCCGCCTGGCCCTGGGGCGCCTACCTCGGCGAGGAAGGCATGGAAAAGGGCATCCGCGTCAAGACCTCGTCCTTCGCCCGTCACCACGTGAACGTCAACATGGCGCGCGCCAAATTTTCCGCCACCTACGCCAACTCCATCCTCGCCAACATGGAAGCGACCGAGCACGGCTACGACGAGGCGCTACTGCTCGACGTCGACGGCTTCGTCGCGGAAGGCGCCGGCGAGAACCTGTTCATCGTCAAGGACGGCGTGATCTACGAGCCCGAGATCGCCTCGGCCCTGATCGGCATCACCCGCGCCACCCTCATCGCGCTGGCCGAGGAACTCGGCTACAAGGTGGTCGCCAAGCGCCTGACCCGCGACGACGTCTACATCGCCGACGAGGCCTTCTTCACCGGCACCGCCGCCGAAGTCACGCCGATCCGCGAACTCGATGGTCGCACCATCGGCGAGGGCCGCCGCGGGCCCATCACCACCAAATTGCAGAGCCTGTATTTCGACGTGGTCAACGGCAAGGTGCCGGCCCGCGCCAACTGGCTGACGCACGTCTGAGGCCGCCATGACCCCTGTTGCCGCCACCGATACCGCCCGCGAAGTCGCCGTCACCGCCCACGACCTGCCGCTGCACTGCCCGCGTCCCGACGCGCCGCTGTGGGCGCGCCATCCACGCGTCTTCCTCGACGTGCTGAAAAACACCGCCGGCGAAGCCACCTGCCCCTACTGCGGCACCAAGTACCGGTTCACGGGCGAAAAACCGAAGGGCCACCACTGAAACTGCTCGTCGTCGCGCCGTCCTGGATCGGCGACACGATCATGATGCAGCCGCTGCTGACGCGGCTGCGATCGCAGCGCCCGGACGGCGATATTCACGTCCTGGCACCGGCGTGGGGCGCGCCGCTGCTGGCACGCATGGCGGAGGTCGCGGCGGTCATCGAGAATCCCTTCGCCCACGGCGTGTTCGACTGGGCGGGCCGTCGCGCCCTCGCTCGCCGTGTCGCCAGCGACGGCTTTTCCGCGGCCTATGTCCTGCCCAACTCCTGGAAGTCGGCGCTGATTCCCTTCCTCGCCGGCATCCCGCGCCGCATCGGCTACCACGGCGAGGCACGCTACGTCCTGCTGAACGAGCGCCATCGTCTCGATGAGTCTGCCCTGCCGCGACTGGTTGACCGCTATGCCGCGCTGGCCGGCCCGCTCGAAGGCAATACGCCGCCGCCACGGCTGAGCTCGACGCCGGAGCAACAGCGTGCGGCGCGCGGCGCGCTTGGCCTGCCCGAAACCGCCGCGCCCGTCGTCTTCTGCCCCGGCGCCGAGTACGGCCCGGCCAAGCGCTGGCCGGCGAGGCACTTTGCAGCGCTGGCGCAAAAAGTCGGCGCTGGCGGAACGGCGGTCTGGCTGATCGGCTCGGCCAGGGATCGTGAAGTGGGCGACGAGATTGCCCGCCTCGCCGACGGCGCCGCCCTGAACCTCTGCGGCCGCACCAGCCTCGAACAAGCCATCGACCTCATCGCCGGCGCGCGCCTCGTTGTCAGCAACGACTCCGGCCTGATGCACGTCGCCGCCGCGCTCGACCGGCCGCTGCTGGCGCTCTACGGTTCGTCCAGCCCCGGCTACACCCCGCCGCTGTCGCCGCGTGCGAAAGTCGTTTCGCTGAACCTCGATTGCAGTCCCTGCTTCAAGCGCGAATGCCCGCTGGGTCATCTGCGCTGCCTCGAGAACCTGACACCCGAGCAAGTGCTCGCCGCCATTCCTCGCTGAGATGCCCAACAAGCCCATCTTCCCGACGCCGCAGGACGTCGAGGCTGCCTTCTACGAGGCCATCGAGCGCGCCGACCTCGAGGCGATGATGGCGGTCTGGGCCGAGGACGAGGAAATCGTCTGCATCCACCCCGGGGGATCGCGCCTGATCGGCTATGCCGCGATCCGCGAAGCCTGGCGGCGCATCTTCGACGGCGGCGCCCGCCTGCGGGTGCGGCTGTCGCGGCCCACCACCGTGCAGGGACCGCTGGCGGCCCTCAACACCGTCATGGAGCACATCGCCGTGCGCAACGATGAATCGGTGCGCGCGCCGGTGGTCGCCAGCAACGTCTATGTACGCGGCGCGCTCGGCTGGCGCATGGTGCTGCACCACGCCTCGCCGGCGCCGCCCGACACTGACGCCGAGCCACCGCGAAAAACCCTCCACTGAGAGCGATGGCCTGGTGGGATAATGGCCAAAATAGAATGAACAAGGAGACACACATGAGCACGCTCGCCCCCGAAATCTTCAAGGCCTACGACATTCGCGGCATCGTCGGCAAAACGCTGACGCCCGAAGTCGTGCGTCTCGTCGGCCAGGCGCTCGGCACCGAAGCACGGAAGCGCGGCCTGGTTTCCATCGTCGTCGGCCGCGACGGTCGCCTGTCCGGCCCCGAACTGGCCGCCGCGCTGGCCGAGGGCATCACCTCGGCCGGCATCGACGTCATCGACATCGGCCGCGTGTCGACACCCATCACCTACTTCGCCGCGCACCACCTCGGCACCGGCAGTTGCGTGTCGGTGACCGGCAGCCACAACCCGCCCGACTACAACGGCCTCAAGATGGTGCTCGGCGGCGAGACGCTCCATGGCTCGCTGATCCAGTCGCTGCGGCAGATGATCGAGGCGCGCCGCTTCGTCGAGGGCCAAGGCATGGTCCGTCATGCCGACGTCAAGGAAGCCTACATCTCCCGCATCGTCGAGGACGTCAAGCTCTCCCGGCCGATGAAGATCGTGGTCGACTGCGGCAACGGCGTCGCCGGCGACATCGCTCCGGAATTGTTCCGGCGCATGGGCTGCGAAGTCGTCGAACTGTTCTGCAAGGTCGATGGCACCTTCCCCAACCATCATCCCGATCCGTCCAAACCGGAAAACCTCGAGGACGTGCGTCGCGCATTGCGCGAGACCGACGCGGAACTCGGGCTCGCCTTCGACGGCGACGGCGACCGCCTCGGCGTGGTGACCAAGGATGGCGAGATCATCTATCCCGACCGCCAGTTGATGCTGTTTGCCGCCGACGTGCTGACACGCCAGCCGAAGGCCACGATCATCTTCGACGTCAAGTGCTCGCGCTGGGTGGCCGAGTCGATCAAGTACCAGGGCGGCAAGCCGCTGATGTGGAACACCGGCCACGCCTTCATCAAGAGCAAGCTCAAGGAAACCGGCGCGCCGCTGGGCGGCGAGATGAGCGGCCACATGTTCTTCAAGGAGCGCTGGTTCGGCTTCGACGACGGCACCTACGCCGGCGCCCGCCTGCTCGAGATCGTCTCGCGCTGGAAGGATGCCAACTGGCCGCTGAAGAACCTGCCCAATGCCCTGTCCACGCCCGAGCTCAACCTGAAGATGCAGGAAGGCGAGCCGCACGCATTGATCGCGAAGCTGCAGAAGCAGGGCAAGTTCCCGGGCGCGAAGCAACTCATCACCATCGACGGCGTGCGCGCCGAATATGCCGACGGTTTCGGCCTGGCCCGCGCTTCCAACACCACGCCGGTCGTGGTGTTGCGCTTCGAGGCCGACAATGCCAAGGCGCTCGCCCGCATCCAGGCCGAGTTCAAGAAGGCACTCGAGGCGGTCTGGCCGGGCTTGCAAGTAAAGTTCGACAGTGGCCACTGAAGAGGTCTTCATCGGCCGCCAGCCGATCCTCGACCGCAAGCACGATCTGTTCGCCTACGAACTGCTGTTCCGCAGCGGCCGGGCGAAGAACGAGGCGCACATCCACGACGACCTGGCCGCGACGGCGAGCGTGGTCAATCATGCCTTCGCCGAACTCGGCATCGAGCAGGCGCTGGGGCCCTACAAGGGCTTCATCAACTGCGACGCGACGCTGCTGCGTTCCGACATCATCGAGATCCTGCCGCCCGACAAGATCGTGCTGGAAGTGCTCGAAACCGTCGAGGTCACGCCCGAGATCGTCGAGCGCTGCAAGGAACTGAAGGCGCGCGGCTTCATGCTGGCGCTCGACGACTTCGTCAATTACGAGGACAAGTGGCTGCCGCTGCTCGATCTGGTCGAGATCGTCAAGGTCGACCTGATGCCGCTCGACCAGGAGGGACTGGCCAGGACCACCCAGGCGCTCAAGCGCTGGCCGCTGCAGCTGCTCGCGGAAAAGGTCGACTCGCGCGAGCAGGCGCGGCATTGCCACGATCTCGGCTACGCCCTGTTCCAGGGCTACTATTTCGCCAAGCCGGTCATCATCGCCGGTCGCAAACTCGGCCACTCGCAGCTATCGCTGATGCGCCTGCTCGGTCTCGTGCTGGGCGACGCCGAGACCAACGACCTCGAAGCCGTCTTCAAGCGCGAGCCGGGGCTGGCCATGAACCTGATGCGGCTGACCAACTCGGTCGCGACCGGCGTGCGCACCAAGGTCACCAGCCTGCGCCACGCCATCACCGTGCTCGGCCGGCGCCAGTTGCAGCGCTGGCTGCAGATCCTCCTCTACACCAACCCGGCCGGCGGCAGCGTCGCCAGCCCGCTGCTGCAACTCGCGGCGACGCGGGGCCGCCTGATGGAGCTGATGGCCGGCAAGCTGCACCCGGGCAACCGCGAGGCCGAGGACCGCGCCTTCATGGCCGGCATCATGTCGCTGATGCCGACGCTGATGGGCGTGACGATGGATGAGGTACTCAATGGCGTCAATCTGACCGGCGATGTGCGCGAGGCGCTCGAGTCGCGCGGCGGCGAACTCGGCACCCTGCTGCTGCTCTCCGAGGCGCTCGAGACCAGCGACGGTCAGGCCTGCCACGATCTCACCGAGCAACTGCCGGGCGCCGACCACACGGTGATCAACACCTGCCTGACCCAGGCGTTGACCTGGGCCTCGAACATCGGGCGGGAGAACGAATAGCACCGCCTATGCCTTGGCCCTCACGATTCCAAGAGCCTCCGCCACGCTGACGATCCTTATGCCCTGATATTCGCGAACCGCCAGCAGCGGCGTGCTGGTGCAAAGCTCGATCCGCCCCTCACGCCTTGCCTGCAACAGCAGCAACGGATTGCCGCCCCACAACATGGCCGATGCGACCACGTTGGTGTCGAGCAGCAACCGCATCAACCGCCGGCTTTCCCGCGTCGCTCCGCGCGCATGGCGCGAATCTCTTCAGCCACCTCCTCGGGCGTCATCACGGCCGGCGCACGCACCTGCGCCATGCGCTCGATTGCCGAGAAGAACGAGTCACGACGCTGCGCCTGCAACTGCTCGCGCAACAGTTTCTCCATTGCGACCTGCGACAGAAGCCCGGCGCGCTGGGCCTCCTGTGCCAACTGGTCGGACAAGGTGATCTGCACGGTGGTCATGGGCGTTCCCCGTTCTCGGTTGATGCGGCCTGTTGCTCCGCACATGATTGCGGCAAGTCTAGCACTGGCTTTCCGCCTCGGCCATCATCATCGATCCGCCTCATGATTGAACTTTCTTTCACCGCCGAGACCGTCAAAACGAACAACTTGGCCGCCGGGATTCTCAATGAAGTGGCGCTTGTCAAGCGCATACCCGAAGCGGCGACAGACGGCGAGGGGAATCGCGCAATCCGGATCGTGCTGGCCGTCGATGAAGCACGCCACCTCTTGGCTTCCAAGCACCTTGCCTTGTCCGACTGCATACGCCTGCATCGCTCCAAGGGGCTGGTGGTAACCCTGGCATCGCAGTCGCCCGACGATTACGATGGCGCGGGCGATGATTATCTTGAGAACATCGGCCTGCCGATCTGTTTTACGACCAATGCGAAAAGCAATCAGGTGCTGCAAAACATGTTCAAAGGCCGGGTATCATTTGCCACTCTGCCCAAAGGCGTTTGCCTGACCTTGAAAAACGGTCGTTCGCTCAAGGTCAGGGCGTTCTGAGCCGATTGATCGGCCAGAAACAACCGGCACCGCCGTCCCGCCGGCGCCGACTTTTTAGAGCTTGGCCTCGACCCAGCCCTTGACCGACGCCAGCGCGGCGGCAAGATTCTCCGGCTGGGTTCCGCCGGCCTGCGCCATGTCGGGGCGGCCGCCGCCCTTGCCGCCGACCTGCAGCGCCACGGCATTCACCAGTTCGCCGGCCTTCACTTTCGCGGTGAGATCGGCGGTAACGCCGGCGATCAGGCTGACCTTGCCCTCGCTCACGGCGGCGAGCACGATGGCCGCGCTCTTCAGCTTGTCCTTGAGCTTGTCCATGGTCTCGCGCAGGGCGGTGGCGTCGGCGCCTTCCATCTGCACAGCCAAGACCTTGATGCCCTTGACGTCGACGGCCTGATCGACGAGGTCGTCGCCCTGGCTGGCGGCGAGTTTGGATTTCAGTTTCGCCAGTTCCTTCTCCAGCGCCTTCACGCCGTCGAGAATCTGCGCCACGCGCGCGGCCGCCTCGGCCGGCTGCGCCTTGATCTCGGCGGCGACGGCGTCGAGCTGGGCCTGCTGCTGCTGGATGCGCGCCACGGCGACATCGCCGCAGACCGCCTCGATGCGGCGCACGCCGGCGGCGACGCCGGATTCCATCGCCACCTTGAACAGGCCGATGTCGCCGGTGCGGCTCACATGAATGCCGCCGCAGAGTTCGCAGGATGAGCCGATGTCGAGCACGCGCACCTCCTCGCCGTACTTCTCGCCGAACAGCATCATGGCGCCGGTCTTCCGCGCGTCGTCGAGCTTCATCACGCGCGCCTGCGTGGCGGCGTTACTGATGATCTCGTCATTGACGATGCGCTCGACGCGGGCGATCTCGTCCGCCGTCATCGGCTGGGTGTGGGCGAAGTCGAAACGGGTCTTGTCCGGGTCGACCTGCGAGCCTTTCTGCTGCACATGGGCGCCGAGCACGGAGCGTAAAGCCTTGTGCATCAGGTGGGTGGCCGAGTGATGGCGCACGGTGCGGGCGCGGGCTTGCGTGTCGACTTTCGCCGTCACGCCAGCGCCGACTTTTAGCGTGCCGGTGCTGACGATGCCGTGGTGGCCGAAGACGGCGGCCTGAATCTTCTGCGTGTCCTCGACCGCGAGGATGCCCCCCGTTCCACGCAGTTCGCCGCGGTCGCCGACCTGGCCGCCGGACTCGGCGTAGAACGGCGTGTGGTCGAGGACGACCACGCCCATCTCGCCTTCGTGCAATGTATTGACCGGCGCGCCGTCCTTGTACAAGGCCAGCACCTTGCCCTTGTGCTCCAGCCCGTCGTAACCGTGGAAGATGGTGGCCGGGCCGGCGTACTCGAGGTTGGCGGCCATCCTGAACTTGCCGGCGGCGCGCGCCTGTTCCTTCTGCCGCGCCATGGCGGCGTCGAAGGCGGCCGCGTCCACCGTCACCCTGCGTTCGCGGCAGATGTCGGCGGTGAGGTCGAGCGGGAAGCCGTAGGTGTCGTGCAGCTTGAAGGCGGTGGCGCCGTCGAAGACGGTCTTGCCGACGCGATCCATGGCAGTCAGTTCGGCCTCGACGATGGCCATGCCGTGCTCGATGGTGGTGAAGAAGCGGTCTTCCTCCTGCTTCAGTATTTCCATCACGCGTTTCTCGCCGCTGACCAGTTCGGGATAGGCCGCGCCCATCTCGGCGACAAGGTCGGGCACCAGCTTGTGGAAGAAGGCCTCGCGCGCGCCGAGCTTCCAGCCGTGGCGGATGGCGCGGCGGACGATGCGGCGCAGCACGAAGCCGCGGCCGACGTTGCCCGGAATCACGCCGTCGGCGAGCAGGAAGGAACACGCGCGGATGTGGTCGGCCAGCACGCGGAGACTGGGGCTGTCCATGTCGGCGTCCGACGTCTCGCGCGCGGCGGCCTGGATCAGCGTCTGGAACAGGTCGATCTCGTAGTTGCTGTGCACATGCTGCAAGACCGCCGAGACGCGCTCCAGGCCCATGCCGGTATCGACAGAAGGTTTCGGCAGCGGATGCATCACCCCCGCCTCGTCGCGGTTGAACTGCATGAAGACGTTGTTCCAGATCTCGATGTAGCGGTCGCCGTCTTCGTCGGGCGAGCCGGGGGGGCCGCCCCAGATATGCTCGCCGTGGTCGTAAAAAATTTCCGTGCAGGGACCGCAGGGGCCCGTGTCGCCCATCATCCAGAAATTGTCCGAGGCATAACGCGCGCCCTTGTTGTCGCCGATGCGGATGATGCGATCAAACGGCACGCCGATCTCTTTGGTCCAGATGTCGTAGGCCTCGTCGTCCTCGGCGTAGACGGTGACCCAGAGCCTGTCCTTGGGCAAACCGTAGACGTCGGTCAGCAGTTCCCAGGCGTACTTGATCGCGTCGCGCTTGAAGTAGTCGCCGAAGCTGAAGTTGCCCAGCATCTCGAAGAAGGTGTGGTGGCGCGCGGTGTAGCCGACGTTCTCGAGGTCGTTGTGCTTGCCGCCGGCGCGCACGCATTTCTGCGAGGTGGTGGCGCGGGTGTAGGGGCGCTTGTCGAAACCGAGGAAGACGTCCTTGAACTGGTTCATGCCGGCGTTGGTGAACAACAGCGTCGGGTCCTCGTGCGGCACCAGCGAACTGGAAGCGACGATCTGGTGGCCCTTGGAGGCGAAGAAGTCGAGGAATTTCTGGCGGATTTCTGAGCTTTTCATGGCGGCGAGTCTGAATTCGGCAAGGCGCCGATTTTACGCGACCAATTGGCCATCATGGGCGGCGCAAGAAGCAGAAAGGCCCGCCGGAGCGGGCCTTGCCTCGGTCGCAACGCGGTGCTTACTTGCGCTGACGGTCGCGCTGGCCGTCGCGGTCCATGTCGCGCTGGCGGTCGTGCTTCTGTTTCGCGATGTGGCGGCTTTGAACGTTCTGGGTCTGCTGGAGGCGGGCCCGTTCCCTCGGCGTAACCTTGCCGTCGGCCTTGGCCTTGTCTTCCAGTTTCCGGACACGATCCTGGCCATTTTCGAGGCGGGCGGCCTCTCTCGGCGTCAATTGGCCGGACTGCACGCCCTGGCCGATGCGCTGCTGCTGCTTGATCTGGCGCTGGCCGACGCCGGGCGTGACGGGGGCCGCCGGCGCGGCGGTCTGGGCAAGGACGGACGCCGCAAGCGCGGCGAGCAGACTGGCAACGGCAAACCTGATTTTCATCGTGAAGTCTCCTTGTTGATGGCATGGGTCGATCCCATGGGAACGATAACGCATCGGCGTCACCATGGGCGACAGGGGAAATGTAAGCCTTCGTTACCGGGAGCCGGGGCGCTCGGCGATCACTTCTTCGCGCCGGATCGTGGCGGAGCGGAAATCTGCACGACGCCGTTGACGCGCGCCATCGCCGTGTCGAGCGCCTCCATGGCCGGCTTCTGGTTGCCCCAGACGAACTCGATTTCCTCGTTGAGGATGCCGCGGATGCGGCTGCGGCCGGCACCATGCTTGGTGCGCTCGTTCACCGAAGGCGTTACCGTCAGACGCTTGACGGCGCGATCGAGCAGCGCCGGCGGCGCGCCGGCGGCCTTGAGCGCGTCGACCGCCGCCGGCGTCATCGGCAGGAAGCCCGTGGCCTGAACCCATTCGCGCTGATTTTCCGGCTTCATCATGAATTCGACGAAGCGCGCGACTACCGCGTATTCGCCCTTGTGCTTGCCCGGCAGTGCCCACAGCGCCGCGCCATCGGGCAACACGTCGGCGGGACGTGCGCCGCGCACGTCGTCGTAGTGCGGCAGTTCCACGACGCCGAAGCGAAAACCAGTCGACTTCTGCAACTCGCGATACAACGGCGACTCGCCGGTCAGCATCGAGCACTCGCCCGACATGAACTTGGCATCGCCCTCGCGGCCCGGGCCGAAATAATGGAAGTAGAAGCTTTTCTGCCAGCTCGCCAGGAGCGCGATGTGCTTGACATGCACCAGGGTGTTCAGCGCCACCCGGTCGGTCTTGCCGTCCTTGGCCAGCACCGGCTCGCCGTGCTGCGAGGACATGTTATCCAGATGCACCCAGGCGAAGCGCGACGAGGTCAGCGGGCACTTGAATCCGGCGTCGAAGAGCTTGCCGGCCGCGGTCTGCACCTCCCACCAGGTCTTCGGCGGATTGTCGGGATCGAGCCCGGCGCGGATGAAGGCATCGCGGTTGTAGAACAGCACCGGCAGCGCGTGGGCCAGCGGCAGGGCCTGGATCCTGCCGGTGAGATCGTCGACGGCGGCGGCCATCTGCGGGAAGAAAGCCTTGGCCTCCAGCTTCAGTTTCGACGCCGCCATGATCTGGTGCAGCGGCAGGAAGCGCGGGCTGGTGCCGAAGAACTGCTGGTTGTCGTCCGGATCGAGCAGGGCCAGGTGCGGCGGCTGTTGACGGTCAGCCAGACCCTGCAGGCCCTTCAGATCCTGCAGCACGATCCGGGCCTTGCCCTTTTGCTCGCCGTTGAAGCGCACCACCAACGTGGCCAGGGCATCCAACGGCTGCCCGGCAAGGTCGTGACGCAGGGTGATTTCCTGGGCCTGGGCACAGGGCAGCCAGAGGCCCAGCGCGGCGAAGAGAAGCTTCCTGATCATGGTCGTTCCGTCGTCATGGAAACAGCGGGCGAGTTTAGCAGGATGGGCCATGGCTTGCTCTCGGCCCGACACTCGGCTACGCTACGCCTGCATGAACCGGATACAAGGCCTCGCCATCGTCATTGCTGCGCTAAACTTGGCGCTGATGCTGCTTTTCCCGCCGCACGATTATGTTTCGCTGCAGCGCGGCAACATCCCGACTTTCGACGGCTTTTACTGGGCGTTCACGGCCCTGCCCAACCGCGTCGTCAATCAAAACTTCCTGATCCTCGAGATTCTGGTGGTCGCCGTAAACACGGCCATCGCCTGGCTATTGCTGCGCGGCCCGGTGCTCGACAGGAATCGTTCCGGCATGACCCGCCCGCAGCGCGGCGTGCTCTGGGTAGTCGCCATCAACCTTGTCCTGATAGTGCTGTTTCCTCCATTCGAGAACTACAGCGCCATCACCCAGGCCGTCATTCCCACCTTCGAGGGCTTCTACTTCGTCTTCGGCGACAACTCGAAGCGGCAGATCATCACATCGATCCTCTACATCGAAGTGACGCTGATGCTGATCAACGGCGCGCTGGCCTGGCTGCTATTCCGCAATCGCGGCGGCGAGCAGCTTTCGGCCGAGCAGATGCGAGCGATGGCCAGGACGCTGCACGACCGCCAGGATCGTTAACGGGATTCCCGTTTGCGCATCGCCTGCCTCGGCGGCGGCCCCGCCGGACTCTACTTCGCCATCCTCGCCAAGCGCGCGATCCCGCGCATGACATCGAGGTCGTCGAGCGCCACCGGCCCGAGGACAGCTTCGGCCGGGGCATCGTATTTTCGGGCCACGCGCTGCTGGATCCGCGCCAATTCACCCACGCCCTGCTCGCCAGCAGCGACCCGTCGAGAGGTGTAATATCGACACCTAAATATTTTCGACTTGCCTGGAGAAATGAAATGAGCAAGACCCCGGCTGTCAGCGGCAGCGACACGGAAACGCGGGCTACCTCCGATGATCATCAGGCGCTGCGCCTGTGGCTGCGCATGCTGGCCTGCACCAACCTGGTCGAGGGCCAGGTGCGCTCGCGCCTGCGCCAGAAGTTCGACATCACGCTGCCGCGCTTCGACCTCATGGCCCAGCTCGAGCGCGTGCCGGGCGGACTCAAGATGGGCGAGCTGTCGAAGCGCATGATGGTCACCGGCGGCAATGTCACCGGCATCACCGACCAACTGGTGGCCGAAGGCCTGGTGGTGCGCGAGGACAACCCGACCGACCGCCGCGCCTACATCGTCAAGCTCACGCCGGAGGGGCACCGCGTCTTCAAGAAAATGGCCGGCGCGCACCGCGAGTGGGTCGTCGAGTTGTTTGGTGGCATGAGCGAGCGCCAGCGTGCCAATCTCCACGAACTGCTGGCCGTGCTCAAGCAGCAGCTCGCCAAGGCAAAAAAGTGACGAACCTCACCGACGGCCCCGGCGAAAAGTCGGCTCTGGCGGTACGCCTCGCCGGCAAGGCTCCGGGCTTCGCCGCCGCCATGAGCCGATTTCAATGGGACGACCCGCTGCTGCTCGACGACCAGATCTCCGCGGACGAACGCTTGGTACGCGATGCCGCCCGTTCCTACGCCCAGGAACGGCTGCAGCCGCGCATCCTCGAAGCCTTCCGCCACGAGCGGGCCGATCCGGGAATCTTCCGCGAGATGGGCGAACTCGGTCTGCTCGGACCGCAAATCCACGGCCACGGCTGCGCCGGCGTGAACTATGTCAGCTACGGCCTGATCGCGCGCGAAGTCGAGCGCGTCGATTCCGGCTACCGGTCGATGATGAGCGTTCAATCCTCGCTGGTCATGCATCCGATCAATGCCTACGGCTCGGACGCCCAGAAGGAAAAATACCTGCCGAAGCTCGCCACGGGCGAGCTGATCGGCTGCTTCGGCCTCACCGAACCCAACGTCGGCTCCGACCCCGGCGCGATGGAAACGCAGGCGAAACCGGTGGCCGGCGGCTGGCGGCTCTCGGGCGCCAAGATGTGGATCTCCAACTCGCCATTCGCCGACATCTTTATCGTCTGGGCGAAGTGTGACGATGGAAAGATCCGCGGCTTCATCCTCGAGAAGGGCTGGAAGGGCCTGTCGGCCCCGGTCATCCACGGCAAGATGGGCCTGCGCGCCTCAACCACCGGCGAGATCGTGATGGACGCGGTGTTTTGCCCCGAGGAGAACCTGCTGCCCGGCGTCGAAGGTCTCAAGGGCCCGCTCGGCTGCCTCGACTCGGCGCGATATGGCATCGCCTGGGGCGCGATGGGCGCCGCCGAGGACTGCTGGTTCCGCGCACGCCAGTACGCGCTCTCGAGGCGCCAGTTCGGCCGGCCGCTCGCCGCCAACCAACTGATCCAGAAGAAGCTCGCCGATATGCAGACCGAGATCGCGCTGGGCCTGCAGGGGGCATTGCGCCTCGGCCGGCTCAAGGACGCGGGCAAGGACGCGCCCGAGATGACCTCGCTCATGAAGCGCAACAACTGCGGCAAGGCCCTCGATATCGCCCGGATGGCGCGCGACATGCATGGCGGCAACGGCATTTCCGACGAATATCACGTCGTGCGCCACATGCTGAATCTCGAAGTCGTCAATACCTACGAGGGCACCCACGACATCCACGCCCTGACCCTGGGTCGCGCCCAGACCGGCATCGCGGCCTTTTCGGGCTAAAGCTTTTACGGCTCCTGCCGTAGAATGGGTTCGGCATAGCCTTCAAGCACTGTCCATGAACCGCACGATTCTTTTCCTCCTCATCCCCTTCGCGCTGGCGGCCTGCGAGCAGCTCGGCATCGACGACCCCGTCAAGGTCGCCGAAAAGCAGGACGCCGAAGGTCGCGCCGTCGGCAGTGCCTGCCGCCACTCCGGGCGCGGACTGGAGGATTGCTATGCCATAAACAAGAAGTCGTCCAAAGCCGCCATTTTCGCCGGCTGGCGCGAGATGGACGGCTACATGCGCGAGAACAAGATCGACACGGTCAAGTCCGAACCCGACGAAGCCGAGCCGAAGGCGACGGCGACGGAAAAGACCGGCGATGCAGCCGGCAAGGCCACCAACAAGGCAGCCGCCCCGCCGGGTGACAAGACCGACGTGAAAGCCCCCGCCAAGGGCAAGAAGACCGCCTTGCTGCGCCGCAACGTCCGACTGACCTAGGTCAATAACTCGCCCCGCCGACGGGGCAGACTGGGCGGCGATGTTCCGGGCCACCCGTCGAGAGAGTGCGAACATGCCGAGATGGATACTTGTTGCGGCGGTGGTCATCGCCTCCGCATGGGGAGTGTTGAACGGCGGCGGCGCGCAGACCTTGGCCGTGGCGAACGCCGGCGACCGCGCCGGACAACACCTGCGCACCATGTATAGCCCGCTGCACTTCAAGCCGGCCATCGAGAACGCCACCGACGCGCAATGCCTCGCCTGCCACCAGGAGGTGTTGAGCGACAAGGTTCGCGCGGTGTCGCCGGCCGGCGTCAAGGCCGCCGACAGCAAGGCCGGGTACCAGCAGGTCTCCACCTACCAGGGCGAGCAGGACACCTTCCATCGCCGCCATCTCGTCACGCCGCTGGCGAAGCAGCTGATGAACCTCAAGTGCAACACCTGCCACGAAGGCCACGATCCGCGCGAGGAGGCGCCGGGCGCCTCGGCGACGTCCCCGCCGCAAAGTGACAATGGCTTCACCCTGAGAAAGCAGGTCAACCCCGAGGCCAGTTGCCTCAAGTGCCACGGCCAGATGCCCTGGCAGATCATGACCGGCCTCTCCGGCCCCTGGCATGAAATCCGGGATACCTTCCAGAACAACTGCCTGTCCTGCCACGCCGCGATCCGCGGCAATCGCCATCAGGTAAATTACCTCAACGCCGAGGCCATCGAAAAGGCCGGAGCGGCAGAGAAAACCGGCGGCGACGTCTGCCATGGCTGCCACGGCGGGCGCCCGTGGTACCGCATCGCCTATCCCTACGCCCGCAACCCGTGGCCCGGCATGCCCGAAGGCACGCCCGAGTGGGCCCGCCTGCGGCCCCGGCACTCCGAAATGAGGTTCCTGAAATGAACGGGCGAAAGGTTTTTCACCACGAAGACACGAAGGGCGCGAAGAAAGACGAAAGGCCTGGAAGAAATCTTGTGTCGTCTTGCCGGCACGCGGCTCTGCCGATTCGATTTCCAGGAATTCCTTCGTGCCCTTCGTGTCTTCGTGGTTCAAACAGGGGTTTCTGAATGAATCCGGCCGATATCCTCAACCCCAAGCGCCGCAGCTTCATGAAGACCGCCGCGGCCGGCGCCGCGCTCTCCGCCGCCGGCGGCCTGGTCGAAATGGCCACGCAGAAGAAGGAGGCCCAGGCCTTCGCCTACGAACCCCACTTGACCGACGACCAGCTCACCACCGTCGTCACCAGTTGCGACCACAACTGCGGTTCGCGCCACATGCTGGTCGCGCACAAGAAGGGCGACGTCATCGTGCGCCTTTCCACCGACGACGGCCGCTACCAGGAGAACGGTTCCTTCGGCAAGGACACCTTTGATGAACCGCAGCTGCGCGCCTGCCTGCGCGGCCGCTCCTACCGCGCGCGGCTCTACTCGCCGGAACGGCTGCTCTATCCGATGCTGCGCGTGGGCAAGCGCGGCGAAGGCAAGTTCAAGCGCGTATCGTGGAACGAGGCGCTCGACCACATCGCGAAAAAAATGATCGAGCTGAAGAAGAACTACGGCCCCACGGCGATGCTCGACCAGGCCTACGCGGGGACTTCCTACGGCGCCTTGCACAAGTCCGACCAGATCGAGGGCCTGCTGGCGCGCTTCCTCGGCATGTTCGGCTGCCGCACGAATTCGTGGTCTGTCCCCAGTTATCAGGGCACGACGTTCTCCAGCCGCATGACCTTCGGCACCATCGAGGACGGCAACGAGGACGACGCCTTCGCCCACTCCAAGCTCATCATCATGTGGGGCTGGAATCCCGCCTACACCTTCCACGGCGGCAACACCTTCTATTACATGAGGATGGCCAAGCAGAACGGCTGCAAGTTCGTGCTGATCGATCCGCAATACACCGATTCGGCCGCCACCTACGACGCCTGGTGGATCCCGATCCGGCCCAACACCGACGCCGCCATGCTGGCCGGCATGGCGCACGTCATCTTCAGCGAGAACCTGCAGGACCAGGCCTTCATCGACAAGTTCTGCCAGGGCATGGACGAAGGCACGATGCCCGGCTGGGCCAAGGGGCAGGAGAACTTCAAGGACTACATCCTCGGCAAATCCGACAACACGCCCAAGACCCCGGAGTGGGCGGAGAATATCTGCGGCGTCAAGGCCGCCGACATCAAGAAGCTCGCGCGCCTGTACGCCACCACCCGGCCCGCGGCATTGAAGGCGAGCTGGGCGCCGGGCCGCGCCGCCTACGGCGAGCAGTACAACCGCATGGCCGCCGCGGTGCAGGCGATGACCGGCAACATCGGCATCCTCGGCGGTTGCGCCGAGGGCGTCGGCAAGGGCTGGCACGCCGAGAGCGTGGCCTATCCCCACGACGAGAATGCCAACCTCTGGTGGGCCTCGATCAAGTCCGACCGCTGGGCGCACTGCGTGCTCAACTATCCAAATGTCAAGCGCGAGGAAATCGGCTGCTGGCCGCGCGACGACGCACTCGACGGCAAGATTCCCAACATCAAGGGCATCTGGTGGCACGGTTCCGACTGGTTCAACCAGCTCACCAATATCAACAAGGAAATCCAGGCCATCGAGAAACTGGAACTGGTGGTCTGCGCCGATTCGACCATCACGCCCTCGGGCCTGTGGGCCGACGTGCTGCTGCCCATTGCCACCCACTTCGAGCGCCACGACGTCGCCCTGCCCTGGTACAAGGGCCACTACTACATCCACCGGCCCAAGGCGATAGCCCCGCTGGGCGAGTCCAAGACCGACTTCCAGATCTTCACCGAGCTGGCCTACCGCCTGGAGAAGCTCGACCCCGGCCTCAAGGACTTCGGCAAGCGCTACAACCCGCGCGCGGAGCGCGACTATTTCGACAACGATGACGCCGTGGACGAGGCCTATCTGGCCGCCTATTGGAAGAAGGTGCAGGACCACCAGCACGTCACGATGTCCTGGGAAGAATTCAAGCGCCGCGGCGTCTACAAGTTCAAGTTCGACCAGCCGCTGGTCGCCTTCCGCGCCCAGATCGAGGACGGCGAGAAGTTCGAGACGCCCTCGGGCAAAATCGAAATATTCTCGACCACGCTGGCGCAGGTGAAGGACTGGACAAAGACCCAATATGGATATTCGATACCGGCCATCCCGAAATGGATCGAGCCCTTCGAATCGCTCAACCATCCCAAGGTCAAGCAGTTCCCCTTCCACCTCATCACGCCGCACCCGCGCTGGCGCACCCACTCGATCTTCAACAACATCCCCTGGCTGCGCGAGACCTACCAGCAGGAGATCACGCTCAACGCTTCCGACGCGCGCCGGCTCGGCATCGTCACCGGCGACGTCGTCGAGGTGTGGAACGAGCGCGGCCGCGTGGTGGTGCCGGCCTACGTCACCGAACGCTGCATGCCGGGCGTGGCGGTGCTGCACGAGGGCGTGTGGATGGACCTCGACCAGAACGGCGTCGATCGCGCCGGCAACCCGGATTTCCTCACCGCCGACGAGCCGAGCCCGGCCGGCGCCTTCGCCTACAACACCATTCTCGTCGACGTGAAGAAGACGACGCTGGAGCACCGCCCCGGCTGGGATTCGCTGGCCACCGCGCGCTCGATTGTTTTCCGCAGGGATACCTAGGATGAAATTCGACATTTGGTGCTCGATCGGAACGGCGGGGTGCTCTGCGCTGCTCATGTCCCCCGGCGCCGGCCTTCGGCCGTCGCCTCCTCCTTTACTTCGCTGCGCAGAGCACCCCACCATTCCGATCCGGAGACCCCGTGGGTATTTGGCGGCCAAGCAGCACCGGCGTGTTTCGCCAAGGGTAGCGGGTGGCCGACGTAGCGAAGTAAAGGCGGAGGGCCGGGCGCAGCCCGGCCCGGGGGACATGAGCAGCGTCGGCCACCCGCTACCCTTGGCGCGCGCTGGCCTGGAGAAAATCAGACGTTTCATGCAACGAGGATGGCGCACGGCGCCACGGGGCAACTGACATGGCCAAAAAACTCGACATGAAACAGGTCAAGGCCGCCCTCAAGCGCAAGGTGGCGCAGACCCGCGAGCCGGTGAAGCCGGCGGTGCAGATCGGCTTCGTGCACCACAATGTCGATTGCATCGGCTGCCGCGCCTGCGAAATCGCCTGCAAGGACAAGAACGGCCTGCCGCCGGGGCCGCGTTTCCGCCGCGTCATGTATGTCGAGGGCGGGCATTACCCCGACGTGTTCGCCTACAAGGTGAACATGAGCTGCAACCACTGCGCCGAACCCGCCTGCCTGCCGACCTGCCCCACCGGCGCGATCTGGAAGCGCGAGACCGACGGCATCGTCGACATCGACAGCACCCTGTGCATTGGCTGCCGCAGGTGCGAGGCCGCCTGCCCCTACGGCGCGCCGCAATGGGATCCCACCGAGCAGATCGTCAAGAAGTGCAACATGTGCGTCGACGAGATCGAGGCCGGACGCAAGCCCTACTGCGTCATGGCCTGCATGATGCGCGTGCTGGACATCGGCCCCATCGACAAGCTCTGGGCCGGCACCCACGAAACCAAGGCCATCGGCCCTAACGACAAGCCCGTGCGCCGGGTAAAGAACATGGCCAATCCGGAACTGACTACCCCGTCCATCGCTTTCGTGCCCCACGGCAAGGGCAGGGTCGATTGAGGGCGCCGACCGAAGCACTGGCCGAGCTGGCGGACGATGCGGAGACGCTGGCGCGGCTGCACGACCGCGAGCTCGACGCCGCGACCATCGCCGCCCTGCGCGAGGTCGGCTTTCCCGACAATCTGGCGCTGCTGCCGCCAAGCGCCGAGGCCGTGGATGCCTGGGCGGCAATGCGCGCCGCGCTGAGCAGCATCCCGAACCCGCCGCAAGCCGCCGACCTCGACGCGCTTGCCGTCGAGTACGCGGCGATCTACCTCACCGGCGCCTACGGCGCCTCGCCCGCCGAATCGGTCTGGCTCGACCAGGACCACATCGCCTGCCAGCAGCCGATGTTCGAGTTGCGCGAAATCTACCAGGCTGCCGGCCTCGCCGCCGAAAACTGGCGCAAGCGACCCGACGACCACCTCGTGCTGCAGTTGCAGTACATCGCCCGCATGTTGCGCCGTGCCGCCAGCGCCGACTTTCCGCCGGCGGACCTCGCCGGGATGATGGACGCCCACCTGCTGCGCTGGCTGCCCGACTTCGCCGCGCGCGTCGCCGCCCGCGCCGCGCACCCCTTCCACGCCGCGCTGGCGCATCTGACCGTCATCTGGTGCCATGCGCTGCGCGACGTGCTCGGCGGCCCGCAACCCGGCTAGGCTCCGCGGCAGGCCCACCCGCCGACGCTTGCATTCCCCCGGCAGGTCACGTCTAATTTGCCGGGGAGGTAGTCGCCATGCGCCGCAGCCTCATCTGGGCAGGCGTCCTGCTTGTCATCGATGCCGGCATCTTCGCCAGCTTCATTTTTTCCGCGCTGATCTGCCCGCTCTGGCTCCTGGCCAGCGCAGTGGCCAGCCTTCGCCGCCGGCCCGGATGGCGAGTCGCGCTCGCGCGGCTGATAGCGCCCGCACTGACCCTGATGCTGGTGGCGGTCAATGCCTCGGTGCAGACATCGATGGCGCAGGCGAACGCGGACAGGATCGTCCAGGCGATCGAGCGCTTTCACCAGAGCCGGGGCACTTACCCCGCGCGACTCACCGACCTGATTCCCGCCTACCTGGACGCCGTCCCTCCCGCCAAGTATTCGCTCACGGTGGAATCCTTCACCTATCGCGGCCTCGACAGCGGACGCGAGTGCATGCTGAGTTGGGTCGCGGTCCCTCCCTTCGGCCGCCGGGTCTATACCTGCCAGTCGAAGAAATGGAGCACGCTCGACTGAGCGTCGCGGCTGCCCATGCCTCTCCGGCTCGAACCGTTCTTCGTCGGCTACCTGGTTTTCTGGATCGCGGCGAGCATCGCCGCGGCAGCCATGCTCGCGATGCGCCCGCGGCACTTCAGCCTGCTCACGGCCGGCTACCGCCGCTTCCTCGCCCAGCCGTGGAAGCTCGGCACCTTCGCCGTCGCCGCGACCGGCATGACGGTCATCGCGCCATGGACGGGCGACCCCACCTGGGACTACTTCGATGCCTTCCTCATGTCCGCGCTGACATTCGCCACGGCGCCCTGGGCGACCGGCATCTTCTATCGCACGGCGAAGGGCCGCGAAACGGCTGCGGCGATTTATGTCGCGCTGTGCCTGATGCTGTTCTCGGCGAGTTGGTGCTACGACCTCTACCTGCTCCTGCGCGACGGCGTTTATCCGCTGACATGGTGGGCCAACCTCAAGGCCTCGTCCATCCTCTATCTGCTGGCGGGAATGCTCTGGAATCTTGAGTGGCGGCCGGGGCACGGCGTCAGCTTCGCCTTCATGGAACCCGACTGGCCGCACGGTGCATCGGCCGCGCTATCGTGGCGCCTGTTCTGGGTCATGCTGCCCTTCATGCTGCTCACCACCGCGCTGATCCTGCCCTTTCTCTGGGGCGGGTGGGGATGAAAGGGCGTCGCGCCGTGCCGCCGGCGCCGACTTTCCATGGCGCGGCCGCCGGCAGGCAGCTTCGGCGCATCGGCCGCCAGGCCCAAATGGGTTAGAATGCCGCCCAGCGCCTCGCCGGTTGGCGCCACCCTCCCGACCGCTCCGTTCCGGACGGTCACAGCACCCTCAAGACATTCTGCCTGAACCGGTATGCCGCCTCCGTGACGGCACGGGCCGATTCAGGAGAAACGCTTGACATTCGACGACCTCGGGCTCTCGCCCGAAATCCTCCGGGCCGTGCATGACGCCGGCTATACCGAACCCACCCCCATCCAGCAGCAGGCCATTCCCGTCGTGCTCGCCGGCCACGACCTCATGGGCGGCGCGCAGACCGGCACCGGCAAGACGGCGGGCTTCGTGCTGCCGATGCTGCAACGCCTGTCGCGCCACGCCAACGCCTCCTCCTCGCCGGCGCGCCATCCGGTGCGGGCGCTGATCCTGACGCCGACGCGCGAACTGGCGATGCAGGTGCATGAATCGGTCAAGACCTACAGCAAGCACCTGCCGCTGCGCTCGGTCTGCGTCTATGGCGGCGTCGACATCAAGCCGCAGACCGCCGAGTTGAAGGAAGGTCGCGAGATCGTCGTCGCCACGCCGGGACGGCTGCTCGACCATGTGCAGCAGAAAAGCGTCAGTTTCAATTTCGTCGAGGTGCTGGTGCTCGACGAGGCCGACCGCATGCTCGACATGGGCTTCATCCCCGACATCAAGCGCATCCTCGCCCTGCTGCCTTCAGCGCGCCAGAGCCTGCTGTTCTCGGCGACCTTCTCCGAGGAGATCAAGAAGCTGGCCGACGTGATGCTCAAGTCGCCGCAACTGATCGAGGTGGCGCGCCGCAACACCGTTTCCGAGACCATCAGCCACCGCCTGCACATGGTCGCCACCGACCACAAGCGCCACCTGCTGCTGCACCTGCTGCGCGATCCGTCGATGACCCAGGCGCTGGTGTTCGTCGGCACCAAGTTCGGCACCAGCCGGCTGGCGAGCTGGCTGGAGCGCCAGGGCGTCAATGCCGACGCCATCCACGGCGACAAGAGCCAGCAGCAGCGCACCGAGGCGCTCGAGGCCTTCAAGGCGGGCCGCGCGCGCGTGCTGGTCGCCACCGACGTCGCCGCGCGCGGGCTGGACATCGACGACCTGCCGCACGTCATCAACTACGAGCTGCCGCACACCGCCGAGGACTATATCCACCGCATCGGCCGCACCGGCCGCGCCGGCAAGAAGGGCGACGCCACCTCGCTGGTGGCGCCCGAGGAGAAGGGCCGCCTGGCCGACATCGAGCGGCTGATCAAGTTCAAGATCGAGCAAGCGGAGGCGCCGGGCTTCGATCCGGGCGCCGTCCCCGCCGATGCCGGCGAGCGCGAGCGCGGCGGGCGTGGCGGCCGCGGTCATGGCCACCCGCATCGCGAGCGCGAGCACCACGGCCCCAAGGCGCCGGTGCGCCTGCCCGAGACGTCGGCCCACCTGCCAAAAGTAAAGTCTCCGCCCGGCGTCTTCGATGCCAGCCAGCCCTACGAAGCCTCGCTGGAGGCGACAGCCCTTGCGGCAGAAAAAGCGGATGCGCCGCCGCGGCGCCCGGTGCGCCCCGTCGCCGCGCTGCTCGGCGGACTCGGCAAAAAGTAGCCGGGTTGACCGGGCCGATCCCCCGCCCCCGCTTCGATGCCATGAGCAAGGAAACGGCATGAAACTAGTAGAGCGTTCCAACAAACCGATTACCGTTCGTGGCGAGCCTGTCGAACCACGATCATCGCTCCCAGGCCAGCCTTCGACAGGCTCAGGCCGAACGGTTTTATTGGAAGCGCTTTGCCGAAACGCACTACTAGTCCGTTACGGCCCGATCGGACCGTGGCTGGATGTCAACGGCCAGCGCGTGCAGAACGGCAGCACGGCCACCATGATCTTCGGCTGCCGCGAGATCGTCAGCGACCTGTCGCGCTTCATGACGCTGCTGCCCGGCGACGTGATCACTACCGGCACGCCGCCCGTCGGCGGCCCGGGGATGAAGCCGCCGCGATTTCTCGGCGCTGGCGATACGGTGAGGCTCGGCGTCGAGGGCCTCGGCGAGCAGCACCAAACAGTGTGGGCCGCCTGACGCCCGTGGTGGCGACGCACCTCTATCTCATCGCCCATCCGGACAACCCGGCAGGCTTCCGTCAACGCGTGGACGCGACGGTGACGCAGCTACCGGCTGGTGGACTTGCCGTCACCTATGCGGTCCGCGGCGCGATCGACGATCTGCGCCTGCCGACTGTTGATGCCCCCGCCCCCGCCGACACGCCGTGGAGCACCAGCTGCTGCGAACTGTTCGTCGCGACCGCCGGCACGGCCGCCTACCGCGAGTTCAACTTCTCGCCCTCGGGCCAGTGGGCGGTCTACCACTTCGGCGGCTACCGCGAACGCGCCGGCGAGCAGCTGGCCTGCCCTGTGCCGACGATCGCCGTCCGGCTTGAAGATAACGCGCTGAACCTCGACGTCGAACTGCCGGCCGCGGCCCTGCCGGTCGCCGATGCATGGCGGCTCGGGCTATCCGCGGTTCTCGAGACGCGCGACGGCCGCCTCGGCTACTGGGCGCTGAACCACGCGCCGGGCCGGCCGGACTTCCATCACCCGTCCGCCTTCGCGCTGACGATAGCCAAGGACAACAACGCATGAAGTTCGGTCTCGACCGTTTCCTCGAGGACGCCACGCTACGCCGCCCGCTCGCCGGCCGCCGCGTCGCCCTGCTCGCCCACCCGGCCTCGACCACGCGCGATCTCGTTCATGCCCTCGACGCGCTCGCCGCGCTGCCCGACATCAACTTGACGGCCGCCTTCGGGCCGCAGCACGGCCTGCGCGGCGACAAGCAGGACAACATGATGGAATCGCCGGATACCATCGATCCGGTGCTCGGCATCCCGGTCTTCAGCCTCTACGGCGAAGTGCGGCGGCCGACCGACGCCATGATGGACAGCTTCGACGTCCTGCTCGTCGACCTGCAGGATCTCGGCTGCCGCATCTACACCTTCGTCACCACGCTGCGCTATGTGCTCGAAGCCGCGGCGCGGCGCGGCAAGGTGGTGTGGGTGCTGGACCGGCCGAACCCGGCCGGCCGCCCCGTCGAGGGACTGACGTTGCGCTCCGGCTGGAAAAGCTTCGTCGGCGCCGGCCCGATGCCGATGCGCCATGGCCTCACGCTCGGGGAAATGGCGCGCTGGTTCGTCGCGACGCTGAAGCTGGACGTCGAATTCGAGGTCGTGGCCATGGCGGGCTGGGAAGCCGATTCCGCGCCCGGCTTCGGCTGGCCCGTCAACGAGCGCGGCTGGATCAACCCGAGCCCGAACGCGCCCAACCTCTCGATGGCGCGCTGCTACACCGGCACCGTCATGCTCGAAGGCACGACGCTTTCCGAGGGGCGCGGCACGACACGGCCATTGGAACTATTCGGCGCGCCCGACATCGACGCCGCCGCGCTGCTCAAGGAAATGCAGTCCCTCGCCCCGGACTGGCTCGCCGGCTGCCGGCTGCGCCCCTGCTGGTTCGAGCCGACCTTCCACAAGCATGTCGGCCAGTTGTGCCAGGGTCTGCAGATTCACGTCGAAGACCCAACGCACTACGATCATGCCGCCTTCCGCCCCTGGCGGCTGATGGCGCTCGCCTTCAAGGCCCTGCGCCGGCTGCGGCCCGACTATCCGCTGTGGCGCGACTTTCCCTACGAATACGAGCGCGACCGCCTCGCCATCGACCTCATCAACGGCAGCGAACTGTTGCGGCAGTGGGTGGATGACCCGGCCGCGACGCCGGCCGATCTCGACGCAGCGGCGCGCTCCGATGAGGCAAGCTGGCGCGAAGAAGGCGCGCCGTTCAGGCTCTATCGCTGAAGCACCACCGTCCCGCCAGCGCCGACTTTTTCAAACGCATGGGGCGGCGGCGTCAGGCCTTGAGCGCCGCCAGCACCTCGTCGAGCATCTTCTTCGCGTCGCCGAACAGCATGCGGTTGTTGTCCTTGTAGAAGAGCGGATTGTCGACGCCGGCGTAGCCGGACGCCATGCTGCGCTTCATCACGATCGAGGTTTTGGCCTTCCACACTTCCAGCACCGGCATGCCGGCGATCGGGCTCCCCGGATCGTCCTCGGCTGATGGATTGACGATGTCGTTGGCGCCGATGACGATCGACACGTCGGTGCCGGGGAAGTCACCGTTGAGTTCGTCCATTTCCATCACGATGTCGTAGGGCACCTTGGCTTCGGCCAGCAGCACGTTCATGTGGCCGGGCATGCGACCGGCCACCGGGTGGATGCCGAAGCGAACATTGACGCCCTTCTCGCGCAGCAGCCTGGTGATCTCGTAGACCGTGTGCTGGGCCTGCGCCACCGCCATGCCGTAGCCCGGAACGATGATCACGTTCTTGGCCTCGCGCAACAGTTCGGCGGTTTCCACTGCGCTGATGGCGATAACCTCGCCGGCCGGCTGGCCGTCGGCCTTGGCCACCACCGTGCCGCCGGCGGTGCCGAATCCGCCGGCGATGACGCTGATGAAGTTGCGGTTCATCGCGCGGCACATGATGTAGGAGAGGATGGCGCCGCTCGAGCCGACCAGCGCGCCGACGACGATGAGCAGATCGTTGGAGAGCATGAAGCCCGTGGCGGCGGCCGCCCAGCCCGAGTAACTGTTGAGCATCGACACCACCACCGGCATGTCGGCGCCGCCGATCGCCATCACCATGTGGATGCCGAAGAGCAGGCCGATCACGGTCATCACCGCCAGCGCCGTGGCGCCGTCGGCCGGCGTCTTCGCCTGCAGGAAGGCCCAGGCGGAGTAGATCACCAGCAGCGCGCCGATCAGGTTGAGCCAGTGCCTGGCCGGCAGCAGCATGGGCTTGCCGCCGATCTTGCCCGAGAGCTTGCCGAAGGCGATCACCGAGCCGGAGAATGTCACCGCGCCGATGTAGATGCCGACGTAGATCTCGAGCTCATGAATGGCCTTCTCGGCGCCGCTGAAGACGATCGAGGTGTCGATGTAGCTGGCGAAGCCGACGAGGCAGGCGGCGAGGCCGACGAGGCTGTGCATCAGCGCGACCAATTCGGGCATCTGCGTCATCTGCACGCGGCGCGCGGCGACGAGGCCTATGCTGCCGCCGACGACCATGGCGCCGACGATCCAGGGGATGCCGGCCAGGGTGACGCGCGGGCCGAACACCGAGGCGAGCACGGCGAGGGTCATGCCGATGATGCCGTAGAGGTTGCCGCGGCGCGCGGTCACGGGTGTGGACAGGCCGCCGAGACTGAGGATGAAGAGGATGATGGCGCCGATGTAGGCGATGGTGGAAAGATTCGCGGACATGGCCTTACTTTCTGAACATCGCCAGCATGCGGCGGGTCACCGCGAAGCCGCCGAACATGTTGATCGCGGTGAGCGCCAGGGCAAGCACGGCCAGGCCGAGGATCAGGCCCGAGGGGCGGCCGTCGGCCGCCGCCTCGCCGAGCGGCGGCGCGATCTGGACCAGCGCGCCGATGGCGATGATGCTGGAGATGGCGTTGGTCACGCTCATCAGCGGCGTGTGCAGCGAGGGCGTGACGTTCCAGATCACCATGTAGCCGACGAAGCAGGCCAGCACGAAGACCGTGAAGTGCGACAGAAAGCTCGCCGGGGCGAAGGCGCCGGCCAGCCAGAACAGCACGGCGCCGATGCCGAAGATGATGGCCAGCGTGCTGCCGGCCATGGGTTCGCCGGCACCGTGGCCATGGCCCTTGGGTTTGGGCGGCGGCGCGGCCGGCTTGGCCTGCGGCGGCGCGGCCGAGAGTCTGGGCGGCGGGGGCGGCCAGGTGACCTCGCCCTGTTTGATCACCGTGGCCCCGCGGAGAACTTCATCGTCGAAGTTGACGTTGATCTGGCCATCCTTGGTCTTGCACAGTTCCTCGGTCAGGCGCAGCAGGTTGGTGGCGTAGAGCGTCGATGACTGCCTGGCCAGCCGCGACGGCAGGTCGGTGTAGCCGATGAGGGTGACGCCGTGCTTGACGCACACCGTGCCCGGCTCGGTCAGTTCGCAGTTGCCGCCCTGCTCGGCCGCCATGTCGACGATCACGCTGCCGGGGCGCATGCTCCGCACCATCTCGGCGGTGATCAGCTTGGGCGCCGGCTTGCCCGGGATCAGCGCGGTGGTGATGATGATGTCGACATCCTTCGCCTGCTTGGCGAAGGTTGCCAATTGGGCCTTCAGGAAGCCCTCGGACATCACCCTGGCGTAGCCGCCGACGCCGGTGCCTTCCTCGACGTAATCGACGGGCACGAATTCGGCGCCCATGGACTTGACCTGGTCGCCCACTTCGGGGCGGGTGTCGTTGGCGCGGACGATGGCGCCCAGCCCCACCGCGGTGCCCAGCGCGGCCAGGCCGGCGACGCCGGCGCCGATGACGAAGACCTTGGCCGGCGGCACCTTGCCGGCGGCGGTGATCTGGCCGGTGAAGAAGCGGCCGAAGTGGTGAGCCGCCTCGATCACGGCGCGATAGCCTGCAATGTTGGCCATCGACGATAGCGCGTCCATCTTCTGCGCCCGCGACATCCGCGGCACGCTGTCCATGGCCAGCACCGTGACTTTCCTGGCGGCCAACTGCTGCAACAGTTCCGGGTTCTGCGCCGGCCAGACGAACGACACCAGCGTGCTGCCTTCCCGCATCAGGCCGACTTCGGCCGTGGCGGGTGCGCGCACCTTGAAGACGATGTCGGCCTTGGCCCACAGGCTGACGGCATCGGCGACGATCTCGGCGCCGGCGGCACGGTAGGTGTCGTCGGCAAAATTGGCGGCATCGCCGGCACCCGATTCGACGGACACGGCAAAGCCCAGCTTGATCAGTTTCTCGACGACATCGGGGACGGTGGCGACGCGTTTCTCGCCGGCGAAGGTCTCCCGCGGCACTCCGATCGTCAGTGGCATATTCACTCTCTCCGTGCTTTGTCTGGTGCGGGTCCGCGCTGTATCATGGGCCCACCCCGCGTTGGTGCGGGGAAAGACGGGAATCATACTGAAATCGCCCGACCATGGCCAGCAAGAGCAAGCGCGCAAAACCCGTTCGTCCCCTGCGTTCCGGCAAGACCGGACTGCCTCCGGGCACCCTTGTCCACCTCGGCGAACGCAAGACCGAGCGCACCGCGATCAACCTGATCGAGTACGGACCCGACAGCCTCACGGAAACCCGCTTCGACTCGCTGGCCGAATGTCATGCCTGCGCGCCGACGCTGCCACGCCTCTGGCTCAACGTCCACGGCCTGCACGAGCCCGAGGTGATGACCGAGATCGGCCGCCGCTTCAAGCTGCACCCGCTGGTGCTGGAGGACATCCTCAACACCGACCAGCGCCCCAAGGTCGACGACTACGGCGACTATCTCTTCCTCGTTGCCCGCTTTTTCGATTACGACGCGGCGACGCTGACGGTGACCTCGGAGCAGGTCAGCTTCGTCATCGGCCGCGATTTCGTGCTGACCTTCCAGGAGCGGCCGACGGGGCGCTTCGACCCGGTGCGCGAATGGCTGAGGCAGGACAAGGGCCGCATTCGTAGCCTCGGCACCGACTACCTCGCCTACGCCCTGCTCGACGTGCTTGTCGACCGCTACTTCATCGTTCTGGAGCAGATCGGCGAGCGCAGCGAGGATCTCGAAGAAGAACTGATAGCCCGGCCCGACGCGGCGCTGCTGCACACCCTGCACCAGTTGAAGCGCGAGACGCTGACCCTGCGCCGCGCCATCTGGCCGCTGCGCGAAGCCATCAACACACTCGTGCGCAACGAAAGCCGCTTCTTCACCGCCGAGACGCAGCTCTACCTGCGCGACATCTACGACCACACGGTGCATCTGATCGAATCGCTGGAGGCGATTCGCGACCTCCTCGCCGGCATGCTCGACATCTACCTGTCCTCCATCAGCAACCGCGTCAATCAGGAAGTGCGCGCACTGACGGTCGTCGCCATCATTTTCATGCCGGCGACGCTGATCTCGGGAATTTTCGGCATGAATTTCAAGGCCATGCCGCTGCTCGATGCCGGCAACGGCTTTTTCATCGCCCTCGGCCTGATGGTCGGCGTGGCGAGCACGCTGGGCGCGATCTTCTGGCGGCGGCGCTGGATCGGCTGATCAGCTACCGCCCGCGACGGCCTTGCGCTGCGCGATGGCCTTCTTCCACAACGGCTCTTCCTTCGGCGCTTCGACTTCCCTGACGCGAACGATGGCCACCGAGATGTTGTCGCCGCGGCCATTGCCGCGGCTGCGCGCGGTGTTGATGAAGATCTCGGCGGCCTGGCGCACCGGGAATTCGTTGAGCACCTTGCCGATCACTTCGTCGGTGAAGTAGGCCCACATTCCGTCGGAGCAGAGCAGGAAGGCGTCGCCGTCCCGCAGCGGCGAAGTCTCGCCGTAGTCGATGCGCGGGGCCGGATCGTCGCCGAGGCAGGACAGAAGGATGTTCTTGTTGGGATGCTTCTCCGCATCCTCCTCGCCGATCAGGCCCTGGCGCACCAGATCCATGACGTAGGAGTGATCGAAGGTGCGGGTGATCTTTTCGCCGTTGCGGAAATGGTAGATGCGCGAATCGCCGCAGTAGGCCCAGTCGACGCGGCCGGGCTGCAGAATCAGGATACAGGCGGTGCTGTGCGGATCCTGCTCGCTGGTGATCGCCGCCAGCTTGATGCTGTCGTGGGCATCGTTGATGCCGGCGGCCAGCGTCTCGCGCACGTTCTCGACGTTGGGTGGCGATGAATCGAAGGCATGGCGCGCCTTGAAGATCACCTGTTCGGCGGCGAGCGAGCCGCCGGAATGGCCGCCCATGCCGTCGGCCAGCACGGCCAGCAGCGCCCCCTTGTGCGTGGGATGCGGGAAGATCGCGACGCGATCCTGCTGCTCTTCGCGGTCGCCGATGTGCTGGGCCGCGACGGTTTCGATGGTCAGTGGCATGGGTTGATTATACTGACCGCGCGACTTTCCACATGAGCGGGAGAAATCACATGCACCCAGGCCGCGGCTACAACGAACTCAAGGTCGGCGACGTCTTCGAGTCGACCATGACCCTGACCGAAACCCACATCGTGCTCGGCGCCGGCCTCTTCGGCGACTTCAACCCCCTGCACGTCAACGAGTCCTACGGCAAGGAAACCCGCTTCGGCGGCCGCATCGCCCACGGCTACCTGACCAGCAACGTCATGGCGGCGCCGATGGGCATGATCCTCCACGGCACGGCCATCGCCTACGTCGAGCACAACATCAAATTCACCGCGCCGGTGCGCGCCGGTGACACGCTGACCGTGGCGTGGACCGTGACCGCCAAGGACGACAAGCCCAAGCTCAAGGGCGGCATGGTCAGCTTCGCCGGCACCTGCAAGAACCAGGAAGGCACCACCGTCGCCGAGGCGACCGCCAAGCTGCTGGTGGAAAACAACCCGTAGGATCAGCACGCCGGCGCAGCCGTGGCTTCGTCGAGCAGTTCGATCCAGTGCCGCACCGGCAGGGCCGTGCCGCTCTGCAGGTGGGTGATGCAGCCGATGTTGGCACTGGCGATCACCTCGGGCGCCACGAAACCATTGGCCCCGCCCACGCCTAGCCCGCGGAGTTTGTTGTCGCGCAGTTGGGTCGAGATCTCCGATTGCAGCACCGAGTAGGTGCCGGCCGAGCCGCAGCACAGATGGGCGTCGCTCACCGGCACCAGCGCATAGCCCGCCGCCGCGAGCAGTTCCTCGACCACGCCGCGAATCTGCTGGCCGTGCTGGAGGGTGCACGAGGAGTGGAAGGCCACGCGTCGCCGTGCCGCTAGAGCCGACTTTTCCAGCAGTTCCAGCAACGCGGCCTTCTCGCCGATCAGCGCCTCGCTGATGTCGCGCGTCGCCAGCGCAATGCGCGCGGCCTTGACGGCGTAGCGCGGATCGTCCTGCAACAGGTGGGCATAGTCGCGCACCTGCACGCCGCAACCCGACGCCGTCATGACGATGGCTTCAAAGCCGGCGTCGAGCAGCGGCAGCCAGGCATCGATGTTGCGCCGGGCATCGGCACACGCGCCTGCGGCATCGTCGAGATGGAGGCGCAGCGCGCCGCAGCAGCCGGCACGCTCGGCTTCGACCAGCGAGATGCCCAGCCGGTCGAACACGCGGGCCGCCGCCGCGTTGATGCCCGGCAGCATTGCCGGCTGCACGCAGCCGGCCAGCACGATCATGCGGCGCGCATGGCGCGGCGCCGGCGTCCGCCCGGGGTCGCGGCGCTCGGGGATCTTGGCCTTGAGGGCGGCGGGCAGCAGCGGGCGCAACATCTGGCCCACGCGCAGCGCCGGGTTGAACAGCAGGGGGCGCGGCAGGAAATGCTTGAGCAGCGAGCGCATCAGCCCGTCGCTGCCGTAACGCGGCACGCGCCCAGCCACTACCTCGCGGCCGATGTCGAGCAGGCGCGAATACTGCACGCCCGAGGGGCAGGTTGTTTCGCAGGAACGGCAGGTCAGGCAGCGGTCGAGGTGCAGGCGGGTCTTTTCGGTGGCCGCGCCGGTTTCGAGCATCTGCTTGATGAGGTAGATGCGCCCGCGCGGACCATCGAGCTCGTCGCCGAGCAGCTGGTAAGTCGGGCAGGTCGCGGTGCAGAAGCCGCAATGGACGCAGGTGCGCAGGATCGCCTCGGCCTCGCGGCCGGCGCGGGTGTCGCGGATGAAGTCGGCGAGGTGGGTCTCCATCTCAATTATCCCGTGGTGCCGCGCGCACCTGCGACGGATGAAACGTCTTGTTCGTTGGGGGTCTGAGCGCGCCAGGGACGGCGGATGACCGACGCCGCTCATGG